>CAIYGI010000326.1 GCA_903925685.1 uncultured bacterium
GATCAGCGCACTCCTCGCAGATTTAACCCACGCCGCTTTTTACCACCCTGAAACCGGCGCGCGTTTGATCTACGAACTCGCCTGATAAATACCAGAAAAGTGCCAACTCATTTTCCTCCGAGATCAGGAAGTGTGAACTTACGGGCATTGTAAAGTGTGGCTAGCGGGTGGACATTTACGACGAGCATGCTTCGCAATTCAAAAGCGAAAGGGGACGGCGTGAGAAATATATACTTGGCGGCAATCATGGCGGCAGCCTTAGTGGCTGGGCTGGCGGCGGTAGCCGAGGAGCAAAAGCCATCGAAAGAACCGGAATTGATCAAGGACAAACCGGAACTGAAGGATTATCTGTCCCTCGGCGCCAAGGTCACCGTCGTGCTTGAGGACGGCAGCGCGCTGATGGTGGAATACGGCGTGGTTCGGGGAAAAAAGGGAACACATGATGGAATGAGGAGGATGGCATGAAGAAAATAGCGCTCTGCAGAATGTTGCTTTTAACCGTAACGCTGGTCGGCGCGGCCTGGGCAGAAAACGAAAAAAAGGAATCGCAGGTTCGCCTCGAACTTGACTTGATCGACGGTTCACGCGTCATAGGGGTTCCCCGTATCGAGTCGGTCCCGGTGCAGACCTCCTACGCCACACTTGACCTCCCATTAAAGCAGATACTCGCGATCAAGATCGGTGAAGATCATGAAACGGCTTCAATCGACCTGCGAAACGGCGACAAACTGAAGGGCGTCATCAATCTTGAAAAGATCAAGTTTGAGACAGTGTTTGGCAAGGTGGCGATCGAGCTTGGACAACCTCAAGATCTGGAATTACGCCAAGACGAATTTCACCGACCGGACTGAAGAGTAGCGCCCTGAAAAGACTAACAATGCGTTCGCGCGCGGTATTTCTTTACTGGCTTCTGATCTTCGTGCCGACGGTCATCACAGGCGCGTTGCTGGCCCGTTTGCTGCGGCACGATCAGGAACGATTGATCCGCGCCGCCCAGACGGCGGCCGAGTCGCAGGCGCGCCTGATCGCAGACCAGATCTCCGCCGCCGTGCAGGATTTGGAAACCGGGTTGCTCGCGCAACTCCAGGCCATTCCGCGCGACCGGCTGCGCTCCACGCTGGAGGCGTGGGAACGCGACAATCCGTTTGTGCGCAATGTGTTTATACTCGGACTGGACGGCGTTCCGCTGCTGCCCGATCCAAGTCAGTCGTTGACCGGCGAGCAGCGCGCCTTCCTGCGCCGCTACGCCGCCTTCTTTCAATCGGAGTCCGCCTGGGATCAGCCGCGCGGCGACATCGGCAACGAGCCAACCGCTGTCTCCGCCCCTGTCACCACCCCATCCCCTTCCCCGCAGCAGGAGGTGCGCCGCTCGCTCGCGCAAAACGCCCGCGTTCAGCAAAGAATGAAGGCGCCCCGCCCGATGACGCCCGGCGCCGGATGGCTGCCGTGGGTGAGCGATAACCGTTTGCATCTGATAGCCTGGGTACGGTCGGCGGAGGCTGCGGACGGGTGTTCCGCCTACGGTGTCGAAGTCGAAATGGCGGCACTGCTGGCGCGCCTGATAGGCGCTCTTCCGCCGCAAGGCGCTCCCGGCTACGCATATGCGCTGATGGATGACGCCGGCAAGGTGGTCCACCAGCGCGGGGCGGAGGAAATCATCTCCACCTCACGCAAACTGACAACCATCAGCCTCGCGCCCAATCTGCCGCACTGGGAGGTCGCGCTCTACGGCACAGGAGCCACGGCTGACGCCAGCCGGGGAATGGCGCTGCTGTCGGGTACGCTGGCCGCGCTCTTTATCGCCGCCATCGTGGCCGGCGCCACGCTTCTGCTCGGTCAGGCGCGCCGCCACATGCGCGACGCCCAGCGCAAAAGTTCATTTGTTTCGAACGTCTCGCACGAGTTGAAAACCCCGCTCACCACGATCCGGCTCTACGCCGAACTGCTCGCCGCGGACCGCGTGCCGGACGAAGCCAAACGTCGGCATTATCTGCGGGTGATCGTGGAGGAGAGCCAACGGCTGACGCGGCTGGTCAACAACGTCCTCGACTTCAGCCGGCTGGATCAGCATCGCAAACATTACCGCGTGGAACCGTTGGAACTGTGCGGGTTTTTAAGCGCCATTCTGCAGGATCAGCGGCGGCGCATCGAGGAAGCCGGTCTGCAACTGGACACCGCCCTGCCCGATGTTCCGATCACGGTCGCCGTCGATCGCGATGCATTGGAACAGGCCCTGCTCAACCTGCTCGACAACGCCGCCAAGTATGCCGCCGCGGGGGGGGGGGTGTTGCGGGTTGAACTCGTCCCCCACCCCGACGGCGGCGCGGCGATCAGGCTGCTCGACCGGGGGCCCGGAATTCCGCCGGAACATCGTGCGCGCCTTTTCGAAACCTTTTACCGCGTGGACGATACGCTTACCGCCCGTCAGTCAGGCACAGGGCTCGGCCTGAGTCTGGCGCGCCGGATGTTGCGCGAACTGGGCGGTGACGTGCGCTTTGAGCCGCGTGAAGGCGGCGGCGCCGTGTTCATCGTCGAACTGTCGAGAGGGTGTTAGGTGTTAGGTGTTAGTGCTCACTCCTGCTTCAAGGACCCCGGCGGAGACAGGATCTCGATGCCTGTTCGATCGGCGCCCCACTCGGGCGGCAATACCACCTGTCCTGAGGCCAATTCGATCCGCAGTCCCTCGCTTGGACGATGCCTTGCGACGATGCGAACCTGCCCCTGCCGCCCGAGAATGGTCAGTTTCCGCAATCCGTCCACGGGGATCCAGACACTTGCTCCGACATCGAGATCGGTGACCAACCCCACTCGTTTGAAACGCAGGTCCAAGCGTTCACCTTTGCCGCCTGCATCCGCATGGCGTGCGACAAGACATCGCACACCGCTACCCGGCACGCCAAAGCCGCGCCCAGTTCCCACCAGGCGCACTTGATTGTCGCCTTCGTCGAGATGCACGGTCAAATCGGCGTTTTCGAAGACGATCGCCACTACGCCCGCAGGCGGCCAGCGATAAGAAAGCTCGTCATAAACCGGCATCCCGAGCATCACACCGCCCAGCGCCCCCACTCCCAGTAAGCCGCCCAGCCAAACCCGCCACGAAGCCGCACGTCCCGCCTGCGGCGCCGCTACGCTCGCCAAAGCATCTTCGCGGCCCGGAAGATTGAAGACGAAGTAATACAAAGCCCAGTTGACCAGCAGCACCAGCCATGCCGACCAAAGCACGTCTGACGGGAAATGCGCTCCGGCGAGCATCCGGCCATAACCGACCATGGTTCCATATGCCATGGCGGCCGCCAGCGCCAGTGCACCGATCCAGCGGCGGCGACGGCGGAATAAAAAATAGAAAACCGTCAGGTAATACCCGACCGAGCTGTGTCCGCAGGGAAACGCCCGGCCTTGTCCCGCCTGGCCGCGCTCCCACGGACCGCGATGCTGCAAAGCCCCGCCAAAGGCTTCAACTTGCCGCGGACGAGGGCGCCCCCAGGCCTGTTTAAGCACGCCGTTGACGACCAGTCCCGGGCCCAGACTGAGCGCAAAGAGTACGAACAGCGCATGCGCCCGCCAGCGCGTCCAGCGAGGATGCTTCCACCCCCGCCACAGCACCCAGACGGATGCCGCCACCACGGCCAGCGCCGGCACTGGCGCCAGAACATCCTTGAGCCAGGACCAGAAAAGCGCCTGATACTGCGTCCATCCTTCCTCCACCCCCGGCGTGAACAGCGGACGCATCCAGACGATGTCGCGTGTGCCGTCACCGAAAAACCACTGCGTCGCCGCCATCAACGCCGCGAGCACCAGCAGGTCCGGCAGCCACAGCCGCCAATACCGGGACGCGCCCGGCCGGCCGGAGATGGCGGCACACCCGTGGCGAAACTTGGGAGCGATTTCCGTCATGCTGGTCCTTACGGGTCCAGGTTTTCCAGCGCCATCGTCTGAAAATTCACCCGCCGGTAATAGCAGTTGCGCGGCTGGCCCTGGGCGTTTTTAGTGTGGCAGATGCGGCCGCGGCGCGGACGAACACGGTACACGAGCGAGTTTTGCTCGCAGTTCACCAGCACCTCCAGCAATTCGAAGGTCTCACCGGAGGTTTTGCCCTTCTCCCACAGTTCGTTGCGCGAAGTGCTCCAGAAAATCGCCGTGCGCTCGGAAATGGCCTTCTGCAAAGCCGCGGCATTGGTGTAGGCAATCAGGATCACCTCCCGTGTATCGGCATCCTGTATCGCCACTGGAATCACATCCGCACACACACGCGCGATCTTGGCAATCTTGGAGAAATCCAAGTTCAAGACAGTGCCTTCTTCGATTTCTTTCATATTCGTGTTACCTGCCCTGAATGTCGCGCATTACATTCGGGATTTCATCGATCACATCCCCGGCCGTCAGTCCCGCCTGGGACTGGTGTGCCGCCGCACAGTCCCCCGCCAGGCCATGCACAAAAACGCCGGCGCAGGCCGCCGCAAATGGGACCAGCCCCTGCGCCAGGAAGCCGCCGATCAGGCCTGTCAGTGCGTCGCCCATGCCGCCCGTGGCCATGCCGGGGTTGCCGTTCAGATTGACATAGAGTGGCGGCGCAGCGTGCGATGCCACGAGGGTGCCGGCGCCTTTCAATACCACCACGGCATGCGTCAGTTCGGCCGCGCGCGTCGCCGCCACGAAACGATCGGCCTGTACTTCCGCCACGGTCCAGCCGAGCAACCGCGCCATCTCGCCCGGATGCGGCGTGATCACCAGCGGCCCGGCCGCCTGCCGTAGCGCCTCGGGACGCCCCGCAAACCCATGCAGAGCGTCGGCATCAAGCACCAGCGGGACGGTCACCGTTTCAAGCAGACGTTCCACCAGTCTGGCGCTTTCGGCATGGCGCGTAAGTCCCGGCCCAGCCGCCACGGCCTGAAACTCCGCCAGGCGTCCGATCCAGACATTCCAACCGTCGGCGCGCAGGCTGCCGATTTCAGTTTCCGGTCCGCCGTGGATCATGGCTTCGAGCGCCGCTCCCGCCACCACCGGCACAATCCCGTGCGGCGCCCAAACTGATACCAGTCCGACCCCGGATCGCAGTGCGGCGCGCCCCGTGAGCGCGATGGAGCCGGCGTAGCCGGACGCGCCGCCGATCGCCAGCAGATGACCGAAATCGCCCTTGTGCGCGGTGCGCGCCCGGCGCGGCAACAGTGGCGCCACGTCCGCAATGGTCAGCAGTTCGAGCCCCGCCGGCAGCGTGTTCGTCAGTTCATCAGGGATGCCGAGTGAAATCACCTCGACGGTTCCAATCACCGGCAGCGCGTCGGGCATCAACATGCCCTGCTTGGGCAACCCGATCGTGGCCGTTACATCGGCCGTCACCACCTCGCCCGGAGCCGTGCCCGTGTCGGCGTCAAGTCCGGACGGCACGTCAATCGAGACCACCAGCGCGCGATCGGCAAGACTATTGATGTAGCCTATGGCCCCCGCCGCCGGACCGCGCGGCGGACCTTGCACACCGATCCCGAGCACCCCGTCCACCAGAATCTGGCATGCTTCGGCGTCGTCGATGGCGTCGTCCCAGTCCTGCCTGGTGGGCAGTTCGCGGAAAGGCACCCCGGCCGCCCGCATTTTGCTGAAATGGGCCAGCGCATCGCCGCGAATCTCGGCGGCGTTACCAGCCAACAGCAATTCAACGTCATGCTCGTCCTCGTGAAGAATTTTTGCCGCCACAAAGGCGTCGCCGCCATTGTTGCCCCGGCCGGCAACCAGTTGAATGAAAGGATTCATGAAATGGTGGCGGTCGCAGAGCCGTTCGACGAGAATCGCCACGCCGTGCCCGGCGCGGTACATGAGTTCCTCGCCGGGCAGTTCGAACTCGTCCGCCGCCAGACGGTCGATCTCCCGCATGCGTTCGGTGGTAATGGTCTTCATTTATGAAACCAGTAGCGCGTGCGCCACGGAAAAATGGTGGGTGTGTGAAAGGCTGATCAATACGTCCGACACGCCGCGCCGGCGGGCCAGCTCCGCGCCCAACGGCCCCAGCCGTGTCGAAGGCGCGCCCGTTCGGGGATCCTTGACGACCTCGATGTCCAACCACCCGAGTCCCTCGCCGATGCCCGTGCCAAAAGCCTTGGAAACGGCCTCCTTGACGGCGAAACGGCCGGCATAGTAGAGCCACGGCGCCGCCTTGGATTCACAGTAGGTCTGTTCCGCCGGCAGATAGACGCGGTCGCGAAAACGGGAACCCCAACGCTCGATCAATTCGCGAACCCGCTCGTTTTCAACCAGGTCCACGCCCGTTCCGAGCACACGTCCGCCCTGCGCCGCGTCCGTCACGGCAAGCCTCCGGCATATCGCGAAAGCGCCGCCGCCATCTCGGAGACCGCCTGGCGCAGCCCTATGAAAACCGCACGACATACTATGCTGTGCCCGATGTTCAACGTGTCCAGATGCGGCACGTTCATGATGCCATGCAGATTGTCGAGACTGAGTCCATGTCCGGCGTTGACCCTGAGCCCGCGCCGGTGCGCCAGACGCGCGCCTTCGATCAGGCGGGCCAGTTCGACGGAAGCATCCGCCTCCGAGGCGTTGCAATAGCGCCCGGTATGCAATTCGATGACCGGCGCCCCGCTGCAGGCGGCGGCTTCGATCTGGCGGGGATCGGGATCGATGAACAAACTCACCTGGACGCCGGTCTGCGCCAGCGCGGCGACCGCATCGTGAACCGACACCGCCTGCCCTGCCACATCGAGACCGCCCTCGGTGGTCAACTCATGCCGCCGCTCGGGCACCAAGCAGACCTCGTCCGGACGCACATCGACGGCGATAGCCACGATTTCGGGCACTATCGCCATTTCAAGATTCAAGCGCACACCAGGCTCCCGACGCAAGGCGTAGACGTCGCGATCCTGAATGTGGCGGCGATCCTCGCGGAGGTGAATGGTGATCCCCTGCGCCCCGCCCGCCAGGCATGCCTGCGCCGCGGCGGCGAGGTCGGGATAGGCCGTGCCGCGCGCCTGGCGCAGCGTGGCGACATGGTCGATGTTTACCCCAAGACGGCATCCGTTCGCGCTCATGGCGGAACGATACACCGCCGCGCCGCGCAAGACGAGTTCAAATTACTCCAGTTCGATACGGTAAAACCATTGACCGGTGCCCACGGCCGTCTTGTCGGTTTCCGTGTTCATTGGGGACACGCCGGGTATGTTAGTGCTCACGTGTTGGCCGAAGGGCGCAACGTCCGTGAGGTTGGTGCCGCGCGCGAGACTGTATAACTTGCCTTCCACGCCTTGCCAACTGATGACCATGCCAGTGCCGTTGAGTTCAGGCGCGACACCGGAAAACGCCAGGACCGAGTTGCGATTCGTGGGATCAGTGCCGGCCAGATACTCCGCATAAGTTGCCATGCCGTCGCGATCAGGATCGTTCAGCACGGCTTGCTCGAAGTTATTGGAGATACCGTACTGCGCCAGCCACCATTCCGGCGTGGGCTGATTCGTGGTCATGTTGGCCGCAAAGTTCGCCGTCACCGACTTGGGCGCGTCCATCAGCAGCTCCAGCGGATTCGATGCTCCGGTTGCATCGCCACCCCAGTTGGCAAAATGGAAATATTGATTCGCCGTCGCGGTAATCTGTGTCGTCGCGCCGGACGGTTGCCAGCCTGTCCCGACATTCACTGAACCATTTGTCCCATGGGCCGTCGCCAGCCAGTAGTTTGTCGTCCACAACCACGTCAACACCGCGTCGTTGGTAATTGTCATGACCATGCGGTTTGTCTGGCCGCTCATCGGCGTGTTTCCGGTCATGACCCAACCGGCGCAAACGAATTGCGTGGCGCCCCGCTCGTCAGGAGAACTCATGGTATTGGTCAGAATGGTTGCGGCAATGTTCGTGTATACGCCCACCGCCGGACTGGCCGATCCCCGTGTGGGCTGGATGGTGAGCGTAAAGGTGGGTTTCTCCAGCAGCAGACCAACCGCCAGGGAATGATCGGCATTACAGCCTGAAATGACATTGGCCAGCGACAGCCCGGACACGGGCACAGGACTGCCTCGTTGCGTCGTGGTCCCGTCTCCCAACTCGCCATATTCGTTATCGCCCATTCCCCATAAAGCGCCGCCTTCCTTTAAGAACAGCGAATGATGCAACCCCGCCGACACCGCCGTCACATTGCTGGCTACGGATACGGGACTGTCGCTCTGACCTCCTATAGTACCGACGCCCAACTGGCCGCAGTCGTTATCGCCCATCGTCCACAATGTACCGTCGCCTTTCAAATATAGGGAATGAAAGCCTCCCGCCGCAACCGCCGCCACATTGCTGGCTACGCATTCCGGACTGTCACTATGGCCTATGGTCCCGTCGCCCAACTGGCCGCAGTTGTCCCGGCCCATCGCCCACAACGAGCCATCGGCCTTAACAAACAGAGAATGATCCTCACCCGCCGTCGCCGCCACCACATTACTGGTTACGCATACCGCATTGCTCCGGTTGGTCGTGGTCCCGTCGCCCAACTGACCGTAGACGTTATTGCCCCAGGCCAGTAGTTGCGGAACGCCGACCGTCACCGTGGCGGGCAGACTGATCTTCAAACCGCACGCGTTGGTTACCACCACATAATAGACGCCCGAGTCCTGCACCCCCGCACTGGCCAGGGTCAACGTGTTGTTGGTAGCGCCTGAAATCATCCCGCCATTCTTGAACCACTGGAAACTCAATGGGCCCTGTCCGGTTGTCGAAACGCTCAAGTTCACCGTCCCGCCCAGCGCGACCACCTGGCTGGTCGGCGACGTCGCGATGAACGGCGGATAAAGCACCGCCAAAACCGCCACGCTGCTGGTCACGCTGCCATACAGATTGGTCACCTCCACCGTGTAACCGCCGGCATCGTTCGACGTCACCCCGCTGATGGTATAGTTTGTCGCCGTTGCCCCACCGATCGCATTGGTGTTGAAATACCATTGGTATGCCAATGGCGCGGTTCCTCCGGCCGTCACGCTGAAGGTCGCGTTAAATCCGTTGATGACCGATTTGCCGGCCGGTTGGGTCGTGATGGACGGCGCATAGTAGTAGGTCGCCGTCAGCGTCACAGGTTGCAGCGGCATGCTCACGGTGGTGGATGCGGCAGTAACGCTCGCAAGATACTGAGTCGTGCCGGTCCATTGGGCAAAGACCGCCCCTGGCGCGGGAGCATTCGCGGTAATCACCACCTGTTGCAGGTTGGTATAGCAACTCCCGTCGGTTCCGTTGATAACGTCAAGCCATAGCGCCGTCGGACGATCGTACCAGGCGCCGGGAACCGCCGGCCAGTTGGCGGTTACAGCAAAGTGGTAGACGGTCGCCCCGGTGTCGCCATTGAACACATTCGCGCCAACCTGACCGGGAGCGTCGCCTTGGAAATAAACGCCTGTCAGATTGGCGCACCCAAAAAATGCGCTACTCCCGATGTTGGTGACGCTGTTCGGGATCGAGACGCAGGTAATATCGGCGCAGGCATAGAACGCGTTGCTCGCGAGGCTGGTGACTGGAAGTCCTTCGATCATGCCCGGGATTACCACCGTCCCGCCAAGGCCGCTGTAGCCGGTGATGGCGACCGTATTATCGGGGTTGATCGTGTAGTAAAAAGGCGTCCACAAGGCGGTCGGCAATCCGCTAAAAGTCGAACCCCATCCCCATGCGTTTTCAGGCAGGTAATAAACAGCCGTAAAGTCGTCTCCGTAGAACGGGGACTCATTATTATTGTAGATCAGATTGGGCGGGAGGCCTTGGAAATAGACCCCCATCATGCCGTAGCAATTATGGAACGCCGTAGAGCCGATGTTGGTGACGCTGGATGGAATAGTGACGCTGACCAAATTTTCGTTGCTGTAGAATGCATTGGGCCCGATGTCGGTGACCGCATATCCATGTATCGTGGACGGAACGATTACCGCCGCGTTGGAACCGGCGTAGTGGTTGATGGTGACCGTCGCATGATCGGGGTTAATCGTATAGGTATACGGGTTATTCTGCTCAACGGCGCTCACCGTCTGGACATCGCTCGCGCCATTAAAATTATGCGCTACGGCAAATTGATAGGCGGTCGGCACGTCTCCCACGACATTGGGCGCGATGTTCACCCAGTCACAATGCCAATCGGGACTGGAACCGCTGTTATCCTCGTATAATTGAATGAATTGGATGACGCCAAGTCCTTGAAAATTGCCGCCCCCTGTGTTGGTAACACTGTAGGACATGCGAAACTCAGCCGTTTTGCCGTCTTGAAAGTCACCATCTCCGCCGGCCAGGGTTTTAATATTGTAGTACTTGGTTGCGCCGTTTGTGCCTTCGATTCTCAAATATATATTGGCGCCTGTTCCGGAATAGTTTGCGCTATCGGTTTTAACGCTGACCTGAGACACGCCTCTGACAGCCCCCAGCCATACACATGGGCTGATTAGATTGGGGTTGATTGTGCCATAGGACATGTCCAGAACGGAGTTCCCAAGCGTGACCATGGAGGCGGCAAATTCATTGTCGCTTTCAACACCCACATGACTGGTCACTTTGGAATCGACGATGAATAAATGCCCACTGATTAACTCGTCGATGGGATCGCCGTTATACATACTGGTGGCGCCCTGGGCGGAAACGATCAGGTTGGAGGCGCCGTTTACAATTATGGACCCACCCGATAGAATCGCCGGCATGGTGGTTGAGGTGGTTTTCACCACCAGCGTGCCCGGTCCGCTGATGGTAATGCCGCCGCCCCCCCCTCCCCCTCCGATGACGGAGGTATTATAGCCATAAGCCGTAACAAGCGCGCTTTGGAAAGAATTGCTCCCCGTAACCACCAGGACCAAATCGTTCACATTATTGATGATATTAGAGGATGACGACAGAAACAGATTCGAGATCGTCAGGCTCCCGCCATAGGATTCGATCTTTAAATTGGAAATAGTCATACTCGGGCCGCCGCCTACGATTGTGGCGTTGCCGCAGATACGAATGGTTTTTTCTAACAGACCGGAAAGAAGCGATAAATCAAGCACATCGCCGTCGTCCAAACTGAACATAGCCGGCATGGCTGTCTCATCGGATGGGACATACCACCCGGCTGCGTTGGTTGCCATCGTTCCGGAAGTCCTGATATGTGTATCGTAATAGATGTTTAAAAAGCCCGCATTGTTCAATGCTTTGGCGCCATCGTTGAAAGGAAAGGATGTCCCAGCTACCACGTCTTTCATTTTGACCAGCGGGCCATTGGTGGTGCCTCCAAACCTCAAGTACTGGTCGCCAAACACGTTGGCGTTATAAGCCTGCGCATCCAATAAATACAATTCCTGATTCGCACCTTCCGGGGATTGGGTCCTGGCCAGCAGGATGCCGTTCGCCTGGGTAAGGTTGGTCAACCCACCGCTCGAAATCGAGCTTAAATACCCAAAGGGGTCGTTGCCTGTATTCCCTTGAAGAAGGCCCGCAAGGTCGCCCGTGTCGTATGCCAGTTGATAACGGCCATCGCCGGTGCGAAGTGTGTACGCCGCAAAGGGCTGAGCATCTTCCACCAGTTGATAAGCAAACGCAATCGCATTGGCTTGTTTGACGATCAAATAATTGCGGCCATCCGCATTGTTCAACACCTTGTAAGAAGGCAACACTTGCTGGGGCCCGCTGTTCCAATAGTTCGGGGGAACCGCAAAGGTGTAGTTGGTATTGATCAGACCCCCAAGATACGCCAACCGTTGGGATTGATTTGTTGCCACTGTGTTTGTGAGCAGGGTGGCCATTTTGAGCAGGATCTCGTTATTCGCAACGTCACTGTTGATGTAACTTACCGTCGAATTCAGGCCTGGCGTGCATTCGATCAGGTTGCTAGTCATCCATTGCGAAAAGGGGATGTTTGTCTCGGATCCAATCCTATGCAAAAACAGAAAAGCTTGCCGTTCTTTCTTGAAATACAAGGCGCTGACCCGCAGGGAATTTATTTTATTGAACAAATCGTACATGCCGGGGTAGACCTGATGTTCAAAAGGCAGCCGATCCTGCAGAAGGGTCAAGTCTGCGGTATAAACAGACTCGATACTCAACTGTGACGCGGCAGTATAGAGATCGTTAAGCGCAATGTCGGGGTCGTTAATTAGATGGGTGCCATTGGCAAACTCCAGGAATACCATTTTATCATTATCGTCGAGTTGGGCCTTCATGACCAAATTTGTGCCAATGTTAGTATAACAGTTGTTTAAGACCTGATTGTAATTGGCATTCAGATTATCAATTAACGTTTTCGCGGCCGCGACATTGACCATGGCCGCAAGAGGCAGCCGCGCAGGCTTTCCCCGATCTCCTGGGCGCGCTCCGCCGCAAAATACATCAGCACGTTCCGACAGAAGATGAGGTCCATCGCGTTTGTATTGTTCACCGGCGACGGGAAAATATCCTCCGCTAGATTCAGGTAGGCGAATGACACCATCTTCCTGATTTCCGGGAGGATCTCAAGCTTCCCGTCCTTCTTCGGACGAAACCATGTGCCCTTGAGCCATGGCGGCGCGTTGCGGAACGACCACTCGCCGTACACGCCCGCGGATGCTTTTCGCAGTATGTGCGGATTGATGTCCGTGGCCAGAATAGTGATGCGCCAATCTTCCGGGACGGGGAGCGCGCGCCGGAGCGCAATCGCAATCGAGTAGGGCTCCTCGCCTGTCGCGCAGCCCGCGCTCCAGATTCTCAGCCGCCTATTGCCGACGCTCCGCGAACGGATCAGTTCCGGCAGAATCCTATCTTCAAGCGCCTCAAACACCCGCGGCTCGCGCCAGAAATAGGTTTCGCTGATCGTAAGATGACTCGCCAGCGCCTCAAGTTGCGCTCTGCTCAAAGACACCGTTGGCAGCCACCGGACAAACGCTTCCGCATCGGCAAACCCGAACTCCTTAGCGGCCGAACACGCCTTCCCTTGTCAATGATTGGTTCGTTATAAAGGAGGCGGATGCCCCTGCCGCCGTGGTTCCGGCGACGGAGCCCCGTCGCCCTCCATGGAATCGATCAAACAGTGCCAAGTCATTTTCCTGCCGGATCAGGAAGTCTGAACGCGGAACGCCGAAGTACGGAATTTATTTTCTTCTTTTTCTTCAGCGTTCCGAGTTCCGCGTTCCGAGTTCAGAGTTCAGAGACACCAATTCCGCCACGGACTGGACCCCCATCTTTGTCATCATCCGGCCGCGATGCACCTTGACGGTTCCAGGCTCGATGCAGAGTTCCGCGGCGATCTGCTTGTTCAACATGCCGGTTATGACCAAGTTCATCACGTCGCGCTCGCGAGGCGTCAACTTTTCAACCCGGCCCCTGATTTCCGCGCTCTCCGCCTGCCGTGCGCGCGCTGCTTGATCCCTGCTCAACGCCACGGCGATCGCGTCCAGCAGAGCCTGATCGTCAAATGGCTTGGTCAAAAAATCCACCGCCCCCTTTTTCATGGCGCGCACGCTCGCGGGAATATCGCCATGCCCGGTGATGAAAACGATGGGCAGGCTATAACCGGGCCTTGTCAGGGATTGTTGAAGATCAAGTCCGCTCTGCCCGGGCATCTGAAGGTCCAGAACCAGGCAGGCGGCGGACGAACGCGGAGCGGGGAGCGCGGAACGCGGAACACCCGAACGCGCTCGGGCAAGGAACTCCGTAGCAGAAGAGAACACCTCCACATCATAACCGGCAGAGCGCAGCAGACGGGAAAGACCCTTGCGAACGGAAGGATCGTCATCCACGGTTCACGGTAGAGATCGGATAGAAGGTTTCCGGCCATCAGTCCCGATTCCACAATCAACTCCATCCAATACATCGTCTCGCCGGCTTCTTCTTCAACCGTGCCCATTTTGCTGATGAAATCAGGCGTGGATTGTGCGCGCTTTGCGGCGCGGTAATTCGCCCCAACACTAGCCCAAGTTTCGCGGGTACTCAACGGTTTCGGGCAAAATCGGTTCGATTTCAGTCGCAAGTCCCTGATATATCGTGTGGGTTTCGGTTTGTAGTGCCCATAAATGCCTGAGTTCCATTGACGCGCGTGGGGCCGCA
>CAIYGI010000327.1 GCA_903925685.1 uncultured bacterium
ATCAGCGCACTCCTCGCAGATTTAACCCACGCCGCTTTTTACCACCCTGAAACCGGCGCGCGTTTGATCTACGAACTCGCCTGATAAATACCAGAAAAGTGCCAACTCATTTTCCTCCGAGATCAGGAAGTGTGAAGTTGATCCAGGTCGGCGCGCAGATCGCGCGGATAACGCACGTTGATCGAGTATCGTTCGCGCCCCTCGATGGTGGTCGAAACGGTCTCGCCGCCAATGGCGGTCATGATCACGTCATGCACATCGGTGACGGTCAGTCCGTAGCGGGCAAGGGCCTCGCGCTTGGGCGCGAAGTCCACGAAAAAGCCGCCCGAGGCCCGTTCCGCGAAAATGCTGCGGGTCCCAGGCACTTTGCGCAGCGTCCCTTCAACCTGCTTGCCCAGGCGCTCGATTTCGGCCAGGTCCGCGCCGAAGATCTTGATGCCGATGGGAGTTCGCACGCCCGTGGAAAGCATATCGATGCGGCCCTTGATCGGCATGGTCCAGGCATTGATGCTGCCCGGTATCTGCATGGCCCCATCCATTTCGTCGATCAGTTCCTCCCATGACACGTGCTCCGGCCAGATATGCCCCAAGACCGCACGCAGCGGCTTGGGCGCCCATTCCGTGAACCAGCGCTGCTTGGGACGCCATTCGGTCGACGGTTTCAACACGACCGTCGTTTCCATCATCGAGAACGGCGCCGGGTCGGTGGAGGTATCGGCCCGGCCTGCCTTGCCGAACACGGAGACGACTTCGGGAAAGGATTTGAGTATGCGATCCTGAGTTTCCAGAAGCCGTTGCGCTTCCGTCACGGAGATCCCCGGCAGCGTCGTCGGCATGTAGAGAATCACACCCTCGTTCAACGGCGGCATGAATTCATGGCCCAGTTTGAGATAGACCGGCACGGTGCTGCCGACAATCAGGACCGACAGCGCAATCACGCTCTTCGGATGATGCAGCACCCAGCGGCAGGGTCGTTCGTACAGCCTGAACAGCAACCGGCTGACGGGATGCCGCTCCTCGGGATAGTACCTGCCGATGAAGATCGCATTCATCAGCCACGTCAGCGGACGGAAGCGCATTTTGAACGGCTCCATGCGCGCGAAGAGCATGCGGACCGCCGGATCGAG
The DNA here is from genome assembly GCA_903925685.1 of uncultured bacterium. Classification (GTDB taxonomy): domain Bacteria; phylum Verrucomicrobiota; class Kiritimatiellia; order CAIKKV01; family CAIYGI01; genus CAIYGI01. Next base: position 1,128 of record CAIYGI010000327.1, read on the forward strand.
GGTGACGGCGAGCAGGGCCGCCACGGCAATCACCAGTGTCTTCGTATAGGCCAGGGGCTTGAACAAACGCCCCTCCTGGTCAACGAGCGTGAATACAGGCAGGAAAGCCACCGCTATCACCAGCAGCGAGAAGAAGACCGATGGGCCAACTTCCATCAGCGCTTCGAGCCGAACCTTGTGGAAATCGCCCACCCGGCCATGCTCCTGCCAGAGTTCCAGTTTCTTGTAGGCGTTCTCCACCTCCACGATTGCGCCGTCCACCAGGACCCCAATGGAAATGGCGATGCCGGAAAGGCTCATGATGTTGGAGCTCAGCCCCATGAAGCACATGGGAATGAAGGCGATCGCGACGGAAATGGGAATCGTCACGATCGGCACGCTGGCGGACGGGATGTGCCAGAGGAAGAACAGGATCACCAGGCTGACGATAATCATCTCCATCAGCAGTTCGTCCTTCAGGTTGTCGATGGACTTCCCGATCAGGTCGGACCGGTCGTAGGTGGTGACGATCTCCACGCCTTCGGGCAGGGATGGCTTCAGTTCTTCCAGTTTGCCCTTCACCCGCTTGATCACGTTCATGGCGTTTTCGCCATGCCGCATGACGACGATGCCGCCCACCGCGTCCCCGTTGCCGTTCAGGTCCGCCAGGCCGCGCCGGATCTGGGCGCCGAGCGTGATCCCGGCCACGTCCCGCAGCAGTACGGGTGTGCCCTGCGCGTTGGATTTGACGACGACCTTGCCGAGATCTTCCGTGGATTTCACGTAGCCGCGGCCGCGCACCATGTATTCCCGTCCGCTCCACTCGATCAACCGGCCGCCGACTTCGTTGTTGTTGCGGCGGATGGACTCCGTCAACTCCATCAGGGAAAGTCCGTAGTTCTGCAGCCGGTTGGGGTCGATCGTAACCTGGTACTGCTTCTGGAAGCCGCCGATGCCGGCCACCTCCGCCACACCGGGCACGCTCTGCAGGGCGTAGCGCAAGTTCCAGTCCTGGAAGGTGCGCAATTCGGCCAGGTTGTGCTTGCCGGACTTGTCCACCAGCGCATACTCGAAGACCCAGCCCACGCCGGTGGCATCGGGACCGAGTTCCGGCGTAACGCCGGACGGCAGGCTGGCCCGGATCTTCGACAGGTATTCGATCACCCGGCTGCGCGCCCAGTAGATGTCGGCGCCGTCCTGAAATATCACGTACACGTAGGAGAAGCCGAAATCGCTGAAGCCGCGGATGGCCTTGACCTTCGGGGCGCCGAGCAGCGCGGCAATGATCGGATAGGTGACCTGGTCTTCCATGATGTCCGGGCTGCGATCCCACTTGGTATAGACGATGACCTGCGTATCGCTCAGGTCCGGGATCGCATCCAGCGGAATATTCCGCATCGTATACACGGCATACGCCACCGCCGCGGCCGCCAGTCCGATGACCAGCAGACGGTTGCGCGCGCTGAATTCTATGATTCTGCGGATCATGCGAGAGCGGAGAGCGGAAAGCGGGGATCCGAAAGCGGAAGGCGGAAAGCGGAAAGCGTAATTCCGCGAACGGATAGGCGTGTCACTCTTTCCCTCCTTTTTGCTTCAACGTCTTGATGGTAGCCACGAGCAAAGCTATGATTTCGTCGGTTTGCTGCGTACGCGTCTCAATCAATGCTGCCTCGATAAATTTGTTTGTCTGCAGATTTCTCGCCCCCTGTAATCCTGCCCAATTAATTCAGAATCCCCCATCATGTCTTCGTAGAGAGCACAGGCCTTGACGTAAAACGGATATTTCAGCAACGGATCTTCCATATCCCCCACCTTTCCCCTTCTCTCCGCTTTCGCCCTTCTCTCCGCTTTCCGCTTTCCGCTCTCGCCCTACTCTCCGCTCTCCGCTCTCCGCTTTCATTCAGTCACGGCCTCCAGCGCGGCGCGCATGGAGGACTCCGAGTCAACCAGGAAGTTCGCGGAAGTCACGACGCGATCGCCCTCTTTCAATCCGGCAATGATCTCGTAGCAGCCGTCGTTGCGCGCGCCCAGCTTTACTTCAACGGGCGTCAACTTCCCGTCCGCGCCGTCGCGAAAGGCGTAACTCCGTTCGCCCGTACGCATGATGGCGGTCTCCGGCGCCACCAGCCGCTCGCCCAGTGGATAATTCAGCGTGGCGTCGGCATACATTTCCAGTTTTAACAAGGCTTCAGGATTGGGGATTTCAAGCCGTATTTTGAGCGTCCGTGTCTCGCGATCCAGGGCCGGCGATATGAAGCTCACCTTGCCGCTAAACGTTTTGCCGGGCCAATAGGGCAGCTTGAGTTCCATGGGCATGCCCACTTGGACGTATTGCAGATCGGATTCGTAGATGTCCGCATCGCCCCAGACCACCGAAAGATCGGCCACCACCATCAGCGAATCGCCCGGCATGATCTTCTGACCAGCCAGCACCCCCTTCTCGATCACAAATCCACCCGCGGGCGCGTAAAGGGTCAGCGTCTTATCCACCTGCCGCGTCTTCTCCAGCCTGCCAATCTGTTCGTCGTTCACATCCCATAGTTTAAGGCGCTGCCGGGCAGCCTCCATCAACGACCTTGCGCCTTCCGCGGCATCCCCGCCGGCGCCGGCGGTCAAGGCGCCGGCGGATTGCAGGGCGATCAGGAAATCCTGTTGTGCGGATACCAATTGCGGGCTGTAAATGGTCAACAACGGATCTCCCTTATGCACCTCCTGGCCGCTCACCGAAACGAGCAGTTTGTCCACCCAGCCCTCCACTTTCGTGGTGACCCGGTAGAGTCGCGCTTCGTCCGCCACGATCCGCGCAGAAGTCCGAATCTTGCGCGTCATCGCTCGCTTTTCAACCGTTCCCAGCGTGAGCCCCATGCGCTGACGGGCAGCGGGCGTGATCGAGACCGCAGCCAGACCAGGGACCGCGGACGCGTTTCCGCTGGCAACCTTGAACGATTCCATTTCCATGCCCATCGAGTCCTTGCCCGGCTTGTCACTGATCTCGCCAGGATTCATGGTGGATCGATACATCGTCTTCGTCACCGCTGGCTGTTTTTGCCCTTCGCTTCCCTCTTTCCTTTCCCCGCTTTCCGCTTTACTTTCCGCTTTCCGCTTTCCGCTTTCCTCCATCGGCACCAGTTTCATGCCGCAGATCGGGCAGTCGCCCGGTCTCTCGGAGACCACCGTGGGATGCATGGGGCAATGGAATTTCGCGCTTTTGCCGGCCGGACTTACAGCACCGCCCCTGTTGCATCCTGTGGGCAACGCAACGATACTCACCGCCGCCAGCAGCAGGACGAGCAGCAAGAACGGTCGGGACGGCTCGTGCTTCGCAGAGTTGCAAGCCCGACCTTCCAAAAGCGGCAGATAGCGGATTTCCACCACCCCTGGAGGGACGACCTCCGTGTCGTCCGAGGACGTTTCGCAAATGGCCTTCACGAATGTGTGCCTTTTCATTTCCCCTCTCCTCCCGGAGCGCCATTCGCCGGCAAGGTCGTGCCGATGGCCCGCTCCAGCCGGGCGGACTGCATGCCCACGCTGCCCTTTTCCATGGCATAACTCATCCTGGCATTGAGCAGAAAGCGCTCGCTTTCAAGCAGATCCATGAAATCCACCTTGCCGGTCCGATATCCGGCTTCGCTGGCGCTGAAGCGGGCCTCAGCCTGGGGAATCAGTTCGGTGCGGTACAACTCCAGTGTGCTTCGAGCGGTCTGGAGTTTGAAGGCGGCATCCTGCACATCGAGGGCGCTCTGCCGTTCCGCGGCCGCGCGCGCCGCCTGGCTGGATGCCCGCATCTTCTCGGCCTCACGGACACCCGCCCGGTATTTTGTCCGCCGCAGCGGGAGTTCCACGCTGACCGTGAACATCACCTGGTTGTCGCTCGCATCGATGTCGCGATATTCCAGCCCCAGTTTGTAATCGGGCATGGCTTCCTTGGCCATCAGCGTCTTTTCAAGCTGATACCGTTCGATCTGCGTTTGCGCGGCCTGCACCTCGGGCCGGTTGGTCGCCGCCAGAGCAAAGAAGCTGTCGAGATTGCCGACAACGGCCAGGGCAGGCGGCGTAACGGCCGCGCCCAGCGGAGCATCCGCCCGGCGGTTGAAAAGCGTGTTCAACTTCGCCTTGAGCGTGTTTTCTCGGGCCAGCAATTCCAGGCACTTCTGTTTCAGGATTGTGATTTCCGCCTGCGCCTTCAGCACGTCCACCTGCGTGCGTTCGCCGGTGGCATACATGGTCTCGGCGGCCTTCACCATGCGCCGGACGACCGCCTCTTCTTCCCGCGTAATCGCGATCACATGCTGCACGGCGTGCAGGTCAAAATAGTCCTCCTTGACCATCATCACAATTTCCCTGGTCATGGAATCGAGTTCCCACTGCATGGACAGGGCGTCCTTGACCGCGATCCCTTCCCGCAGGGCGCGCTTGCCGAACCAGGAAAACTCCTGCTGCACCATGAAGCGCTTCTCGCCCGTGTTGGGCCAATCGCCGCCGCTCGCCGCATCCATCCCGCTGTATGTGAACATCGGATTGGGCAGCGTTCCGGCCTGGGCGGGGCGCTCGCGCATCGCATCCCACCGTTCCCGTAGACTTTTCAGTCCCGGATTATCTTGCAGCGCCAGTTCCACGGCGGCGGCCAGCGTGAGATTGCTGACCGCCGTCGCTTCGGCGGCGGCAGTTACCGACATACCGCCCAACAACCCGGCGCTGAGCAGTATGTTTAGGTTTCGCATTCGTCCAACCCCTAGCGCTTGCTGGCAGCAGGCGCGTTTGTGGTTGCGCCCGCTGGTGTCTTGTCGAGCGTAATGCCTTCCGCTTCCATCTTCTTGATGTACTTCTCGGGATTCTTCTTGAACGCGGACGGACAGCCATCGCAGCAGAAATAGACCCGCTTGCCATTGGCATCAGCGTAGATCTCTGTGTTAATCGGACCGCCCATGACGGGACAAACGGTCTGCTTCTTAACCGCCTTGGTCGTCGCCGAAGCCGCATTGTCAGCCGCATTAACCGGCCCCACCGCGCCTGCCGCCACCATTCCCGCCACCGCCGCCGTCATAATCCATCTTGATATTTTCATCTGTATCTTCCTCGCTTGTTTTGTTACTTACCCTCATTACATTGATCCACAAAAACTACATATCACATGCCCCGCCCCGCCGCCTATAGGGTGAAACCCTACTACCGGCAATTCGCCGCCTTGCTATCGCAGCTCCGGCACATGCACTTCGAAATCTTGACATCGAAACGCTTTCTTTGCTCAGGGTTCAGCACAGTGCGCAACTGGCGGATGTGATCCAGCGTGGCGCGCTCGCTTTGTTCATAGGCGCGGCACATTTCCGCCAAAACACCATCCGTTTGCGCCGTACCGTTCGTTTCGCAGGCCAGCGCCTGGCCCAGACGCGCCCGGGCCGCGCAATGCAGCGCGCAACAGTCGTTCAATTTCGCGCTTAGTTCGACGTGCAGACTCTTGATTGCGTCCGCCTGCGCCCCATTCAGGCCCAGTTCCCTGCTGAGAAACGACAGATCCTGCAGGCGGTCAATGTCAGGTGCGGACCGGCCGCAGACGGCATGCCGCGCTATGCCATAAGCCACCAGCGCTGCCGCCGCACCGGCGACCAAAGGAATGATCCATTTACGTTTCACGGATTACCTCCTGACACCATTGCGAGATAAGCACCGGACAGCGTCTGCGAACGCAGCAACGGCTGACCGCCCTGGCGCTGATCGCGCGCCCCCGGATTTGAAAATGCCAACCCAATGCCAATCACAATGCCAGCCGCGGCGGCCAGCGTATTCACCCAAGCCGGGCGCGGAACAAACCATTCGCGCAGGAGTGTGATCACTGGCTGATGCCGTTGTTCCGGCTCGGAAGCGCTGCGAATCCTCCGCCAGACCGCCGCCTCGAAACCGGCCGACGGCGTCACTCCCTTCCATTCGCGCAGCAACTCGACCAAACGCTTGTCACCCGCCTGCGCCCGGCCATTTCCCAATTTGAATCGTCCCTCAAACATGCCCGCACCTCCCTTGCACTCTATATAAGTGTAACGCTGCAAGCGGGAAAAACCCTCGCTGCAATGGATCAGAAGTTGTGAAATATACTCGGCCTCCAGTTACGGAAACGGGCAGGCGACCTTATGTTTTGGAGGGCCGGCCTCCGTGCCAGCGCAGCCAGCAAAGCCGCATCCAGCAACGCTAGCCCAAGTTTCGCGGGTACTCAACGGTTTCGGGCAAAATCGGTTCGATTTCAGTCGCAAGTCCCTGATATATCGTGTGGGTTTCGGTTTGTAGTGCCCATAAATGCCTGAGTTCCATTGACGCGCGTGGGGCCGCA
>CAIYGI010000328.1 GCA_903925685.1 uncultured bacterium
CGACATCAATCCCTGCAGGGGTATCACCTCTTCATCGGCGGTGATCGCACCAGTCGGGTTGTGGAAGCAGTAGAGCAATTCTGTTTCCCGACAATGATGTGCCTCATAGCAAAAAACAGCATGGAATCACAGTTGGCGCTGAGCCCCCCAAAAGAAACCAATCTGGTGGACCCACGCGACGACGGGGGCTTCTATTCGGACAGGAGCCGCCAGTTCATTGAAATGCCTCAAAATGTGTATTTCAAATTCGATTTCGGCGCCGGCCGCAAGTCGGCATATTCCGATTTCTTTGGCGCGACCCGCCTGAAGGATTGCGATGTTCCGTTCCGTTCGGTAACCGTCGATACTGCTTATTCCTACGGCCAGCGCTACGGATGGATCGCGTCCGGCGGTTTGCGCCGTGTGGCCTGTCCGGGCAAAGACCCGCTTTCCCGGACGGCGCTGGAAGATCAAGCTCCGGCCACGTTTCGTCTGCGCCTGGATGCCGGGGCTTATCAATTCCTGCTCTTGCACGGTAACGGACAAAAAATTCGCACCCGCATCGAATGTCCGCAAGCCAACGCGCAGTTTGCCTTTACGGCACCCGAAGGGGATTTGGGAATCGAAGGCTTCGGCATCCGGATTCCTTCCGAACAGCCGATCGACCTGATCTTCAGTACCCATCGCGGTTGGCAATGGCGCGTGAATGCCCTGCTGGTCAAACGGGTATGGTAGGAATAACCTTAAAAAGGGGAAAAGGCATGGCGTATACATTTGAATCGAACTATCTGGACTGGCCCTTGGTGCCGGGCCGGGCGTGGGATCTATTCATGCCGCGGCAGGTGAAACTGCCGGTGGCCGTGTTCTTTGTCCACGGCGGCGGCTGGAACGCGGGGAATCGAGCCGGCATGCACCGGATTATGTCGCCGCTGACGGATGCCGGCATTGTCACCGCGTCGACCGATTACCGGCTTCAGGGTGTGCGCATTACCGACCAACTGACAGATGTGCGGGAAACCCTCGGCGCATTCCAGGCGCGGTTGCGTGCGCTGGGTGGGCCGCAGCGCATTGTGGCGTACGGGGAATCGGCGGGCGCGCACCTGGCGTTGTTACTGGCCCTGGCGCAACCCGGAGCCTGCGGCGAAAAGCCAATCCGCGACACGGCGCGCACGGGGCCAGTCCATGCGCCCCTGGCCGGGGTGGCGGTGCAATCGGCGCCCACGACATTCGAGCCTTGGGACGATATTTTTCCCCAAATCTGGACCGTGATGCAGGCGATCGTGGGTGAGACATACGCGCGACACCCGGATCTGTACCGGGCCGTATCTCCGCTCGCGCATGTGCAGCCGGGTTGCCCGCCCGTCCTGCTGATGGAGGCCGCGAACGAACACATGTTTCCGATCGAACTGAACCAGCGCTTTGTCGAGGCGGTTCGGGCCGTTGGATCCCGTGCCGAGATGACGATGTACCCGAAGGCCGAGCACGGGTTCTTCTGCGAGATCGTGCGTCGCTGCCAGGCGGATGCCCTCCGCGACTTGATGCGTTTCGTCCGGTCATGCGGGTGTGAGCCGGTGGACAAACCAATGTGACAGGAAATCCTGTCGCGAAATGAGGAGGCTTTTATGAAACTGACACCGAAGTTCGAAGAACAACTGATCGAGTCGGCCAATCTGGCCGGACGCTGGCACACCAACAATCAAAATAATGCTAAACATCCCTGGGGCGGCGTGCGGAATTCCGCTGACAATGGGCGGTTCCTCTACGAATACTTCCCGTCGACCGGCGAGTGCGGCGGGAGTAGCGTCTGGACGACGGCGACAG
>CAIYGI010000329.1 GCA_903925685.1 uncultured bacterium
ACGGACACTACACCTTGTGGTCGTTTGCGTCAAGTGGATACCCCCTTTAAATTTATTTTCGCTCCCGTCCGCAACACGCGCTTCCCCGCCGTCTATCCACCCGCTGCCCTTCCGTCCTCGACGCCATAATTACAATTGCTGGTTTGTCCTTGAGCATGGTTGTCGGGGTGGGTTACAGTACACCCGGTCGCAGGTGCGGCGCGGTACGGGAGTGTTTCTCCGGGACCGGGCGGCGGGTCGGGCCCTATGCGACGGATGCCAGCGGAACTCCGCCAGGACCGGAAGGTAGCAGCGGTACGCAGGGTTTTCCGGGCGCCGTAGGTAGCCTGACCCGCCTCCCGGTTCCGGGGAGCGCGCCGTGGTTCGCTGCGAGTTGCGAACCCTGAATCTAAATAGGAGGCCATCGGCATGCCGTATGAAGTCCTCGCCCGCAAGTGGCGTCCCCAACAGTTCGAAGATGTGGTCGGCCAGGACCACGTCACCCGCACCTTGCGCAACGCCATCGCCCAGAAGCGTCTGGCCAATGCCTACCTTTTCGTGGGGCCGCGCGGCACGGGCAAGACTTCGCTGGCCCGCATCTTCGCCAAGGCCCTGAATTGCGCCACCGGTCCCACCGAGCATCCCTGCGGCAAGTGCGATGCCTGCCGCGAGATCGCGGCTGGAAACTCGCTGGATGTGCTGGAAATCGACGGCGCCTCGAATAACGGCGTGGATCAGGTTCGCGACCTGCGGGACAGCGTCAAGTACACCCCTGTCAACGCCCCGTACAAGATTTACATCATTGACGAAGTCCACATGCTGAGTCCGGCGGCCTTCAATGCGCTGCTGAAGACGCTTGAAGAGCCGCCGCCGCACGTCAAATTCTTTTTCGCGACGACCGAGCCGCAAAAAATCCTGACGACGATCATCTCGCGCTGTCAGCGCTTCGATTTGCGGCGCATTCCGTCGGCCCTGTTGGTCGAGCGGCTGGAATTGATCGCCAGGGACGAGGGGGTCACGGTCGAACGCGACGCGCTGCTGGCGATCGCCCGCGGGGCGGATGGCGGGATGCGCGACGCCGAGTCGGCGCTGGACCAGTTGATCGCCTTTTGCGGCGCGAAGATCGCGGAAGCCGACGTGCTGGTCGTCTTCGGCCTGGTTGGACGTCAGGCGCTGGACGAACTGGCGGCGGCGGTTTTTCGCGGCGATGTGCCGGAGACGATCCGGCGCGTGGGCGAACTGGACAAGTCCGGCAAGGACATGACGCGTCTGCTGGTGGACCTGATGGAACTTTTCCGCAACGTTCTGATCTACGCGCACGCCGGCGAAAACGCGCTGGAGGTGCTGGAAACGCAGGCCGAGAGCGCGAAGCAATTGTCCGCCCAGATCGCCCCCGACCGGCTCTTGCGCATGGTGGACCTGCTCGTGCAGGCCGAGGAGCGCATGCGGTACGCCCTTTCACGGCGCACGATGATGGAGATGACGCTGATTCGGTGCGCGCGGATGTCGCAGATTGTCTCCCTTGACGAACTCGTGCGGCGCGTCGAGGCGCTCTCCGCCGGGGTGGTGGAAGACGCGGGCGCTTCGTCCGACTACGCCGCCGCGCCGGCCGTTCCACCCGCCGCCGTGGCGGAGGCGCCATTGCCCAAGCGGCCGGCGGTGGCGGCGCCCAGACCCGTCTCGCATACGCCCGCCGCGCTTCCATCCGAGCGGCGCGGACCGCCGGCCACGGCGCAGGCGAAGGCGGGCGCGCCGGCGTCGGCATCGCCTGCGCCAACCGCCTCCGCGCCTCCGCCGGCGAAGTCGTCCGACGCCCCGGCATTCCCCCGCGAACGCCGCACGATGCAGGATTGGATCCGTGAACCCGCGGTTCACAAGACGCTGGAAATGTTCAATGGCAGTATCGCCGATGTTCAGGGGTGAGAAAGCATTCAAAGGAGGCAAGCATGCCGAATGTGATGAAGTTGATGAAGCAGGCCGCGACCATGCAAAAGGATATGGCGCGGGTGCAGGAGGAGTTGGCGCGGAAGACGGTCGTCTTCAGCAGCGGCGGCGGGATGGTGACGGCGACGGCGACCGGCGACGGTTCGATCGCGCAGATCAAGATCGACCCGCGCTGCGTGAATCCGCAGGAAACGGATTTGCTGGAAGATATGGTGCTGTCGGCGATCGATGGCGCGATCAAGCAGAGCCGGGCGATGGCGTCGGCCGAGATGGGCAAGATCACCGCCGGCCTTGGTCTGGCGGGTCTGCCGGGATTTTAAGGCGTGACCGGTAACGCCCATTTGGATCGCATCAGCGCCTGCTTGAGCCGTCTGCCCGGGATCGGACGGCGCTCGGCGGAGCGGATGACGATGCACCTCGTCGCCGACGGCGGCGGCGCGTTGCTGCGCGACCTGGCCGGGGCGTTGCGCGAAGCGTCCGAGCAGGTCCGGCTTTGCACCCGCTGCGGCGGGATTACCACGGCGACCGAACCGGTTTGCCGGCTTTGCACCAGCAGCCAGCGGGATGGGCATCTGATTTGCGTGGTCGAAGAGCCCGGAGCGATCGGGGCCATCGAGGCGTCGGGCGCTTTCCGCGGCCGTTACCACGCGCTTTTCGGACGGCTTTCGCCGATGCACGGCGAGGGGCCCAAGGACCTGCGGCTGGACGCGCTGGTGGCGCGGATTGCGGACGAGGGCATCCAGGAAGTGGTGCTGGCGCTGGGCACGGATGTCGAAAGCGAAGCCACCTCGGCCTACATCCGCGAACGGCTGCGGACGCTGCCGGTGCGCGTGACGCGTCTGGCCAGCGGACTGCCGGCGGGCAGCGGTCCGATGTACGCGGATGTGGTGACCCTGGCGCGCGCCGTCCAGGGTCGGCGGGAGATGTGAATCAGACGAAGGCTTCGCTGCAAACGATCCTTGGAATCGGACGGTCTTCCATCTCAAGGTTTCTTCTGGATGAAGTATCCTTCAGATTGTGCTGTTCGTAAATCCGGATCAGGTTTTTGAGCAGGTTCTCTCCGGTCACGCTGTTGCGGCTCAACTGTGTGAGTTCCCTCTTCACCGCGCCCGTCAATGAGCCACGTAAAACTTTTTCCAGAACGTTGACGTTCTGCTTGATCTCCTCATCTTCCGTGGCCTCGAATAGAATTCGCAATTCCCGCAAGACGTAGTGTTGTCCGTGGGTCAGATTGGCCGTGTAAGTCCGCTCGGCCTCGCGGTGCCTGACTTCCTCCGCGAACTTGCGTTGAATCGCCATCACGGTTTTGTTGTAGCCGTCCGGCAATGGCACGGCCTTGGCGTCGGGCGCGCACTTGACCGCGCCGACAACCTTGGAAACGTCGCGGGAAGTAACCTCGCTTTTCTCGTCGAGCAGGAACAACTGCTGAAAGCGCCCGGCCTGACAGAAGACGTATAATCCGCGTTGCAGCGATGGCCGGGCCGTTCTAATGCCGTCACGCAGAGCGGCAATCCGGGCGTATTCGTCCGGGTTGTCCTTCCTCAACTGCCGCAGGATTTCTTCGGCCTCGTTCAAATCGAGGAATTCGTCGTCCGCGCCGCCCCACAGGTCCAACTGCGCCGGTGTGCCGCCGCGATTCTCGTAAATCGCGTACATGGCTTCCGAATTCAGTTTTTCGGTGCGGTCCAATATCTCGGAGTCTTCGCCGATGGTGTCATGGATTTCCTGAATGCGATTGTGCAACTTGTCCTTCAAACCGAGATTCTTGTCCAATTTCGTCTCCGGCATGAAGTTGTATCCGAAAATCCGCTCGTGTTCCGATCCAATGCGGTCAATGCGACCAAAACGCTGGATCAGGCGGACCGGATTCCAGTGCAGATCGTAATTGATGATGTTGTCGCAGTCTTGAAGATTCAACCCCTCGGCCAGCACATCGGTGGCGATTACCATCGTCAGTTCCGGCTCGTCCCTGGCAAAACGATACTCCGGGTTCGCCTTCGGCGCAAAACGCCCGACCACCTTTTCCTTGCTCTTGTCGCCGCTGAAAACGACCTCAATCTCCGGAGATTTGCCCCCGGGGTTCAGGTTGTCGAACAGGTATTTTGCCGTGTCCGCGTACTGCGTGAAAATCAGTCGTTTGGCGTCCTTTAGCGGTTTTTCGGAAAGCCGTTTTTTCAGCGTTTGGAGTTTGGCGTCCTTCTCCGGCGTGATGGGCAAGACGAGTTTCAGAATCTTTTGGAGCAATTCAATGTCGTGTTCGATGTGCTCCCGCAACGATTTTAGATCGAAATCGTTCGCGTCGTATCGTTTGGACACCGCCCGGAGCGCGTCAACAAGGTCGCTTTCTTCCTGGATGTCGCTTTCGTAAAGGATCTGCTGCGCATCCTCGCCCGCCGGAACAAAGCCCGCAGCCAGGGAAGCGACAAAGGATTGATGCATCTTCAAGAGCCGTTTGACCGTTTCCTGAAAGGCATAGACGCTGGATTCGAAGCGTTTGAAGAGCAAGACGCGCATCAGGCCGCGCAAATTCGCCCCGGCCCGTTGCAGGCTGACGTACGGTTCCGATTTTTGTTTCGCCGCGTTGACATAGTGCCAGAGGCCATAGCGCGCGTAGGTGAGTTCTCCATCCGGCATGGTTTTCGCCGGTTTAGCCTTGCGTGGTTTGCCGAGGTAACCGCGCAACTCCTGATAAAGGCCTTGATAGGTGTCCTCGATGCTGTACTCGATGGTTTCCAACTCGCGCTTTGGGAAAAATTGGTGTTTACCGCCGACCAGCACGTAAGCCTTGCGCGTACCCTGCAAATAATCCTGAAACCTGTTCGGATCAACCGGCGCGTGGGTTTCGCCATCGAAGCCATACCAGCGCAAGATATGCTGCCGGGTCCGCCGGACGAGGATGTTTACCAGCAACTCCGGGAGTTTCCTTTCGGCTTTGTCTATCAGTTTGAAGTATTCCTTCAAGTTTGGCGGGTCAACCGGCAAATCCGTGCGGTCGTCCTGATGAAACAGTTTGATCTGGTGGTAAACATCCCAGGCGCTCTTGTTCCGGGGCGTGGCCGTGAGGAAACAGCAGCGCCTCCCGCTGGTCGAAAGAAAGGCCTGGACGACCTTGTAACGTTGCGTATCGGGATGGCGCAGGTTGTGACTCTCGTCCACCAGCACGAAATCGCGGTCCTTGCAGTGAAAGTCGTTCAGCAACCTGGCAACGCCTTCATCACCGTCTTCACGCAGGAATCCCATCGAAAGCACGCGGGCATTGAGTTGATAAACCTCGTTGTACCGCTCCCACATCTCCACCAGCGGCGCCGGGCAGATGATCAGCGGGCGCGCGTGATCGGTGCGCTCGAAGTGCTTCACGATCGCGGCGCCGATGTAACTCTTGCCCAGGCCCACCACATCGGACACAAATGCCCCGCCGTAGTCGCGCACAATCTGGACGGCCTGCCGCACGGCCACTTTTTGGAAACTTGCCAGTTTGCGGAAGATATCGTCGTCCCAAAGCAATTCCGGCTCGTCATCGTCCTCCAACCGGTCTCGCACGAGGGCGTAGAGGGTCTTCATGTAGATGTCGTAGGGCTTGACCTGCGCCGCCGCCCAGGAGGCCTTGAGTTCGGTCATCAGCGTTTCATCGAATTCCGGCGATTCTTTCCAGAGGGCGTCGAACCAGTGGACCAGTTCCGTGTGGTTCTGGTTGCCTTGGACAACCACATTCAGCTCGGTATTGTGGGTCAACCCGGCCAGCGTGAGGTTGGACGAGCCCACCACCGCAATGCCCGTTTCGTGCCGGTCGATTTCCTTGCCGACCAGATCGAACACCTTGCCGTAGTCGCAAATATACGCCTTGGCGTGGAGTCGGCCTTTCGTATACACGCGCACCTTGAGGCGCTTTTCTTCGATCATCCGGATCAGTCCGGCAATCAAATTCTGCCCCTCGTCGGTCTGGTCCATCAACTCCACGGCGTTACGGAGATTTCCGGCCGTTTCCTCCGCCATTTTTCCGGCTTCAGTGCGTTTCGGATAGACCTGCTTCTCGATTTCCTCGGCGGCCAGATCGAGGCGGCGGTATCCCTCGGCCAGCATCTCGACGGTTTCCTTGTTGGTCGTGTTGCCGATCAACAGCCGCAGTTCCTTCAAGTTCAGGAGCCGGCTTGCGACACTGGTCAGGCCGGACAGGAAAAGGTAGCCAACCGCGAAGCGGGCGCGTTCGCTCGACCCCAGCATCAGGTTCAGATGGTCAACCAGCTTTTCAGTGCGATTGTCTATGATGTCGTGTGTGGGCATTTGCGTTATTCATCTCCCAGCAGTTCGATCAACGAATTCAATGAACAGAACGTGGCGTCCAGCCTGTCAAAACGCCTTTGGAATGAACGGTCCACATCTTGCGCCACGATGAAGTTCCGGCCTTTCGGATACGACTGTCGGAATGACATCAAGGCCGGCGGATCGAAACGCTCCGCGCGCCATTTGCACTCGATCGCCACCGGATCCTTGCCGCGGCGGGCGATGACGAAATCCACCTCATGTCCGCGCTTGTCGCGCCAATAACCGAGTCCCTGCCGTCCAACGCGGGCGAGCAATTCATTAAGGACCAGGTGTTCCCAGAGATAACCCATATCGTCGGTACGGAGACGATCCCACCCGCGCAGTGCGCACACGAAACCGGTGTCGAATCCATACACTTTGGGCGCCGAGACGATCTCGGACGCGCGACGTGTGCTGAAAGGCCGCAGCACATGCGCCACATACGTGGCATCGAGCACGCTCAAGTAATTCGCGATGGTCGGTCGGCTGACCTCGCAGGGCGTTGCATAACTTGACGCTTCGAAGATTCCGCCGCTCTGAGCCAGCAATAGTTCGAAAAACTTTTGAAACGACGCCCGGCGTTCCAGACGGAACAGCGACTGAATATCTTTGGCCCAATAGGCGTCCAGCCAGTCCTGAATGTCGGTCTCCGGAGGCGTCTCGGACAGGAAGAAGGGGGGCAACCCGCCGTGGAGCATACGGTGCTGGAGATCGTCCTTCTTGAAATCGACGAGATCGGGCAGAATCATCGGTGTCAGGCGAATATCGGTCTTTCGCCCCGTCAAGGTGTCGCCGAATTTGGACGATGCGCCCAAACTTGATGAACCGGTGGCAACGATGCGAACATCGGGGAAATGGTCGGCCGCGATTTTGAGCAACTCCGATGGATTTCCCAGCCGGTGGACCTCGTCCAGCGCCACTCGTTTGCCGCGCAAACCTTCCAAAAACGCTTCCGGGTCTTCCATTTGCTGACGCACCCGCGGCCGTTCGCAGTCGAAATACTCCACATCCGCGAGCGAGCGGCACAACATCGTTTTGCCCGCGCGCCGAACCCCAGCCAGCCAGACCAGGTTATGCTTGCGCCACGCGACCTCGATTCGCTTCAACCAGTAATTGCGCTTAACCATACGCAGGCATACTTTCATTTAGTGACGCCAAACGCAAGCGGCATTGCGTGCTGGCGTACTTGGCTCGGGTATTGGCATGCGGAACGTCGGAGACCGTTCCGTCATCCTCCATGGTAAGCTTCACAAGACTCATTCCTCGCTGACTTTGCTGCGCGCGTCAATGCCGGGCTGAAAACCGAACAGACTTAACTTCGCCGTAAGCAGGCTATCCAAACGTGGCAGGTCTTGCGGATAGACCGAAACCAAACGTTTGCCTTCCTGCTGATAGAGCGTCTGCTTCTTATACATGCTCATCTTGTACTGGGGCGTGTCGAGTCCCCAGTACTCGATGTATACATCCAACTCCGGCAGATAGAAGTCTGGCCGGATCTGAAACTCTGCGATGATGCGGAACTTGGCGTCGTAGCGGTAGGCAACGCCATGCGCCGTGAGCCAGTCGGCGATGCGGCGTTCGCCCCCGGACTGCACCACCGTGCCGTCACGCGCTTCAATAGTTTTGTTGAGTTCGACCTGGGCCTCGAAATTGCGCCGTTCCAGGAAGACCTCGTCGAAACACCGGTCGCAGAATACGCGCTGAAATGTCTGGTTCGAGCGGGCATATTCGTCCGCCGTGACCCGCGCATTGCAGCGCTGGCAGCGGTGTTGCGTACCGCTTTCGGCGTCCTGCGCGGCTTGTTCGATCGCATCGGCCGTAACCAGTGCCGCGGCGCGCACATAGTCGCAATGCGCCTCGTTGCGCGCGACGTCGCGCAAGTCGTGCAGGTGCTCGCGCGCCGACGCCGCGTACTTCTTGAGGGCGCGGATCGCGTACTGCTGCGTCTGCGGATGGCGGGCCTTTACCGCCAGTGGCGCAAGCGCCGCCACCGCCTGGGCCGGGTCTGCGCCGAAACCGGACAGTTTGCCGATGGCCGAAACCGCCAGGCGCTGTATCTCGTTGGAAGGCGCGCGTAATAGCTCGATCAGTTCGGGAAGGACGGATGGGTCACCGCTCCGCCCCAATTCCAAGGCCCGCTGCACGGCGGCGTGGTGCTTGTCCGGTTGCATGTAACTCTTCATGGCGTATCCATCTCAGCCGGCATTGACTCGCTATCGCTTGCCATAGCCTCATCCACCAATCCCGCTCCATGCCGACATTGGCGAGCGCAGCGGGTTAACGGCGGTCGATTTTTTCGTGCCAAAGCAGACTGAACTCCGGCACCGGAAGGGCGGTGAAATTAGGCAGAACGACCTGCTTCCCGGTTTTTCCCGTTCGTTTGGACCGGTCAAACTCATTCATGCAAAACTGCCAGATTGCCAAAGCCTGAAGAACGGTGCTTTTGCCACAGTTGTTCCGGCCCACGAGCAGGTCAAAGTCCGTCAGATCGTAAGTTTGCTCTGAAATACTCTTGAAATTTCTCAATACCAATTTCGTAATCATGATTACTCCCCGTTTTCCGTAGCAATGCTTTTGTCCGCATTTTCCTCAATCACCCGCACTACGTCCAGCGTTTTTAGGCAGACTCCTCCACAATCTTGATCTCCTCCGGCGTCAGGCCGTAGAGGGCGTAAACCTTTTGGTCTATCTCGCGTTCTAACGCACTTGTGTCGGCCGTGGGATTCGTCTGTTTCTCGACGATAATATTGTCAACCAACGTTACAATATCGTCATGTTTCGCACGATCATCAGATAGGTTGGGATTGAGATTGGGCATAGGAAGCTTACGAAGATTGTCGGCCAAAACCTTCGCAAATACTTTTTCCTGGTTTTGCGAGAGTTCTGCATGAATGTGACCAAGTAACTTCGAATTTATTAAGCCTAGAAGGAACTTTGGATCGAACCCTTTGGATTTTGGCTGGATTCCAAATGACAGCGAATCAAAGCACAGTCCGTCGAGATCAAAACAAGCAACAATCCGGTCGGCTGTCTTTCTGACCATCACCTTGTGCGGTTTGTATATCTCGGGTGAGCGTAGCGCGAAGTCCACATGCTGTTGAGCAGTCATTCCTTTTTTTGACCGCGTTTCGTTTTGCTTTATGGTTTCTTTCAACGAAGGATCAAAATTAACCCATGTTCCCGACCACTTGAGCGCGTATCTTTGGATATCCCGTCCGAGCAGCATCTTTTTGTGTTTCGGAGTGAGTCTGCTGGCGGAAAGCAAGAGGTGCTTTACGTTGCCAGGATTCAGTCCGTTGCTAACTTCCCAGATATCGCCGAGGGTATTCTGCGTTTTTGGCATATTAACGCTCGATACAATAAATCGAGATCCAAGCGACGCCGCCAATTCAGTCTGTAGATTGACCTGCATGGATATAACCTGGCCACCGGGACTCACGTTTTCGACTACTTTGTACGCCAGTTTGGATTCAGCTGTTGGTCGATGTGCAGTACTGAAGAAAAGAATGCTGTCGCCCACTTCCGCTGTTTCAAACACTTTATTTCTTACCTCTACGATTAGCGGGATGCGATATTGGTCCAGAAGTCTTCGTCGTGTTGCCTCAAAATACGAGTTGAAAACGAGCGATTTTGGAATAATGAAACTCAGGATGCCTGACTGCTCATTGAGCAATTCGAGACCGCGTTCCAAGAACAGCAGGTACAGGTTTATCTTATAAGCCGTTAGTTTAAAACGTCCCGAAGTATAATATGCCCGCGCCTCAACTTGATCACTGCCAACCAAACCATACGGAGGATTGCCAATTACCACCGCGAAGCCACAAATTATCCCAAACATCCATTCCGCATCGAAGAAATTCGCAGAAATGTTCTGGTCGTATGGATTCCACGACGCTAGTTTGCGGGCAGTGGTGGTGTCCCATCCGTCACCTTTAAGCAGTTCGGCGATTTCGGCGCGGAGTCTGGCGTCATCGTCGCGGCATTTGGCTTTTTGCTTCGGCGTGCGTGCGGAAAAATGGCGCTCGCGCACGCGGCGCAGTTCGGCTTCCTTGGCGTCGATGTCGAGGTTACGCAGCAATTGCTGGCCGGGTCGGTTCACGCCGATCAGTGTGTTGGCCGCGACAAACTTGGTTTCCAGGTTCGGGAGCGGGCGCACGCCGCGATTGGGCTTTGCGTCGTCAATCTTCTGGTCCACGATCAGCGAGATGAAAAACCGCATTTTGGCGATCTGGACGGCGATGGGCTGGATATCCACGCCGTAAATGCCGTTCTCGATCAGGTAGAGTTTGCGTCCGTAATCCAGTTCGTTGTGCGCGAAGGCTTCGTTGATGCCCTCGATTTGTTGCTCCAGTTCGCGTACGGCGCGCTCGCGAGCGGTGGCGTCCTCAATCTTTTCGGCGGTCGCCATTGTGTCGCGGACGCGGGCAATCTGCCGCTCTTTCCATTTCTCGTTGCGCGGATCGAGTTTGCCGAGGATGAAAACGAGTTTGTGCAATATGCCCATCGGAAACGCGCCCGAACCGACCGCCGGATCGAGCGATTTCAGGCCGTCAATGGCTGCGATCAGCGCGTCCACTTCCGGCGCGATGAATTGGTGCAGCTCGTCGTTGTAGGCGAAGAGGTGGCGGAGTTTCTGTTCAACCACAGAGAACGCAGAGAGCGCAGAGGAAAACGCTTCTTCCGTCTTTGCGTTCTTTGTGGGCTTTGCGGTTAATTTCTCCTTCAAACAGGCGATCAGCGCCTCGTCCACCATGTAGTTGACGATTTCACGCGGGGTGTAAAACGAACCGGTCTGCTTGCGGGCGGTGGCGCCGGTTTCCGGGTTGTAGGCCGCGAGCAGATTTTCAAAGACCTTTCCGGCCAATTCCGGGTCGAGCGCGACTTCCTGATCGAAGGGCGTGTTTTCCTCGATCGTGAACTTATAGCGGTTAAGGGTGTCAATCAACCCGCGCACGTGTACTTTCTTGAACTTCTTGTCGCCGTAATCCGCGCTTAAATCCACTTCGCGCTCATCGCCGAAGAAAAGGAAATCCGGCACGATGGGCTGGCTGTCTTCACGCCGGGAGAAGCCGTCAATGCGGACGTAACGCGGCTTGGCGTTTTCGCCGAGGTCTTTGTCGAGACATTCGAACAGTCCGCCGTTGAGGAACGGAATTTCCTTGAACAAATCGAGCGCGGATTTCGGTTCGCCGAAACATTCGCGATGACGGTAGAGGCTGTGCGCCATGAAATTCTGTTCTTCCTTGGTCCATCCGCGCTTATCCATTTCGGTGTTGAGCGTGGCGAAGAACAAATTTTGCAGGATGGCTCGGTAATAAACGGATTGCTTGTCGCTGGTTTTCGACGGATCGAAACCGGCGAGAATCTTGGCGAGTTTGCGTTCGTCAAAAAGCGTGTCGGGAATCAGGCCCTTTTCCTTCACGAACCAGCAAAAAATCAGGCGCGTGATTAAGCGGATAACGCTGATGTGGTCGTGACCGTCGGCTTCCTTGGGCGCGTCCTTCGGGAAGCGGGCGTTTTTCAACGCCCAAAAATACCAGTTGGCGATTTCGCGGAAGAAATCCTTTGTGACCGCTTCGACATCGAAAGCCTCGTCGCAGCGTTTTTGAATCGCCAGCGGCGCGATACCGAACAACTCGGGTTCGATCCCGGCCAGGTCCAGAAGTTGAACGCGTTCCGTCGCCGTGCGCAAACCAGCGCCTGGTCGGACCGTGATTCTGCGAAACAAACGGCGGCGTTCCGCCTGTTCATCATATTTGACGTTCACGAAGTGCCAGGCGGTTCGGTCGCTGTTCGAGAATACGAACAAGGCGTAGGGATGTTCCCGGAGCAATTGGCTCACCACCGGGCGCTCGAACCCGCGTTTCAAATCGGGTGAAGCCAGGCGGCAGTAAACCACATGAAAGGCGTCATCCACGCCGCCGCTGGCGAAAAGGACCGGGTCTTCGGCCAGGGCGTTCCTGGCGTTGTCCGGCCACTGGCGCGGACTGAGGGGCTGGTTCTTGCGCTCGTAGTTCAGTTCCTCCCAGAACAGTTTCTTCAAGCCATCCAAATCGCGAAGGTTCTGGAGGATGCTCTGAACCGCCTGCTGTCGCTCTGCTTGCGCCATGGGAATGCTCACAAAGGTTGTTTAGGCTGTAGGCTGAAGGCGGTTAGGCGTTCTCAATGTTGGCGCCATGACCATTCACGGCTAGGCATGAAGTTACATCAGCAGGGGGGGTGCGGCAAGCGCAGAGCGAACAGCGCAGAGCGAAAAGCCCAGATTTCAGGTTTTTCGCGAAATGGCACACGCGGTTGAACCATAGAATCTGGCCTGATGGTGCAAATAATACGTCTGGCAAAGGGATTTATGCGCAAAACCGCGGTTCTTGGCTAGCCTTTAGGCTAGCCTAAAACACCAAAAAGTGTGCCAAAGTGTTCCATTTCCGGGGTGGGGCGGCATGACAGGCGCAGCCACCAGCCGTAAGAAGGTGGCTCCAAAAAAGGGCGTACGCCTACAACAATGTAGCCGCCGCGGTTACGCGGTGGCCGTGCAAGGCGCGAGGAAGTCGCGTTCCAGGGTCGTGACAGGCGCTGCCACCTGCTGCTACTCTGCGAAGTAGCGCTTCGCTACGTAGCACGAGCGCAGGCAGGCGGCTACAAGAGAAAGAACCGTGCCCGTGAACAACGCTGTGTTTTTGGCTTGCCGGTATGGGGCGGGCGCATCATATTGGTCAGGGTTTAACTGTTCACTGTTTACTGTTGACTGTTCACTCGGAGTTTTGAAGATGGCGGAGCGTTTCATAGATCGTCTGGCTGGGGTGGAGGCGCGGCTGGCGGCGGCTTGCGCGCGGGTTGGCCGCGAGCGGGACGAGGTCCGTTTGCTGACCGTTACCAAAACCCAGGGGCCCGACGCGGTGGCCGAAGCGATGGCGGCGGGGTTGACGCTGTTCGGAGAAAACCGGGTGCAGGAGGCGCGGGCCAAGATTCCGCTTTGCGCCGCGGCGGCGACCTGGCACTTGATCGGCCACCTCCAGAGCAACAAGGTCAGGGAAGCGGTGCAACTTTTCGCGCTGCTGCAGGCGGTGGATTCGCTGCGCCTGCTGGAACTGGTGGATCGCGCGGCCGCCGAGGCCGGGCGCACGCTGCCGGTTTTTCTGGAGGTCAATGTGTCGGGCGAACGCAGCAAAAACGGGTTTGCGCCGGAAGGCGTGCCGGAGGCGCTGGCGGCGGCGAACCGGCTGACGCATGTGGAAATCCGGGGATTGATGACGATTCCGCCCGTGGCGCGCGATGTCGAGGAGGCGCGGCCGTTCTTCCGGCGCTTGCGCGAGTTGCGCGAGGGCTGGCGGCGGGTTTCGGGGCTGGCGCTGCCGGACCTCTCCATGGGCATGTCGCACGATTTCGAGATTGCGGTGGAGGAGGGCGCCACCATGGTACGCGTCGGGTCGGCGCTGTTTGGGCCGCGTCCGCCGAAGGGAGCTAACGATGCCGGGAACGAATGAACCTGAACCGCAGGAAATCGTGGTGCGGCGCCGGCCGGCCCATGTCCCCGGCGGACCGGGTTGTCTTGGACTGCTGGCGCTGATCGTGGCGATCGTGCTGGTGTGCATGTGGTTTGTGGCGCGGACGCATCAATTTCGCGCGGCGCTGGCGGAGGAACTACGCGCAAGCACGGGCCTGATCGTCAAATGCGGGCATACGGCGATGAAGTTCCCCTACGATCTGGTCGCCACCGGCGTAGTGGCCACGGGCGAAGGATCTTTCGGCGGCTCCGTGACGCTGAACGAGGTGCGTCTGGCGCTGCGTCCCGACGGGCCGCTGGTGTTGCGTTGTGAAGGGGGCGAGGTGCGGTTTGTGCGGCACAGCGAGACCGGCGTCTGGGACCCCGCACCGCTGGCCGATTGGGCCGCCATGCAGGCGCCCTCCGAGGCGGGGGCGTTGCTCGAAACCTTCCCGCGCTGGCTGCGGATCGAAGCGCGCGAGATGCGTGTCAGCTGGCAGGACGAAAAGGGGGTTGTCTGGCGGAGCTGGAGCAATGCAACTCTGAAATTTATCCCGGTGTCGCTGCCCGGCCGTCCCGGTTGGGTGATCGACGGCAGTGTGGCGCAGATAGTTGAAGGCGGACGGACGGGGATCGAATGCCGGCTTGAATGGTTGACCTGCCGGGGGCAGCCGTATTTGAAGCTGGCCGAACACGGCGTATGGAATGACGCGGCGGGCACTCTGTCTGTAGCGACTGGGACGAATCGGACTGAGGCGCTGTTAACAAACAACCTATACAATGCAGCGAAGCCGTAAAAGCAATTCTATGAAAACGATCGCATTGGAACGCGCGCGGGAATTGGTGGCCGCTTTTTCCAGGCAGCGGATTCTCGTGGTCGGTGATTTGATGCTGGATCAGTACCTTTACGGCAGTGTCGAACGCATCTCGCCCGAGGCGCCGGTGCCGGTGGTGCGCGTGCGGCGCGAAAAGCGCATGCCGGGCGGAGCGGCCAACGTGGCCGTCAACCTGCGCGCGCTGGGTGGAGAGGCGGCGCTGGCGGGAACCGTCGGCCGCGATGCCGCGGGCGAAGAATTGCGCGGCTTGCTGGCCGGACAGGGCATTGGCGCCGCGGCCGTGTTGTCCGATGCCAAGGCGCCGACGAGCGTCAAGATGCGCGTCGTGGCCGAACGGCAGCAGGTCTGCCGCGTGGACTGGGAATCGGGCGTCGAATTAGCGGGCGCCGCGGCGGACGAGTTCGACGCGCGGCTGCGGGCGGCGGTGGCGACGAGCACCGGGGTGGTGATCGAGGATTACAGCAAGGGCGTGGTCGGGCAGCGCGTGGTGGATGTGGTGATCGACGCGGCCGCGCGCGCCGGGATTCCGGTTGGACTCGACCCCAAGGACAATGCCACGCTGCATTTCAGCGCGCTGACGCTGGCGACGCCCAACTGCCGCGAGGCGCACCTTTGCGCGGGCCTGCCGCCACGCAACGCGATTGCGGGCGATCCGTTGCAGGACGCGACACTGCGGAAGGCGGGCGAGATACTGCTGGCCAAATGGAACCTGAAACAATTGATCGTTACCCTTGGCGCGCAGGGCATGTACCTGGCTGCGCCGGGCGCGGCGCCGCGGGTGATCCCGACACGGGCGCGCGAGGTTTTTGACGTGAGCGGGGCGGGGGACACGGTGATCGCCGCCTGCATGCTGGTGCTGGCGGCCGGCGGCACGCCACTGGAGGCGGCGGCGCTGGGCAACGACGCGGCCGGCGTGGTGGTGGGCAAACTGGGCACGGCCAGTTGTACGCCGGCGGAACTTCTGGAAGCGGTGGTGCGCGATGCAGGCTGACAAACCCCGCGTGGTCGGCGTGATTCCGGCGCGTTATGGCTCGACCCGGTTGCCCGGCAAAAGTTTGATTCCGCTCTGCGGAAAGCCGCTGGTGATCTGGGTGCTCGAACGCGCGCGCCAGGCGGCGGGGTTGGACGATGTCTGCGTGGCGACGGACGACGAGCGTATCCGCGCGGTCGTGGAAGCGCACGGCGGCCGGGTGGCGATGACCCGCGCCGACCATCCGTCGGGGACCGACCGCATTGCCGAGGCGCTGGCGGACGATGCGGCCGAAGTTGTGATCAATATCCAGGGCGACGAGCCGCTGATCGATCCGGCCTTGATCACCGGCCTGGCGCGGCGTCTGACCTCCGAACCCGAATGGGCGATGGCGACGGCGGCGGCCCCGATCGACGACCCCTCCGACCTGGCGAATCCGGCGGTGGTGAAGGTGGTCTGCGACCGGCGCGGACGGGCGCTCTATTTCTCGCGCGCGACGATTCCATTCGTTCGCGACGCAGCCCCGGCGGGGCTGCGGCATTTCCGGCACATTGGAGTATACGGCTACCGGCGCGATTTTCTGCGGCGGATGGTGGCCGAGCCCCCCTGTCTGCTTGAACGCACCGAGAAGTTGGAACAGTTGCGGGCGCTGGATTTGGGCGCGGCGATCCTGGTGCTGGAAACGGCCTGGGCCGGGATCGGGGTGGATACGCCTGATGATGTGCCGCGTGCCGAGGCGGCGCTGCGCCGTGCCGGATTGGCGAGATGAAGGCAAGGGAGGTTGTTTAGACTGAAGGCTGTTAGACTGTTAGGAGAGAAGCATGAGTGTGACCACGCGTAACTTACCGACGAAACGACTGTCTTGCTTCATTGCTGGTAACGCGAATGCGCCAAGTTCCCTCACGGCTTTCCTAACAGTCTAACAGCCTACAGTCTAAACACCTGTAACAGCAACGAAACCAGGAGTAAAATCGAAAGGCAACTATGATCCGGACGGTTAATATGGGCGGCGTGGCGATTGGCGGGCGGGCGCCGCTGGCGTTGATTGCGGGGCCGTGTGTGATCGAAAGCCGCAAGGGCTGCCTGGACATCGCCAGGCGGCTGGCGCGCTGGGCGGCAGACAAGAGCGTGCCGCTGGTTTTCAAGGCCAGCTATGACAAGGCCAACCGTTCTTCGCTACGCTCCTACCGCGGCCCCGGCCTGGTCAAGGGGCTGGAAATTCTGCGTGAGGTCAAGGAGCGCTATGGTCTGCCTTTGCTGACCGACGTACATGCCGTTGAGGAAGTTGACGCGGCGGCGGCGGTGGTGGATGTGCTGCAACTGCCTGCGTTCCTGTGCCGGCAAACCGACCTGGTGCTGGAGCTGGGGCGGAGCGGCAAGCCGGTGAACATCAAGAAGGGGCAATTCCTGGCGCCGTGGGACATGCGGAGCATCATCGAAAAGGTCGAAAGCACGGGCAATCGCCGGATCATTCTGACCGAGCGCGGCGTTTCCTTCGGCTATAACAATCTGGTGGCCGACATGCGCAGCCTGCTGGTCATGCGCGAATACGGCTATCCGGTTGTCTTCGACGCCACCCACAGCGTGCAGAAGCCTGGGGCGGCGGGCGACCATTCCGGCGGCGACGGCTGCTGGGCGCCGGCGCTGGCGCGGGCGGCGGTGGCGGCGGGTTGCGATGGAGTTTTCATCGAAACGCATATCGCGCCGGCCAGGGCTCTTTCCGACGCGGCCAATGCCGTTTCCTTGTCAACACTTACCAATTTATGGCAGACTCTTAGCGGGATCGATGAACTACTGGAAAAAAAGCAACCGTAAGCGGATGTGGGTGGGGCTGTTTACGGCTTTCATCGGCGCGGTCTCCTTATGGGCGCAGTTGCCGCAGTCGGGGGTGATTTCGGGTTTCCGCGTGCCCGACCGCGACAAGCAGGGCAGGCTCAAGTCCGAACTGATCGGCGAAGAGGCGCGCATACGGCCCGACGGCAAGGTGGATTTGATGGGCGTGGCCCTCAATCTCTACAGCGAGGGCGTGCGCGATGTGCAGATCAAAGCCGGGCAATGTCAATACGACCCGACGAACCGCGTGGTAACTTCGTCGGGGCCGGTGCGCTTGGAGCGCGATACGGTGACGATCAGCGGCGTTGGGTTCCGTTTCGACGGTACGACCAAGCGCATGGAATTACTCGATCAGGTGCGGGTGGAAATGACCGGTGTACGACGTTGGATGAAGACGGAGAAACCTTGATTATGAATAAAATGGTCGGGCTGGGACGTGCGATTGCGGTGCTGTGCCTGTTGGGCGCGGCGGCGGCGGTGGCTGGACCCGCGGCTGGGGCGGACAAGTCCGCCGAAAAACTTGCCAAGGCCAGTTTCGGGGCCGCCGGCACCAACGCGACGGTGATCACCTCCAAGCGGCTGACCTTCGACTACGCCGAACGGAAGGCCGTGTTCGAGGAAAATGTGAAGGTTGTGGACCCGTCCGTGACGATCACGGCGGATCAGATCACCGTGACTTTCGGGGCGGACAACCAGCCCGAGACGGTGATGGCCGCGGGGCATGTGCGCGTCGAGCAGACCGATCGCTGGGCGACCTGCCAGCGCGCGGTCTACAGCGTCAAATCCGGTCTGCTGGTCTTGACCGGGCGGCCGAAACTGGTGCGCGGCCAGGACGTTTTACAGGGCTCGCGCATCATCTTTTACCGTTATGAAGAGAAGGCCAAGTGCGAGGATGCGGTGCTGACGATTTTCCCGGGCGAAAGCGGTCTGGACAAGATGATGAAGGACTAATCCCGTGGATCCACTGATCACTACCGACAAGCTGGTCAAGACCTACCATGGGCGCAAGGTGGTGAATGGCATCGAGATTACGGTGCAGCCCGGCGAAATCGTGGGTTTGCTGGGTCCTAACGGCGCCGGCAAGACGACGACCTTTTACATGATCACCGGCCTGGTCGAGCCCACCGAAGGGCGTATTTTCTTCCGGGGCCGCGACGTGACGCGGCTGCCGATGTACCGCCGGGCGCGCATGGGCATCGGATACCTGGCGCAGGAGCCGTCCATTTTCAGGACCATGACGGTGGCCGAGAACATCATGGCGATTTTGGAGACGCAACGCATGGAAAACTCGGCGCGGCGTCGCCGCTTGCGTGAATTGCTCGAGGATCTGGGCATTTTGCATCTGGCCAGGCAGAAGGCCATGACCCTCAGCGGCGGCGAGCGGAGGCGCCTGGAAATAGCCCGCGCCCTGGTGACCGATCCCGCGATGATCCTGCTCGACGAACCCTTCAGCGGGGTGGATCCGCTGGCGGTGTACGACGTGCAGGAAATCGTCAAGGAGCTCAAAAAGCAGGGGCTGGGCATTCTGATCACCGATCACAGTGTCCGCGAGACGCTGGCCATCGTGGATCGCGCCTACTTGATCTGCGAAGGCAAGGTCCTGCGCGAGGGCACAAGCGATTTTCTAATTCACGATGCCGTCAGTCGGGAGTTGTATTTGGGACCGCGATTCAGTATGTAACTTGTCAGGGGGTGCACGATGGAAATAGAAATAGTTGGCCGTCACGTGAGCGTTACCGAGAGCATGCGGGACTATGCGCATAAACGGGCGGAAAAGCTCGTGGTGGAATTCCCGCGTCTGGACCGCCTGCGCGTGATCATGGACATGCAGAAGTTCATCAATCGCGTGGAGGTGACAGCGCACGCCAGCAGGGACATGCTGATCGAGGCGCACGCCGAGCATGAAGACATGTACGCGGCGGTGGACGCGGCAGTGGACAAGGCGCATGCCCAACTGCGGCGCTCGGTGGACCGCCGGAACGAACGCAAAGCTCCGGGAGAGGCATCTGCCGCCGAAGTGGCGCCGGATGACGGCAATGGCTGACGGGCAGACACGTAAATCGGACGTTTCCGTAGCCGAGTTTTTCGATGCGGGACGGGAACGGTTATGCCTCAAGCTGATGTCCGGCAAGTCCGGATTGTCGCGCCGGGTTGAGGAACTGGCGATCAACCGTCCGGGCCTGGCGTTGACCGGGTTTTTCCGGTATTTCGCCCATCGCCGCATCCAGATTCTGGGCCATGCCGAGATGGCCTATCTGCATTCGCTTTCCGAAGCCGAACGGTTGCGGCGCTTGCGTCAGGTTTTCGCGCGGCATGTGCCCTGCATCGTGTTGACCAGGCGGTATCGCGTGTTTCCGGAATTGATCGCGCTGGGCCAGGAATTCCGCACGCCGATCCTGTGCACGCCGCTGATCACGAAGGACTTCATCAACGCCGCCACGCTGGTGTTGGAACGTTTGACGCTGCCGCAGATGAACGCGCAGGGCACGATGGTGGAAATTCTCGGCGTGGGGGTGCTGATCGAGGGCAAGGCCGGCGTAGGCAAGAGCGAAACGGCGCTGGCGTTGGTCAAGAAGGGGCACAGTTTGATCGCCGACGATGTGACGCGTCTGCGTCTGGACAGTTCGGGCGCGCTGATCGGTTCGGCCATCGGGGTCACCCGTTTTCACATGGAAATCCGCGGCATGGGGATCATTCATGTGCCCAGTCTGTTCGGCGTGGCCTCGGTTCGCGGCGAAAAACGGCTCGATATGGTGGTCTCGCTGGTGCGCCCGGAGGGCTTGGTCAACGATGACCGCAGCGGACAGCAGCCGCGCAAGCGGGAGTATTTCGGCGTCTCGGTGCCGTGCATGGCGCTCCCGGTCGCGCCGGGACGGGATATCTCCAACCTGATAGAGGTTGCGGCGCTGGATCAGAAACTCAAGCAACTGGGCCACGATGCCGCCAAGGAAATGGACGAGAAGCTGATCGCGCT
Source organism: uncultured bacterium (assembly GCA_903925685.1). GTDB lineage: Bacteria > Verrucomicrobiota > Kiritimatiellia > CAIKKV01 > CAIYGI01 > CAIYGI01. The sequence goes on from CAIYGI010000329.1 coordinate 20,322, forward strand.
GCTGACCAAGAACGGGACCACCAGTGATTAGCAAACCATCCAGCAGTCCCAACCGGGTGCATGTACGCGAGGTTAAAATCGTCAACTCGCTGGGTTTGCACGCGCGGCCCGCCGCCCTTTTCGTGCGCACGGCCTCGCAGTTCGAGTCCGACATCATGGTCGAAAGGGATGGCAACGCCGTGTCCGGCAAGAGCATCATGGGGCTGATGACGATGGAAGCCGAATGCGGGACGGTCCTGAAGATTACGGCGCAGGGGGTGGATGCGGAACAGGTCCTCGACCGTTTGGCGGATCTCGTTCGCCGCAAGTTCGATGAGGAATGAGACGCAGTATGGCCTCGGCGCGAAAAACAAGTTCCGGCGAGATGGTGCTGAAAGGCATCGGCGTGTCGCCTGGCATCGCCGTGGCCCCCGTATTTCTGCTGGCGGCCGACGACCGTCTGGTTCCGGAACGGCGCCTGACGGACCGCGAAGCGCTGGCCGAGATCATGCGGCTGGAAAATGCGATCATCGAAACCCGCCGGCAATTGACCGACATTCATCGCCATGTGGAGGAACAGGCCGGCCGCCAGCATGCCGATATTTTCGACATGCACAAACTGGTGCTTGACGATCCGGCTTTTATTGCCGAGGTTTTCGACGGAATTCTGAAACGGCACGCCAATGCCGAGCACGCCATCCGCCTGGCGGCCGAAGGCTATACCGACACCCTGTCGCGCGTGGAGGACGATTATCTGCGCGAGCGGGTCAGCGACGTCAAGGACGTGGCGCGGCGGTTGATCAGGAATCTCTCCGATTCCACGCACACGCCGCTGACGGGGCTGTCCGTGCGCAGCGTGATCGTGGGCGTGGACCTGGCGCCCTCGGAAACTGCCACCCTGCAGCGGGAATGGGTGCTCGGCTTTGCGACGGACCAGGGCAGTCCGACATCGCATACCGCGATCATGGCGCGGGCCCTGGGGATTCCGGCCGTGGTCGGACTGAGCAACATCAGCCAGCTTGTCAAGGTCGGCGAGGAAATCCTGGTGGACGGCTCCAGCGGCGAGGTCGTTTTACGGCCATCCACCGAGCGCCGCCGTATGGCGGGGCTGTATGCCGAGGAGCAGCGCACGATCCAGACTGAACTTGGCACGTTGCGGGACCAGCCTGCCGAGACCGCCGACGGCCATGCGATCGTGCTTTCCGCCAACGTGGAACTGGTCTCCGAATTGCCCGCGGTGCTGCAGTCCGGCGCGCAGGGCATCGGGCTTTTCCGGTCGGAATATCTGTATATCTCCCGCGAAACCCTGCCCTCCGAGGAGGAACAACTGGCCGCCTACGGCGAGGCCGCCAAGGCCATGGCGCCGCAACCGGTGATCATTCGTACGGTGGATCTGGGCGGCGACAAGTTTGCATCCAGCGTGCGCGTACCGCACGAGGTCAACCCGTTTCTGGGTTTTCGCGCGATCCGTTTCTGTCTGGCGCAGCCCGCGCTTTTCAAGACCCAGGTGCGGGCCATTTTGCGCGCGAGCGCGCTGGGGCGGGTCAGCATGATGTATCCGATGATCAGCAATGTCGGCGAAGTGCGCCAGGCGAATGCGATCGTGGATGCCTGTAAAGAGGAACTGCGCGGCGAGGGGCTGGACTTCGACGAGAAAATGCCGGTCGGCGCCATGGTCGAGATTCCTTCCGCGGCGTTGACGGCCGAAATCATCGCCCCGCACGTGAAATTCTTCAGTTTGGGGACCAACGATCTGGTGCAGTATACGCTGGCCGTGGACCGGGTTAACGAACGGGTGGCCCATCTTTATGAGCCGACCCATCCCGCGGTCCTGAGGCTCATCCGGTGTACGATCGAAGCCGGCCATGCGCACGGAGTCTGGGTGGGCGTCTGCGGCGAGATGGCCGGCAATCCCGTATTGACGCCGCTGCTGGTCGGGATGGGCCTGGATGAACTGAGCACGGTGCCGGCGAATGTTCCCGCGGTCAAGGATGCCATCCGCCGCGTCCGTCTGAGCGATGCCCAGGCTCTGGCGGAAAATGCCGCCAAATTGGGCACGGCGGCGGAAATTTTGGACCTATGTCGCGAGTTGACCAAGCGCACCGCTCCTGAAATACTACGGCTCGCCGGCAAACCCGGCGCGGAGCGCGGGAGTGCGACACCCGGCAAATAGTTTGGAGATAAACGGCAGCAAGCGAAAGGAACTGCATCAATGGCACACGAGACTTATTTGTTTACTTCGGAATCGGTTACGGAAGGGCACCCCGACAAGGTGGCGGACGGCATCTCGGACGCCGTCCTGGACGCCAACCTGCGTCAGGATCCCCGCGCCCGTGTGGCCTGTGAAACGCTGGTCAGCACCGGTCTGGTCGTGATCGCGGGCGAGATTACCAGCCGGGCCACGGTGGACTACTCCAGCCTGGCCCGCGAAAAGATCCGCCGCATCGGCTATGACGATGCCAGTCTCGGCTTCTCGGCCGACAGTTGCGGTGTGCTGATCGCGCTGGACCGCCAGTCACCGGATATTTCGCAAGGCGTGACGCAGGGCGAAGGATTGTTCAAGGAACAGGGCGCCGGGGACCAGGGCATGATGTTCGGTTTCGCCTGCGACGAGACGCGCGAAATGATGCCGATGCCGATCATGTTCGCCCACCGGTTGACACGCGGTCTGGCCAATGCGCGGCGCGATGGCTCTCTGCCCTGGCTGCGGCCGGACGGCAAGTCGCAGGTGACGATCGCCTACGAGGACGGCAAGCCGATGTACGTGGACACAGTGGTGGTTTCGACCCAGCACGCCCCGGATGTGAAGTACAAGGAAGTGCATGACGGCGTGATCGAGGAGATCGTCAAGCGTGTGATTCCCGCCAAACTGCTCACCAAGCGGACCAAGTACCTGATCAATCCGACGGGACGTTTCGTGATCGGCGGACCCCACGGCGACAGCGGCGTCACCGGCCGCAAAATCATCGTGGATACCTACGGCGGCATGGGCCGCCACGGGGGCGGCGCCTTTTCAGGCAAGGATCCGTCCAAGGTTGACCGCAGCGCGGCCTACATGGCGCGTTATGTGGCGAAGAATGTGGTGGCGGCCAAACTGGCCCGCCGCTGCGAACTGCAACTCGCCTACGCGATCGGCTACCCAAACCCGGTCTCGGTGCATATCGACACCTTCGGCACGGGCTCGGTCAGCGACCGGCGGATCGAAAAGGCCGTCAGGGCGGTGTTTGGATTGAAGCCGGCGGAGATCATCGAAACCTTGAATCTGCTGCGGCCGATTTACGAGGCCACCTCGATGTACGGCCACTTCGGGCGCACCCGCGAGTTGGACGTTTTCACCTGGGAACGCACGGATCGAACCGCGGACTTGCGCGCGGCGGTGTAGGCCGGGATCGGGAAAGGTGTTCGGTGTTCGGGAAAGGCGCAAGCAACTCTTCACCGAACACCGAACACTCGTACTCAGTTCTTCGGCGGCGCGCCGGCGTCGGACTTTTCCTGTTTTGCATGCGGGACGCTGCTTTGCACGATCTCGCGCAGCATGGTGGTGTAGCCCTTACCGTTTTCCAGTTCGCGGCTGACTTCCTTGAGAATCGTGCCGGCGCCTTTTTCGACGCGGTTCTCCAGGTGGAATACGATGTTCCCGATGCGGATCTGGTCCCCGACTTTCAGGACGGCTATGTCCACGCGCTGATCGTTGACGAATACGCCGTTGCGCGACTTGAGATCCCTGATCACGTAGTCGCCATCCCAAAGCCGTATCTCGGCATGGTGGCGCGATATTTTTGTCTCCGCCACCGCCAGATCGGCGTCGGAGGAACGTCCGATCACGATCGGCTCCGAACCGAGCGTTGCCGCCATGTGCCGCCCCTCGCCATCGGTAAATCGCAGGATCATGCAATGCCTCCCTTTTTTTGTCGTCTTGCGCATCACGGTAGTCAATCGGCGCCTGCCGGTCAATTCCCGCCTGCAGGTGATGCGGCCAGCCAGCCGGCCAGCCGGGTCTGTAAATCGGCCATGTTGCTGGCCCGCTGGTCGGCGCGGGTGGGGGCGTCGCCGCCCACCAGTATGGTTCTGCAACCGGCCCGCCGGCCGGCTTCCACGTCGCTTTCCGCGTCGCCCACCATCCACGAACGCGCCAGATCCAGCCCATACTGCGCCGCGGCGCGCAGCAGCATGCCCGGTTGCGGCTTGCGGCAGTCGCAGGTGTCGCGTTCGTGCGGACAGTACAGGATGTCCAGCACGTCGACGCCCTGGGCCCGCAATTGTTCACGCAGCCGGCGATGCATCTCGTCCACCGTGGCTGCGCTCATGCGCCCGCGTGCCACACCGCGCTGGTTGCTCACCACCACGGCGGCGAATCCAAGGCGTGCCGCAATGCGCAACGCTTCCACAAACTCCGGCTGCAGGTGAAAATCCTCCCAGCGTTCGACATAGCCCGCCCCCGGCGACAGATTGACAATGCCGTCGCGATCGAAAAATACCGCAGCGCGTCCTGAAGTTTGGGCAAGCGTATCCACCTATCGCAACCTTTCTGATCCGAACGCATGGGCCGTTCGGACGACCTCTTTCTTACCCCGCCCCGTCCGTCAATAAGACTGGATCAACGGATTTCCACGAACTTGTACTTGCGGCTGCCCATCTTGAGGGACTCGCATTCCTCGACCTGGATGTAAGGATCCTTGCCGTGGATTTGCTGGAGCAGGTGGCCCGAGCCGGAGCGTTTTAACGGCGCGGGCAGCGAACCCTCGATGAATTTCTCGTGCTTGATAAGGTCGAGGGCGGCTGTCTCGCAGGCGACGATGTCGTCGCTGGCGACTATGCCGATGTCCGGCACGATCGAGGGCGTAGTAAAGCCCCAGCAGTCGCAGAAGGGCGTGATGCTCAGCAGCGCCGTTACGTGCAGCACCCGTCCCTTGTCGAAGGTCTTGAGCACTTCGTTGACGGTGGCCGCCATGCCGTGCTGGAACCAGCGAAAGCCCCGCTGGTCGATGGTGATGGCCTTCTTGGGGCAGGCCAGTTCGCAATGCATGCAGTACTTGCAATCGTGGTCGGAGATGCTGATCTTGTGGTCATTGAAGGCGATGGCCGAATTGGGACAGTTGTCCTTGCAGAGCAGGCAGCCGCTGCATTTCGACGCATCCCACTCGAAAGCGGCGCTCATCAGGCGGTGAATGCGTCCGCGCGTGTTGCGGTCGACGCAGCCCATCGCGATGTTCTTGATCGCGCCGCCGAAGCCGCTGTGCCCGTGCCCCTTGCCGTGGGAGAGCACGATCATCGCGTCGGCATCGACGATGTTGCCCGCCAGTTCGACCGTCTTCATGGAGCGGTAGTTCACGCGCCGGGAATAAATGTACTTGTCGGCCGCGCCGGCCACCGGCAGCAACTGGCAGCCCAGCGTCTCGGCCGTGTAACCGCGGGCGGCCGCCGTTGCTACGGCATTTGGGCTGTCGGTTACGAAGGGAATGCCGCCGGCATCTTTGACCGCCTTCACCACACGCCCGACCAGGAACGGGTGGATGGTGGAATAGCCCATGTTGCCGCCCAGGTGCATCTTGATGGCGACACGCTTGGCGGCGAAGCGTTTCTTGAAATTCCAGGCGCCCAGCATTCTGTCCAGCAGCGCCGGCAGCGTTGCGTTGGCGCGTAATTCACTGGGACAGGCGGAGGCAAATGTGACGGTTGGTTGCATGATCGGCTTTCTCAAAAAAAATTGCGCGGCGTGTTCGATTCTGTCGGCGGTTTAGAGCAGTGGCTGCTGGGTCGCTTTGGCGGCGGCGCCGAAGCGTTTGCGGGTGATGTCGGTCGCCACCCGGCCCTGCGGCGTCCGCTGCAGGTAGCCTTCCTGGATCAGGAAGGGCTCGTAAACCTCTTCGATCGTATCGGGTTCCTCGCCCACGGCCACCGCCAGTGAACTGACCCCCACCGGGCCGCCTCCGAAGCGGAAGAGCAGGGTTTCCAGCAGGCGCTTGTCCATTTCGTCCAGGCCATTGGGATCGATGTCGAGCATGCCGAGCGCCTGATCGGCCACGGTCCGGGTGATGCGCCCGTCGGCCTTGACCTGGGCATAATCGCGCACGCGGCGCAACAGACTGTTGCAAATGCGCGGCGTGCCGCGCGAGCGGCGGGCGATCTCGAAGGCGCCCTCGGCGTCCACCGCAATATCGAGAATGCGCGCCGAGCGTTCGACGATTTTGGCCAGCGATTCGGCGTCGTAATAGTCCAGCCGGCAGGCCAGTCCGAAACGCGAGCGCAACGGCGCCGAAAGCATCCCGCTGCGTGTGGTCGCCGCTATCAGCGTGAAAGGTTTGATGTTCAGCCGCACCGAACGGGCGTTGGGGCCCTGGTCGATCATGATATCCAGGACAAAGTCCTCCATCGCGGAGTAGAGATACTCCTCGACGCTGCGCTGCATGCGGTGGATTTCGTCGATGAAGAGAATATCGCCCCGTTCGAGCCCGGTCAGCAAGCCGGCCAGATCGGCCGGCCGTTCGATCACGGGGCCGGAAGTGGATTTGACCTGCACACCCATGGCATGGCCGAGGATGTAGGCCAGCGTGGTTTTTCCCAGTCCCGGCGGACCGGAGAACAAGACATGTTCAAGGACTTCACCGCGGCGCCGGGCGGCTTCCACGAAAAGCTCCAGGCGGTCCACCATTTTGCGCTGGCCCACGAAGTCGGCGAACGACGGCGGGCGCAGCTTAATATCCAGCTCCGGATCGGGCTGCACCGCCACCGCGGTGACCAGGCGCCTGCGTCCCGCGGCCGTCGGGGTCTCCGCGCCCGTGTCGGAAATGAAAGCTTCTTTTTTTTCGCTCATCGGCAACACTTAAATTACTTGGGCTGAAGGCTGTTAGCGATTGAGAAGCCTCTTTCCTAACAGTCTAACAGTCTAACGAGCCTTTTGCAAAACTCCTAAATTGGCCTGAATTACGAGGTGTGCGGGGTTGACCTTGTCGGACGGGGGGCGGGGTGCCGCTTGATGGGCAGCGGTATTGCGCGTTGGGCGGTCAGCGGTTCAGCGGACTTCAGTCGCA
>CAIYGI010000330.1 GCA_903925685.1 uncultured bacterium
CGCGTCATCCCCAAACCATTCCACAAACTCCTGGTACGTGCGCGGATAGTCGATTCCGGCCTTGGGTCCTATGCGGTCGTCCATGCCCACGGACACTACACCTTGTGGTCGTTTGCGTCAAGTGGATACCCCCTTTTCCATTATATACTCCAACGCCAATGTCAATATCTATAACATCCCCAATATGACGAACATATTCATGACGGCTTCCTGCACCTCGCAGACCAATGGGCTTCAGGGCACCGGCAACACGACCAACCCTCCGCAGTTCGTAAATGTCGCGGGGCGGGATTACCATTTGAAATCCACGTCGCCCTGCGTCAACACCGGGATGAACCAGCTTTGGTGGATGACTGGCGCGACGGATTTGGACGGCCAGCGGCGCATTGACCCCGTCTCCGGCATCGTGGATATGGGCTGCTACGAATACGCGACCAGAGGCACGATGTTCATTATACGGTAAGCGTAACCGCTCAGTAGTCAGGAGACGGAATTCAGAATCCTGAATTCTGAATGCTGCGCTTGCAAAACCGACGAAGGAGGTTTTGCAAGCGCTTCGTTTATTAGGTTTCGTGAGTGGCTGATTCGCTAAAGGAGAAGCACGATGAGACAGGGAATGGCAATGTGGGGATCGGCACATCGCTGATGGGTGGGGCGAACCGTCCCTGGTGAGCCGTAGCTGGATTGTCCCAAACCAGAGGGCACTCCTGTCTGAAAGCAGGCCACGTTTGCCGTGAAGTTTGCCCCCGGTAATCCGTATGCGCTGGTTTGTCAGATAGTGTTTGGCAAACGGCGCTAAAGAATGGACAAAACGTGCTTCCCCCTTCCGTGCTGACGAATGGTGACAAGGCCAGCATCTGGCGGGCGGCTTGCAGGGAAAGCTAACGACGACGGATCGAGCGGATTACGGAGTAATGAGAAGGAGATTGCCGTGAATCAAGCAGGGATAGGAAACATGAGAGTGACATTGGGGCAACCGGTGGTCGTGGGAGAGGGCATCGGCCATTATTGGTTTCCGGGCGCGGAGCGCTTTCCCACGGGCGAGGTCATGGTCGGTTGGGGGCTCACCGCCGACAGCGCCTCGAATGCGGTGTCCGCGGCGATGTATGCGCTCTCGACGGATGAGGGCGCCACCTGGCCGTTCAAGTGTGAGATTTCCTCTGGCGCTAGTCTGCGTTTTACGCGAGCCGACGGCTGTATTGCCGGCACCGGCTTCAATGGTCCGCCAGACCCGTTCGATCAGTCGCGTAGGGTGCGACTCCACTATGTCGTCTGGTCCAATGGCGGGCGGCGCTATACGCTGGAACCGCACACCGTGTTCATCGAAGGCTTCCCGCGCGATCTGCGCCGATCCCCGAACGAAGGCCTCTGGAGCCGCGAATGGCCGCTGGGCCTTAAACTCAACGGGGATTGCGTCAGGTTGGGAGGAACTGTGCTCGCCACCGCCTACGCGCAATACGAATGGGAAGAGAAAACGTGTGTGGTGGCGATCGAGTCCCGGGACGAGGGGCATACCTGGCGGTATGTCAGCGAGATTTTCTCGGCCTACGCCCTGCCGGACATGGTCGAGGGCGCGAACGAGGCCAGTCTGGTCCAATTGGCGGATGGCGACATTCTCTGCGTGGCCCGCACGGGCAATGGGCGGTATGGCAACCGGCCGCTGATCCAGACGCGCAGCGCCGATGGCGGGCGGACTTGGGCGACTCCCCGGCGCATTGCCCCGTTCAGCGTCTATCCGTGCCTGCGGCGGCTGGCGAACGGCGTGCTGGCGCTTTCCACCGGTCGGCCCGGGCTGTTCCTCTGGCTCTGCGAGGATGCGCGGGGCGACCAATGGCTGCCGGTGGATATCACGGCCCATCACAACGCGGTCATGGACGCCGGCCACCATATAACTGATGGCGAACTGTTTGAAGGCGAAAGCCAGACCACGTCCTACACGCAGATGGTTCCGCTGGCGCCGGACCGTTTGCTCTATGTTTACGACCGCACGCCGTTCGGCTGGAAACCCGTGCCGGCAGACTCGTGGGAACGAAGTCGCATTTATGCTCTGCCGATCCGGGTGGAACGGGCGTAAGGCAAGGGCGATCTACCGTGGATTTCGCCAACGTCAAAGATCATGAAAGGATGCCCCATGAATTATGAAACGATCCATCAGGCCGCCCTGCAGGGCGATCTGGATGACATCAAACGGCATTTGCAGCAGGGGGCGCCCATCGACGCCAGGAATAGAGACAACCGAACACCGCTGATGCGGGCGGCGGGCAACAGTCACTGGCCGGCGGTGGAGTATCTGGTGGAGAAGGGCGCGAATATCAATGCCCGGGACGATCATGAAACAACCCCGCTGCTGGTGGGCGCGGTGCTGCAGGACCTGAACATGGTCAAGTTTTTGGTCTCGAAGGGCGCGGATGTCAACGCCGTCGACAAGGACGGCATGACGCCGCTTATCTTTGCCGGAGGGAATGGTTTTGTGAGTATTGTTGCCTATTTCGTCGAGAAAGGCGCGAATGTCCATGCCGCCAACAATGCGGGGGTGACGTCGCTGATGAAGGCGGCGGTCAATGGACACTTCGAAAGCCTGGAGATCGTCAAATACTTGGTGGAGAGGGGCGCGGATATCGACGCCCGGAACACGTACGGCATGACGCCGTTGATGGGGGCCGTGGTCAATGGTCACCTGGAAATCGTCAAGTGTCTCGTGGAGAAAGGCGCGGATGTCAATTTGCGGAACAAGCAGGGCATGACGCCGCTGACGAGGGCCATACATGCCAGGCGCCAGACTATCGTGGAGTTCCTGCGGCAACACGGCGCCGTGTCGATTAGATCCAAGACCGTTTTGCTGGGTAGGCACGATCAAACTCGCGGGAAAACAAACATCTGAGGGACGTTCGAGATGAGACTAAGCGCCGTGTCATACTGGGGGCGAGGGGCGTTCACGGCTTTATGCTTATGCGGCTGGATGGCAACCAAGCCCGCGTTCGGCGAAACGTTTCTGGTCAAGGAGGGACAGCCGCTGGCAAACATTGTGATTGCCGAAAAGCCGCCGCGGATGGTGAAGCTGGCGGCGAAAGAACTGCAGGCCTACATCGAAAAGATATCCGGCGCGAAACTGGCGATCACGAATGCGCCCGGAACGAGTGTGCCCGCCCACATCTACGTGGGCCGCAGCGCGGAAACCGACACGCTCAAGATCACGGACGAGGGTCTGAAGTACGGCGCGTTCAAGATGGTGTCCGGGGATAACTGGCTGGCGCTGGTGGGCCATGACAGCGACCACACGCCGCCGATGCCCTATGTTGGTAGCGGAGGAGCGGCTGCGATACCTGCATTTCTGAAGAGATGGGATGCGGATGTGGAGGCGCGGGCGCAACGTCAGGGGTTCAAATTGGAGGGCGAAAAATGGTATTCGCCTTATGCCCGTGATATCTGGAAGGAATACAGCCAGGCGATGGGGATTCATGAAAAGGACGAGCGCGGCTCGCTCAACGCCGTGTACGCGTTCTTAAGGGACCAGGGCGTGCGCTGGTATATGCCCGGCGAGCTGGGCGAAATCGTTCCGAAAAACAAAAGCATCGAACTGCCATCCGTGGACAAGACCGTGCGGCCGGATTTCGCTATCCGCTCCTTTTACCAGTTCTATAAGGAATTTCTCGGCGCCAGCCGTGATGAAATCCTGTGGCAATTGCGTCTTGGGCTCAATAAAGCCCCCGATCTGTTCGGTAACAGCTATGATGTGGGTATGGCCCATGGCATTGGAAATGTAATTGGTCGGGAGGAAACGAAACAGGCGCACCCGGAGTACTATAAACTGGAGAACGGCAAACGGAAGAATGACAAGGAGATCGAGCCCTGTCTTTCCTCGCCGGGGCTTTTCGCATCGAACGTCAAGTATGTCCGCGCCCTTTTCGAACTTTACAACGAACCGACGGTCTCAGTCATGATGACCGACGGACTGGGTTCCATTTGCAGGTGTGAACTCTGCAAGGGGAAGGAAACGCTGGAGCGGGGGAATAATGGATTTGCCTCGGACTATATATGGGATTACGTCAACCGCATCGCCCGGGAGGTGTACAAGACAAATCCAGACAAAATGATTAGCTGTTTAGCCTATGGCGGCTACCGTCTGCCACCAAGCAACATCGATCAGCTGAGTCCCAATATCGTTGTCGGTCTCTGCCAGTGGCGATCGGATGCCTTCAACGACTTTCTGCCCAAGAAAAAGGAGGAAACGATCCGCTTCCGCGAGGAATGGCTGAAGAAGATCCCGAAAGGGCACACGCCCTTTTTCATCTACGACAACTACCGCTATGCCGTACCCGGTTTTCCGGGACAATTCAGCCCCGTCTATTTCCCCCATGCGATTGCCGCGGATCTGCGTTCACTCAAGGGGATTTCCCTGGGAGACTATATCGAGGTTTATCGGGAAAACCGGAAAGACCTGGAACCGGGCATGGGTGTCACCCATCTCAACCTGTATGTGACGACTCGGTTCTTGTGGGATGCGGATCAGGATGTAGACAAGATGCTGAACGAATATTATACGCTCTTCTACGGGCCGGCAGCCGCGGAGATGAAGGCGTTTATTGAGTATAGTGAAGCCAATTTGATGTATATGAGCAAGAATATCGGCACGATCGAGCAGATCTTCGCATTGCTGAACAAGGCGCAAGCGAAGGTTGCGCCCGAGTCGCTGTACGCCAAACGGATCAAACTCATTGCCGACCATATACGCCCGATGAAGGATCTCCGTGCACAGCTCGCCAAGGGGCGCGGCCCCGTGCCCGAAGCGCGGGTCAGGGACTGCGACGCGCAAGCGGCGACAAATCTCAAATTGGACGGCAAGCTGGATGACGCGTTCTGGCAGGGGCTTGAGTCTTACGAACTCAAGGAGGTGGCGACGGGGCGGCGGGCTTCCTGCGGAACCAGGTTCAGGATGGGCTATGCGGGCGACAACCTGTATATCGGCATTGAGTGCAAAGGCTCCTCCAAGACGGCGTTGACCAACACCACGCCCCAGCGCGATAACAAGGCGATTACCGAGGGGGAGGACGTTGAGATCATGCTGGAGACCCAGAATCATTCCTATTATCACCTCGCCATCAGCCCTGCCGGAGGGCTGCTGGATACCGATTTCAAAAATGGGAACACGCTCTGGTCTTCCAACGCGGAGCTTGCCACCCATATCGAAGGGGATTCCTGGAGCGTGGAGATTCGCCTTCCGATATTCCCCCCGACACAGGCGGACATTCTCCCCCTGCTCGGCGTGGCCGGAGACAAACCGAGCGAAACAGATCCGTGGTATTTCAATGTCTGCCGCCATGCCGTCAATGAGAAAGGAGCGGAATTGTCTGCCTTTTCCCCGACAGGGGGCGGGTTCCAGGCTCCGAAGATGTTCGCGAGACTGTATGTGAAATGAGTTTCCAACGAAGAGAATGTCGGGGTCAAAATAGTCATCCGCACGATCTTGCGGCTTCGCACCCGAATGAAGCACAGTCTGTTTGCCTAGGTTCGAGTCCTAGCCGGGCAACCATTCGATCGCAAGCATCAAGCGGATGAAGCTAGGGAATGCCGCAAGTTTGGCCGGAACTTGCGGCGCATGGACCCGCGCGTTGCCCATTAGCGCGCGAACGGCGCACCTGACCGCGGCGTTGCGTTGCGTCCGGTCACCCCGGAGCCAGGATCGCGTCCTTGGCGGCCTTGGCGATCTTGAACTTCAGGACGGTCTTGGCGGGAATCTGGATCGCCGCGCCGGTGGCGGGATTGCGGCCCGTCCGGGCCTTGCGCTCAACCTTGACGAGCTTGCCTAGTCCCGGGATTACAAAGCCGTCCGCGGCTTCCCTGACCGCCATCTTGGCCAGGACCTCGAGCATTTCCGCCGCCTGCTTCTTTTCGACCCCGACAGTCTCCGCCAACTCCGCAACGATTTCATGCTTGGTCTTCATAACGCCTCCTGTTGGGTTTACCGACATCACTGGAATCTATGCCCTTGAAGCGAATGAGACAAGAAAAATATCGCGCCCAACGTCAATCCGCTCCGCTGCCATGCCGGATGTCCCACCACAGATGTTTTCAAAACTGATTCATTCTGCCGTTATCTCTGCTCTTGCCGCAAGTGCCGCTGAGGGGCGCGCGTCAGCGCGTAACCTCGGGCGGTTGTTCTGCGCTTCCGTTTCCTTCTTCAATCATCTATAGATCAACGGAAAAGATTCCGGTTGGGCGAGGGAGTCAAGGCAGAGATCAACGTCGAGAGCCGGCCAGCGAAGATGGTCGCCGTGGAGAAAGTCCACGTTCAGGATCTCCTCGATTCTCGCCGTTCGGAACCATGGAAAGTCCTGATAGGGAAGAAAATATTCCTTATCTTCTACCAGCAGCCAGAAGCCGAAGCGGTCAATATTGGTCACTTCAATTTGTAAAGTGCTTGCGCCACGCGTCGAGGATGTCATTTCGCTTTTCCTCCACTGTTCTCTTCAACTCCGTCACCTGTTCCTGTGACAGGCCGTGATTTCTTGCGATCTCGACGGTCGGCTCCAGCCAGAACTTGGCCTCGCCGTCTTGGCAGGATGCGTGGACATGCGCACGGCGTTATTCGCGCGAGAAAAAGAAGAACCGATATGCCTTCCATCGAAACACCGTCGGACTCATGAGAATAGATTATCCTTTCCAATTCCTTCTTTCAATTCTTCTGATCGAACGTATTATGAACCCCTATCCTTTTTCCTTAGAACAAGGGTTTGAAGAAGTTCACGACCTTTCCGAAGTCATGGAGGGCGTCCTACGCGACACGCACCCGAGATTGGCTTGCCATCCGTAGCTCAAGCCCGTCTGCGGGCGCTGAGCGTAGGATGGCGGAGAGGGAGGGATTTGAACCCTCGGTACCGGTTAACCCAGTACGGCGGTTTAGCAAACCGCTGCTTTCGACCACTCAGCCACCTCTCCAGAAAGCATCCGGCGATCATACGGAATCCATGGGATCGAAGACAAGCCTGAAACCCGACCCGCTCACACACCGGGCGCATGGCAATTCTGTTGGGCTTTTCCCTTTACGCCTTGACGCTAAGTTCGAGCGACCGTTGCTTGGACAGGATGAACAGGATTCAACAGGATTTCGTGCTGCCGCCCGCCTTTGACGGACGGCACACCCTTGAATATGCGCCATCCATCACAATCCTGCTTCATCCTGTTAATCCTGTCTACGCCCCCTGCATGACCCCAACGCAACCGCAATGCGTCCTCAACCGCCGGCCGCGGCGCGGCGAAAGACCAGCGAGAGGGCGTAAATTCCCGCCGCCACCAGCGCCATGGTGGCCCCGGCGGCCGTGTTCGCGTAATACGAAAGCAGCAGGCCGGTCACGCTCGAAATCAGCGCCACGGCCACCGCCACGCCGACATAGGCCGAGGCGCTGCGCGCCAGATTGCGCGCCGCCGCCGCGGGCAGGAGCAGCATGGCATTGATCACCAGCAGGCCGACCCACTGCAGACTGACCGTCACCGCCAGCGCCACCAGCAGCGTGAAAACCGACTCCGTCGCATCCGGCGCGATGCCGCGGCTGCGCGCCAGCGTGCGGCATACGCCGACCAGGAAGAGCCGGTTGTAGCCCCAGACCCAGCCCGCCAGCACCAGCAGCAGCAGCAGCGCCAGGCCGCCCACGTCCGCATAGGTCAGGGTCAGAATGTCGCCGATCAGATAACGCGTGTACTTCGCAAACCCTCCGCCGCGCGAGAGCAGCACCACGCCCGCCGCCACCGCCGCCGCCATCAGCAGGCCGATGATCGTGTCCGACGACGCCGCGCTCCAGCGGCGCAGCAGCGTCACCGCCAGCGCCAGCAAGGCCGCGAAAAGCAGCATCGCGCCGAGCGGATTGGCCAGGCCCGCCAGCACGCCGATCGCAATGCCGGTCAAGGCCGCGTGACCGACGGCCTCGGAAAAAAAGGCCAGGCGGTGGTTCACCACCACGCAGCCAAGCAGCGCGAAGAGCGGAGCCATGACCAGCGCGCCGAGCAGCGCCACGCGCATGAAATCGTATTGCGCCCAGGACCACGGCGCCAGATTCCAGAGGGTTTCCCAAAGGTTCATGTCTCACCCGCCGGGGTAAATTCCGCGCCTTGCGCGTAGCCGCCGCGATGCCAGAGCGCCGCGTGGCGGACCGCGTCCGGCGACGGGACGGGCGGCACCAGGTCCAGGCCGAACAACCGCCGGAACGCGGCGCTGGCCAGCACCGTCTCGGGCGGGCCGTCCGCCAGAATGGTCCGATTGAGCAGGATCATGCGGTCGGCCACCTGAGCGGCGGCCGAGAGATCGTGCGAGACGAGCAGGATGCCCAGGTCGTGCTTCAGGCGCAAACGCGAGAGCAGACGGTAAAAAAGCTCGGTGCCGGCGCGGTCCATGCCGGCCAGCGGCTCGTCGAGCATCAGCAGTTGCGGCAACGGGTGCAGGGCCAGCGCCACGAGCACACGCTGCAACTGCCCGGCCGAGAGCGCCCCGAGCGGCGCGTCGCACAACTCTTCGGCTTCCACCAGCGCCAGCGCCGCGCGGATCGCCTCCCGCCAGCGGCGGCCGACGCCCAGCCAGACGGGACGGCGCGCCAGCGCCGCCGCAAAAAGATCGAGCACGCGCACGGGCGCGGTGCGGTCCAGGTCCAGCCGCTGCGGCACATAGCCGACGCGCGGCCGCCCGGCCGCGGGGGTGCCGTCGGCGCGGGTGAAATGCAGCCGCCCGCTGCAGGGCACTTCGCCCAGAATCGCGCGCAGCAGCGTCGTCTTGCCGGCGCCGTTGGGACCGATGATCACGGTCAGTTCGCCGCAGTGGGTGTGAAAATTAACGTCGCGCAGCACGTCGGCGCCGTTAATGCGCACACCGATGCCTTCCAGCCGCGTGCAGCAGCCCGCGCAGGTTGCGCACGCCGCTCCTCCTGAAATGTGCGCGTTCTCCGTCACGGCGGCGCCCCCAAGGCTTCCCGCAGCACCGCCAGGTTACGCTCCATGATGGCCACGTAGGCGCCGGGCTCGTCCGCTCCCGTGACGGCGGGGTCAAGCCGGTAGACGCGCGAGCCCGTCGCCCGGGCAACCGTCTCGGCGGAGCGCGCCGCGTACTGCGGTTCAGCGAAGACGGGCGGAAGGCCGAGCCGGCGGACGAGGTCGATCGTTTGCGCCAGTTCCCGTGCCGCCGGTTCGCTGCCCGGTTCGCGTTCGATCACGCCCGCCACGACAAGGTCGAATTCGCGGGCAAAATAAGGAAATGCCTCGTGCAGGGTCACGATCCTGCGCGTGCGCAGGCCTGCCAGCCCCGTCCGCATGCGCGCCTGGAGCGCCTGCAGTTGCGCGCCATAGGCCGCGGCATTGCGCCGGTAGCCCGCGGCATGGGCAGGATCGGCCGCCGCCAGCCCCGCGGCGATATTGGTCACCTGCGCCATGGCTCCGGCGACACTGACCCACAGATGGGGATTCGGCACGCCCGCGGAATCGCGCAGCAGATCCAGACCGCGGCTGGCGTCCACCACCGGCAAATCCGGCTGCTGCCGCCGCAGGTTGTCGAGGTAACTTTCCATCCCCGCGCCGTTGATCACCAGCACGCCGGCGTGGTGCAGCGTCTTGCGCGCCGCCACAGTCAGCGCGTAGTCGTGCAGACAACCGGTCTGCGCCCCGGCCAGGTTCGACACGCCGACGCCCGGCAGACCGCGCGCGATGTTGAGGGTGTGCAGGTAGACCGGATAGAAGGAACAGACAATGCGGAAGTCATCGGCCGCGGCCGACAGCGCGGTGGCCATGGCCAGCGCCGTGACCACGGCCAGCGTCGGACGATGTTCGCTCTTTGCCATAACGAGTATTCATGCAGCGGTCAGGCGGTAATACGTGGCTCGCCGCGACACGGCCATCTTGTTACATTGCGCGGGTTTTTACAACTTGCTAGATTGGCCGCGATAGTTGCAGGGGAAAAGCATGACCGTCAAAAGAAATCCGAATTTCGAAAATTTACTTAAAGTCTTGCGCTGTCAGACGCCCGAGCGGCCCACGCTGTTCGAGTTCTTTCTGAACCCCCGGTTGTACAAAAAACTGGCCGGTCCGGCCTGGACCGAAGATCCCGCCCCGCTGGCGCAATGGCGGATGCTGATCGCCGCCTTTATGGCGGCGGGCTACGATTACGCCACCGTCAATGGATCCCCGCTCCTCTTCCACGGCGGCACGCAAGATAAAGAACAGACCATCTCGCTCAACCAGGGCTCGCCGATCTCCGATCGCAGAAGTTTCGAGGACTACGCCTGGCCCGACCCGGACAAGCTGGACTATTCCACGCTCAAAACCATCGCGCCCGACCTGCCCCAGGGCATGAAATTGATCGTCTGCGGACCGGGCGGCGTGCTGGAAAATGTGATCAGGCTGCTCGGCTTCGACAACCTTTGTTTCATGCTCGCCGACGATCCCAAATTGGCGGAGGAGCTTTTTGCCGCGGTCGGCAGCCGCATGGTCCGGCATTACGAGAAGGCGGCGGCTTACGACACGGTAGGCGCCTGCATCTCGAACGACGACTGGGGCTTCAAGACCCAGACCATGCTTTCCGTGGCCGACATGCGCAAGTATGTCTTCCCCTGGCATGTGAAAATCGTGGCGGCGATCCACGCGGCGGGCAAGCCGGCCATCCTGCACTCCTGCGGCCAGCCGCGCGAAATCATGGATGACATCATTGACGGCATGCGCTACGACGGCAAACATTCCTACGAAGACGTGATCATGCCCGTCGAGGAGGCCTATGCGCGTTGGGGCGGACGGATCGCCATCCTGGGCGGGATCGATTTGAACTTCATCATGCGCTCGACGTTCGAGGATATTCGCAAACGCAGTCTGGCGCTGCTGGCGTTGTCGGCCGGCCGGGGCGGCTATGCGCTGGGCACGGGCAACAGCGTGCCGGAATTTATCGACGACGACCGCTACTTCGCCATGACCAGCGCCGCCGTCGGCGCATAACCCGGGGGACAATGCCCATGCCATTCACCTTCCAGCCGCTGGCGATTCCCGATCTGGTGCTGGTCACGCCGCGAATGCTTTCCGACGCGCGCGGATTTTTCATGGAAACCTTCCGGGCCTCCGACTTCCGCGCCGCCGGGATCGCGACGGAATTCGTCCAGGACAACCACTCGCTTTCCGCCATGGGCGTCGTGCGCGGCTTGCACTTTCAGGCGCCGCCGCACGCGCAGGGGAAACTGGTGCGCGTCGCGCTCGGCCGCGTCTGGGATGCCGCCGTGGATCTGCGCCGCGGCTCGCCCACCTTTGGACGGAGCTGCGGGGCGGAGCTTTCCGACGAAAATCACGCCATGCTCTGGATCCCGCCGGGGTTCGCGCACGGTTTCGCCACCTTGAGTCCGACCGCCCACCTGCTTTACAAATGCACGGCGGAATACGACCCGGCCAGCGACCGGGGCGTGCGCTGGAACGACCCCGCCCTGGGCCTGCGTTGGCCGGTCGACGCGCCGCTGGTCTCGCCGCGCGACGCCGCGCTGCCGCTGCTGAAGGATCTTGGAGCGCCCTGGGCATGATCTGGCTGATCGGCTGCCGGGGCATGCTGGGAACGGAACTGGCCCGCCTGCTGGAAGGCGGGGGGCGGCCCTGGGTCGGCAGCGACATCGAATGCGACATCACCGATCCCGCCGCGCTGCGCGACTTCGCCGCCCGCCAGTCGCCGGACTGGATCGTCAACGCCTCGGCCTACACCAACGTGGACAAGGCGGAGGACGAGGAACCACGCGCCCTGGCGATCAACGGCGGCGGCGCGGGCAACATCGCCGCCGTCGCGAAGGCGTGCGGCGCGCGCATGATCCACATTTCTACCGACTACGTTTTCGACGGCCGGGGCGCGCGCCCCTATCAGGAGGACGATCCCATCAACCCCCTGGGCGCCTACGGGCGCACCAAGGCGGCCGGCGAAGCGCTCGTGCGCGCCGCCTGCCCGGACCACATCATCCTGCGCACCGCCTGGCTCTACGGGCGGCATGGCAAAAATTTCGTCGCCACGATGCTTAAACTGATGGCCGAACGGGCGACGCTGGACGTCGTCTCCGACCAGCGCGGCACGCCCACCTGGACCCATACGCTGGCGGATGTCATCGTGCGCGTCATAGCCCATGGCGGCGTCCAGCCCGGCGCCTATCATGTAACCGACGAGGGCGAAACGACCTGGCACGGCTTCGCCGTCGAAATTCAACGGGCGGCCGCGGCGCGGGGGCTGATTCCCGGCGGCTGCGACGTACGGCCGATTTTGTCGAGTCAGTATCCCTCCAAAACGCCCCGCCCCGCCTACTCGGTGCTCTCGAAAAGCCGCATCCAGTCCGCGCTGAAATTCCAACTTCCCGACTGGCGCGCCGCGCTCGCGGCCTATTTGGACGAATTGTCGGAAAACATTCCTGCGCCATTGCCGTGACGTTTGCGCTTATGGTAAAGTTCGCCTCAACCAGCCGCGGCCAGCCCGCCGCGGGTGGCCGGGATAATTATTCATGTCCAACACGGTTCTGATCGGCGCCCAGTGGGGCGACGAAGGCAAAGGCAAAATCGTAGACGTGCTGGCCCGCGACGCCGACGTCGTCGCGCGTTATCAGGGCGGCAGCAACGCCGGCCACAC
Source organism: uncultured bacterium (assembly GCA_903925685.1). Classification (GTDB taxonomy): domain Bacteria; phylum Verrucomicrobiota; class Kiritimatiellia; order CAIKKV01; family CAIYGI01; genus CAIYGI01. Next base: position 12,608 of record CAIYGI010000330.1, read on the forward strand.
GATCGAAATCGGCCGCGAACGCTATGTCTTGCACCTTGTCCCCTCCGGAATTCTTTACCCCGGCAAGCGCTGCGTGATCGGCCACGGACTGGTGGTGGATCCGCTGGCGCTGGTGCAGGAGATCCGCGATCTCGAGGCGCGCGGCGTAACCGTGCGCGGACGCTTGGAAATCGGCGACCGCGCCCACATCGTCGGCCCCTGGCACCGCCGCATCGACGCCGCGCGCGAAGGCCGCGCCGCGGCCGGCGCGCGCATCGGCACCACGCAACGCGGCATCGGGCCGGCCTACGCCGACAAGGCGCACCGCGCCGGCCTGCGCCTGGGCGACCTGCTGGAAACCGGCTGGGAAGAATGCGCGCGGGAGCGCCTGAACGAAACCAACGCCCAGGCCGCGGCGGCGGGCACTGAGCCGCTGGATACGGCGCAGACTTTGAAAGATCTGCGCGCGGCCGGGGAAGCGCTCAAGCCTTACATCGGCGACACCGTGGCTTCGCTGGCCGCCGACTGGCGCGCCGGGCGTTCGATCCTCTTCGAGGGCGCGCAAGGCACGATGCTGGACATCGACCTTGGCACCTACCCCTTTGTGACCTCCTCGAACTCCACGGCCGGCGGCGCCTGCACCGGTACCGGCCTGCCTCCCAAGGCCATTGACCGCGTGGTGGGCGTGGTCAAAGCCTATACCACCCGCGTCGGCGAGGGTCCCTTCACCACGGAACTTAACGACGCCATGGGTGAACATCTGCGCCAGCGCGGACGCGAGTTTGGCGCCACCACCGGCCGGCCGCGGCGCTGCGGCTGGTTCGACGCCGTGGTGGCGCGTTACGCCGCGCAGGTGAGCGGCGTGGATGCCTGGGCCATCACCAAGCTCGATGTGCTGGACGAAGTGGAAACCATCCGCGTCTGCGTGGCCTACACATGCGAAGGGCGGCGTTACGAAACCGTGCCCGCCTCGGCGCGCATCCTGGCCGCCTGCAAGCCGGTTTACGCGGATTATCCCGGCTGGCGCTGCGCAACCAGCGACGTGAAGCAGTTCGAAGCCCTGCCCGCCGCCGCCCGCGCCTATGTGGACGAACTTTGCCGGCTGACCGGCGTGCCGCTGGGCATTCTGTCCGTCGGACCGCGGCGCGACAGCACCTTCCGTCTCTCCTTGTGAGCAAATGCCCATGAGCGATCCCCGCCCCAGGAAATCGGCCGCGAAGCCCCGGCATGTGGCCATCATCATGGATGGCAATGGACGCTGGGCCCGGCAGCACGGACTGCCCCGGCTCAAGGGGCACGAGCAGGGGGCCGAATCGGTGCGCACCGCGATCCGCGCCTGCCGCAACGCCGGGGTCGAGTTTCTGACCCTCTACGCGTTCAGCGTCGAGAACTGGAAGCGCTCGCGCGAAGAAGTCGGGGGGTTAATGCGCCTGCTGCGCCATTTCCTGCGCGACCAGGAACGCGAACTGCACGAAAACCAGGTGCGCCTGCGCACGATCGGACGGCTGGAGGATCTTTCGCCTGCGCTGCGCGCCGATCTGGCCCGGGTGGAGACGGCCACGCGGGCCTACACGGGCGGCCAGCTGTTGCTGGCCCTGAGCTATGGCGGCCGCACCGAGATCGCCGCCGCCGCCCGCGCCATCGCCCATGAAGTTCGAGACGGCCGGCTGGAACCCGGCCAGGTGGACGAAGCCTGTATGGCGGCGCACCTGTATGCCCCCGATGTGCCCGACCCCGATCTGATGATCCGCACCAGCGGCGAACTGAGGGTCAGCAATTTTCTGCTCTGGCAGCTTTCGTATGCGGAACTCTACTTCACCGATGTGCTGTGGCCGGACTTCCGCGAGGAACATTTTCGCGCCGCGCTGGAAGAATATGCGCGCCGGCAGCGGCGCTACGGGGAGGCCTCATGAACATCGCGCTGACGTCGCTGCATAAACGCATTCTGAGCGGCCTCGCTTTCGGCGTCATCGTCTGGGCGGGCGCCTTTGAGCTGCCGTCGGTTTTCGGCTATGCGGTTCTGCTGCTCTTCGCGGTGGTCGGACTGCACGAGTTTTACCGGCTGGCCGCGTGCATGGAGATGCCGGCCTTTAGCAGTTGGGGAATCGCGGGCGGCGCGCTGATGATGCTGGCGGGCATCGCGCGCGCCTACGAACCCGTGCTGCCGGCGACCTGGTGGCCGGTGGCGGATGAATCGGGGCTTTTGGTTATTTTTCTGCTGTTGCTCGCGCTCTGCGTGCGCTCTTTTTACGAACACGAGCATCGGCGTTCGGTCCAGGCCGTCGCCGTCACACTGCTGGGCGTGCTGTACGTTCCGTACCTGCTGGGCTTCCTGCTGCGGATGCTGTTTCGCTGGGATCCACCGGCGCCTTTGGAACTGATACCCGATACCGGGTGCAAGCTGGGACTGTTTCTGCTGCTGGTGGTGAAGTCGGGGGACATGGGCGCATTTTTCATCGGCCGCCGCTGGGGACGGCACCCGCTCTGTCCGCACCTTTCCCCCAAAAAAACCTGGGAGGGTTTAGCGGGGGGATTGTTCGCCAGCATTGCAGTGGCGCTCGTGGCGCTCGCTGTGATGGCGCGCCTGAAGCCGGCGCCTGGCGGCGCCTGGTTTGGGACCCTCTTGGTGCATTGGCACGACGCGGCGATCCTCGGCCTGCTGCTCTCCTGCGTCGGAGTGCTCGGCGACCTGGTCGAATCGCAACTTAAACGCGCGGCGGACGCCAAGGATTCCGGGACGCTGATTCCAGGCATGGGCGGGCTGCTGGATGTGCTGGACAGCCTGCTCTTCGCCGCCCCGGCGCTTTACTTCTATGTCATCTGGTTCATCGAATAAGGTCAAACGCCTGGTCCTTCTCGGGTGTACGGGTTCGATCGGCGAAAACGCCCTGCGCGTGATTGCGGCGCTTCCCGGCCGCTTTCAGATTGTCGGTCTGGCCGCGAACAGGCATGGCGCGCGGGTGCTCGAACAGGCGCGCGCGTTCGGAGTCTCCAGCGTGGCGCTGGCCGATCCCGCCGCCGCCGCCGCCGCGCGCCAGGCGGCGCCCGCGGGCTTGCGCGTGCTGGATGGCGAAGCGGGCGTGGTCGAACTGGTGCGGACATCGGGCGCCGATCTGGTGCTCTGCGCCATGGTCGGCATGGCCGGCTTGCGTCCCGTACTGGCGGCGGTCGAGGCGGGCATGGACGTGGCGCTGGCCACCAAGGAGGTGCTGGTCGCCGCCGGCGCGCTGGTCTGCGCCAGCGCCGCGCGCACGGGCGCGCGGTTGCTGCCGGTGGACAGCGAGCACAGCGCCTTGTTCCAATGTCTGCAGGGCGCGCGCCCGGAGTCCGTGCGGCGGCTGCTGCTCACGGCCTCGGGCGGGCCTTTTGCGCGGCGTCCGGAACTGGATCTGGATCACGTCAGCGTCAAGGACGCGCTGCGTCATCCGCGCTGGAACATGGGCCGCAAGGTGACGGTGGACTCCGCCACCCTGATGAACAAGGGGCTGGAAATCATGGAGGCCCGCTGGCTTTTCGATGTGCCGCTCGATCGCATCGAGGTGGTGATTCACCCCGAGAGCCTGATGCACTCGCTGGTGGAGTTTGTGGATGGCGGCGTGCTCGCGCAGCTGGGACCGCCGGACATGCGTTTCGCGATCCAGTACGCGCTGACCTGGCCCGAACGGGTGGATGGCGGGCTGCCGCAACTGGATTTGATCGCCGCCGGCGCGCTGCATTTTCACGCGCCGGAAACCGAGCGTTTTCCCTGCCTGCGGCTGGCCCGCGAGGCCGCCGCCGCGGGCGGCACGCAGCCGACGGTCTTGAACGCCGCCAACGAGGTGGCGGTGGATTGGTTTCTGGAAGGGCGCATGCCCTTTGGCGGCATCTGGCGCACGGTGGCGGCGGTGCTGGCGCGCACGCCCCCGGTAGCCGTGGCGACGCCGACGCTGGACGAGGTGTTCGAGACCGACGCCTGGGCGCGCCGCGAAGCCCGCGGCTTCGCCGCCGCCGGCGCGGGATTTTAAGCGCCACGGCGCCGGCTAATTAAAGCAAATGCCCGGTCATGTTGCGGCTGTTCTTGGATTGGGAGAAGTCATGAAATACAAAGCGCTGATGGAGGTGATGCATGCGTGACCTGACGCCACTGATAGCCGAGTCCTTGCCATCGCTGGTGAACTTGCGCCACGACCTGCACCAGCATCCCGAAATCGGTTTCCATGAGCACGGCACCGCCGCGCGCGTGGCCGAGCGACTGGCCAAACTGCCCGGCATGACCATACGCACCTGCGTGGCCGGTACGGGCGTGATCGCCACCCTGGACGCGGACAAGCCCGGTCCCTGCGTGGCGCTGCGGGCCGACATGGACGCCCTGCCGATGACCGAGGAGACGGGCCTCCCCTATGCCTCGCGCGTGCCGGGCTGCGCCCACGCCTGCGGCCATGACGGAAACGTAGCCTGCCTCGTCGGCGCCGCCGTCGTGCTCTCCGCCATCCGTGAAGAACTCCGCGGCCCGGTGCGCTTCATTTTCCAACCGGCCGAGGAAAGCGGCGGCGGCGGACGCTTGCTGTGCGAGGCCGGCGCGCTGGAGACCCCGCCGGTTACCGCCATTTTTGCCCTGCATGCCTGGCCGGGCTTGCCGATCGGCGCCATCGGCGTGCGCGCCGGTCCGGCCATGGCTGCCACGGACACCATCGACATCGTGATTCACGGCTCCGGAACGCACGCCGCGGTGCCGCATCGCGGCGTCGATCCCATTCTCGTCGCCGCCCATGTCATTGTCGCACTCCAAAGCATTGTCAGCCGCAACCTCGACCCCGCGCAGCCGGCCGTCATCACCATCGCGCGCGTCGAATCCGGCACGACCTATAACGTAATCCCCGATCGTGCCACGCTCTGCGGCACCCTGCGCACGCTCTCGGCCGGCACGCGCGCGCAGGCCTGCGAGGCCATTCGCCGCGTGGCGGAGCGCACCGCCGAAGCCTACGGCGCGCGCGCCGAGGTGCGCCTGACCCCCGGGTATCCCGTGCTGACGAACGACGCTGAAGCCACGGCGCACATCGCGCGCGTCGGGCGCGAAACGCTGGGCGCGGATTGCGTTCGGGAAGCCTCCGTCAGTTTGGGCGGCGAAGACTTTGCCTACTACCTGCAGCATGTTCCCGGTGCGCTCTGGCAGCTCGGCGCGAGCGCGTCCGACGGCTCAGCTTTGGTGCCGTTTCACAGCCCGCGCTTCGATTTTCCCGATGCGGCCCTGCCCGTCGGGGTCCGCATGCACTGCGAGACGGTGCGGCAGTTCGACGGCAGCGCGCATGCCCACTCGGTCTCGATAACTTCCGAGCCACTGAGTCCAAGGGCTCAAGCGAAACAATACGGTCAAAATGCTGATTGACATTGGTAACTTCGCGCGTCGTCTCCACGCGACTCGGCCACGGCAGCCATTGTCCCAGTTGCGTCTTACTTCCCACAAATCACCACCCGCTCAACCCGCCCGCCTCCCCACTGTCTGAATCACAGTGAAAAAGCCGTAGCGTGTGGCTTAACACGACCCTTACGGCTGCACGCGACCCATGGTGCGGGGGAAGGGAATGGTTTCGCGGACGTGCTGGAGGCCGCAGAGCCAGGTCAGGACGCGCTCGATGCCGAGGCCGAAGCCGCCGTGCGGGACGCTGCCGTAGCGGCGCAGATCCAGGTACCATTCGTAATCCTCCGGCTGCAGCCCTTTGGCGCGCATGGCTTCCAGCAGCACGGGCGACTGCTCCTCGCGCTGGCTGCCGCCGATGATTTCGCCGTAGCCCTCGGGCGCCAGCAGGTCGAAGTTGCAGACGACGCGCGGGTCCCCGTGTTTGACCTTCATGTAAAAGGCCTTGGCCTCGCGCGGATACTCGGTTACGAACACGGGCCGGTCGAAGCGGCGGGAGAGGATGGTCTCGTCGCTGCCACCCAGGTCCTTGCCCCATTCGAAACTCTGCGCCAGCGCCAGATGCTCGGGCGCCACGCGTAGTTCCTGCTCCAGTTCCTGCACCGTTTCACGCAGTTCCCGCGCGCGGGTTTCAGCCTGTTCCTGTTTCCAGCCCTTGCGCGCCGCGGCGGCCTCCGCCTCGGCCGCCTTGAGTTCGTCCATGCGGGCCTGGAGTTGTGTGCGCCTGGCCGCCATCTCGGACTCCATGCGCGCGCGCGTTTCGGGACCGCGCAGGATATCCACCGCCTCGCTGTAGGTCAGCCGCGGGAAGGGCGCGACGATGCGCTCCAAGGCCGCTGCGTCGCGCCCCAGCGCGGCCAGATCGTCGCGATGGCGCGCCAGCACGGCGGCGGCCACGGCGGTCACCATCCCCTCGGCCAGCGCCATGACCTCCTCCAACTCCGCAAAGGCGAGTTCCGGCTCGACCATCCAGAATTCGGTCAGGTGCCGGCGGGTTTTGGACTTTTCGGCGCGGAAGGTCGGGCCAAAACTGTAGACCTTGCCGAGCGCCATGCAGGCGCTTTCGAGGTAGAGCTGGCCGGTCTGCGTCAGGTAGATCGGGGCGCCGAAGTAGTCCACCGTAAAAAGCGACTGCCGGTCTTCGCCGACGCCGGGCACCAGGATCGGGGTGTCTATCAGCGTAAAGCCACGCGCGTCGAAGAAACCGCGGACCGCCTGGACGACAGTGTGGCGGATACGCAGCAGCGACGTCTGCCGCGGCGCCCGCAGCCAGAGATGGCGGTGGCTGAAGAGGAAGTCGGCGCCGTGCGCCTTGCGGCCGATCGGGTAGGCCTCGGCCCGCTGCAAGACGTCGAGCGTTTCGACCGCAACCTCGGCGCCGCCGGGCGCGCGGGGTTCGGAGCGCACCATGCCGGTCAGCGTCAGCGAGGATTCCTGCGATAGATCTTCGGCGGCGGCGAAGGCGGCGGCATTGGAGGCCTCGACCACGCACTGCGCCAGTCCCGTGCCGTCGCGCACGACCATGAACACGACCTTGCCCCCGGCGCGTTTGCCGTAGAGCCAGCCGCGCAGCGTGACCCGCGCGCCGATATGGCGGATAAGCTCGTGAATATCGGCGCTGGGGGAGGTTGTGATTTCGCCCATGGTTTCGGTATGGCTCCAGCCAGAACGGTTACTGCATAACCTGATCGACGACTTCCTCGAATACCGCCAGCGATTCCCGCAACGCGTCTTCCTCGATGCTCAGCGGCGGCGCGATCTTGATGCATTCGCCGGCCAGGCCAACCGGCGCAAACATGAGCAGCCCCTTCTGGTAGCAGCCGATGTTGACGCGCAAAGCCAGCGCCGGATCCGGCGTTTTGGTGCCCGCCTTGACGGCCTGAATGCCCGCCACCAAGCCCTTGCCGTGGCAGCAGCCCAGCACCTGCGGATACTTAAGCTGGATCCGTTCGAGTTCCGGCACGAACCAGGCCCCGAGCCGAGCCGCGCGTTCCACGAGCTTCTCGTCCTTGAGCACTTTGAGGTTCGCGAGCGAGGCGGCGACCGCCAGGGGCGAAGCCGAATGGGTGGAGGTCATCGAGCCTGGCGGATACAACGACATGATATCCGCGCGCCCGATCACCGCCGACAGCGGCAGGGACGAGGTGATGCCCTTGCCGCAGGCGATCAGGTCGGGCTTGATGCCGTAGTGTTCGAAGCAGAACATTTTTCCGGTGCGTCCGAAGCCGGACTGCACCTCGTCCATCGTGAGCACGATGTCGTGCTTTTGACAGAACGCCGCGAGTTTTTGGGCGTAGTCCACAGGAATAAAGTCCGGCCCGATGCCCTGATAGCTCTCGACCATCACCCCCGCGATCGCCTCGGGCGCGACGCCCAAGTCCCGCAGCGTTTTCAAGAACAGGTCGAACGATACATCCGTGTTCTTGTAGCCATCCGGGAACGGAACCTGCACGAACGTCGCATCCAGGGCGCCCACCCAGCGTTTCAGGCGCGGCATGCCGCCGGCCAGTTGCGCGCCCAGGGTGCGGCCGTGAAATGCGCCGTTGAAGGTCACGAAATACTTCTTCTGCGGGCCGTATTTTTCCAGGGCGTAGGTCTTGGAGAGCTTGATGCAGTTCTCGGTGGCCTCGCTGCCGGTGCTGAGCAGGAACGCCTGGTAGCTCTTCGGATCGGGCGCCAGCGCGGCCAGCGCGTCGGTCAAATTAGCCCGGCCTTCGTGCGGAAAGACGTAGGTCGACAGCAGCGGCCGGTCCAGCACTTCCTGAATCGCCCGCCTGATGGCGGGGTGGCCATGGCCGACATTGGTGATCAGCACTCCCGACGACCAATCGATCCACTGGTTGCCCCACTTGTCGGAGACCGTCGCACCCTCCGCCTTGTGCCAGAGGATCGGCGGCTGGCCGGACATGGAACGCGGCTCGGAGTGGCGCAGAGTCTCGAAAATCGGCAGCGATTCCGGCACCGGCAGGGCCGTCTTGATCGTGCGGTAGCGAGTCTTGACGCTCGGAACTTTGACAGGGGTCAGGTCGTATTCAGCCATGATTATCGGTTCCTTTTCTCGGCATGCGGGTTTGCTCCGTACACAATGTTCACCCATTCGCCATCGGTCAGGATGGACATGCGGGCGGCCTCCACCACGAGTTCGTTGATGAAGCTGTTGGCGGGCGTGGCGATGATGCCGGCCTTGTCGATCTCGCGGATCGTTTCGCGCCGTTTTGCGAGCGCCGCGGCTTCCGCCATCCCAGCCGTTTCGTTTTCGATCCGCGCCATCGTCTCCACGCTGGCGGCGACGGAATCGTAGCCGTAGCCCATCGGTTTGAACCCGCGCCCTTCCCAGGGCGTCAGGCGGTAGAAGTCCGGGCTCACGTAGTTGTAGCGGGAACCGGCGACGCCGATGGGGTCGACATAGCAATGCCGCACGCCGCGATCCTGGTCATCGTGCTGGATCATGCCGCTGCAGTCCTTGCCCTCGCAATACATGATCAGGCCCTGGTCGTTACTGCCCGCGCCGGCGTCGGGATATCCCAGGCCGTCGGTCACCGACAGCAAGGCGTTATTCTCATAGCGCACGCGGCCGTTCGACCACATGTAGGCTTCCTTGCCGTTGGGGAATTTCCCTTTGACGCCCGACACCGAAACCGAAACCGGCTTCAAGCCCGTGATGAAGTAGACCAGGTCCACGTAGTGGCAGCCCACGTAGACGAAGGGGTCGGTCATGGCGGTGGTAAACCAGTTCTGGAAATTGGAGTGCCGGTAGTAGTAGGGCTCGATCAGTTTGGCCTCGCCCATGATGAACTCGCCGAAATGCCCCAGCGCGTATTGCCGGCGGGCCACCAGCGAACGGCGGTCGAAGCGCTTGTGGTATTCCACCCCCACAAACAGGCCCCGTTCCAGCGCCAGTTTCTCGAGTTCGGCGGACTGCTCGTACTTCAGCACCAGCGGCTTGACGCACAAGACGTGCTGGTCGTGGCGCAGGCAGGCATTGACCATCTCGTAGTGAAACTGGTCCGGGACCGCCACCACGACGACCTGCCGCGGCGGGGTCCTGGCCAGCAACTCCATGGCGAGATTCGGGAACATCCTGTCGCCGGGCTCGGACAGCGGCGGAAAGGCCTCGAAGTCCTGCCCCGGAAAGGCCTCCTGGATCTCGCGGCTTTCCTTGAGCGCCTTGAGCGGCGCCGAGTTGAGCGCGCAGACGCGGATCTTGCCGACCGTTCCGAGCCGCTGCAGGTGATAGATGGAGGGCAGGATCAGATCGTTGGTGATCATGCCCCCGCCGATTATCAGCACGTCCAATTTATTCCGGTGTTCCATGGATTCCCCGGATCAAGGCAGATTGCCGCGCGCCACGGTGGCGGCGCACACGCTTTCCAAAGCCAGATGCATGGAGGCGTCCCGCGTCGAAAGGCGTTGCTTCTCCGCGGTTCCGACAACCAGTTTGAATTTGTCGCGCATGCGTTTCTCCAGCCGCGATTTCACGTCCTCTTCCGTCATCTGTTCCTGCTGCGTTTCCTGCGTGTACTCAAGATACGAAACGAACACGCCGCCGGCGTTGCATAGAATGTCCGGGATCACAAAGACGTTTCGCTTGTGCAGGATGGCATCGGCGTCCGGCGTGGTCGGTCCATTGGCGCCTTCGGCCACAACCCGCGCCTGGATCTTCCCGGCATTTTCAGCGGTGATCTGGTTTCCGGTGGCCGCCGGCACCAGCAACACGCATGCCATTTCCAACAGTCCCTCAGGGCTCACAACGCGCCCCTGTCCGCATCCCTTCAACGAACCGTTACTGCGCGCATACGCCATCAGGCGATCCACATCCAGCCCCCGCTCGTCGTACACCGCCTCGGCGATATCCGAGACGCCCACGATCCGGGCGCCGCGGGCCGCCAGTTCCGCGCAGGTAACGGCGCCCACGTTTCCGAAGCCCTGGACAATGACCGGCGCGCCCTTGAGATCCGCGCCGATGTGCTTCATCGCGGCATCGGACGCGATGGCCACCCCGCGTCCCGTGGCCTTGCCGCGGCCGGGGATGCCGCCCAGCAGCACCGGCTTGCCCGTCACATAGCAGCCCTGAGTCGTCGCATGACCGTTCGAGTAGGCGATGGTATCCTTGATGTGCCCCATATCCTGCTCGTTCGTGCCCATATCCGGCGCCGGTATGTAAACCAGGGGATTGATGTGCCTGTGGGCATTCCGTGTAAAATTACGGATCAGCGTCTGTTTATCGTCCGGCGTGAGCTGCCGGGGATCGGCCACAATCCCGCTTTTGCCGCCGCCAAAAGGAACGCCGATCAACGCGCATTTCCAGGTCATTTCCATGGCCAGCGCCGTGATATCGTCCAGCGTGACCGAGGGACTCATGCGGATGCCGCCTTTGCACGGGCCCAGCGAATTGTTGTGATGCACGATGTACGCGGTAAAAACGTGGACGTTTCCGTCCGACAACTGCGGCGTCAGGCGCAGTTCGCTGCGTTCTTTCGGGAAGCGCAATTTGCGCAGCAACTCCGCGTCGTAAACGCCGCCCAGTGTCGCCGCCGCGCGATCGAAATTCACCCGCGCATTTTCCAGCATCGATTCCGTTGCCATTACCGTTCTCCTTGATAATGCCATCCAATTTCACGCGCGGCCTAAGACCGCAAATTCCGCGAATGCGGGCGCGCATGAAAGGAACATGAAATACCCGCTTGCGTGGAAAATGTCAATTTCATTCGCTGGCAACGGAGTCCTAACGTTTGGGCGGCGCGAGCAGATGCACACGCATGGAGTGCGGCTCGGCGGCGGCGGACTCCACGGCCGCCCAGTCCACCGGCGGCGCGGGCACGTCGTCGGCGGTGCCTGCCACCCCGTCGGGTCCCAGGGCGAAAAGCGTCACGTTGGCGCCGTCAACGGCGTAACGGAACGGGCGGCGCCAGGGGTCGCAGGTAAGGCTGACGATGTACGGTCCCTGCCAGCCCGGCGCGGGGATTTCGTGCAGCAGCGCGGGGAGCCCTTCGCCCGCGCTGGGGTAGCGGCCCACGTCCCGGCGGAACAGTTCCAACGCGGTGCGCAATACATCCAGGTTTTCCACGGCCCGGGTCCGGGGATCGACGCGTTTCCGCGGCACCCATTCCCCGCCCGGCTGTATCGAGACAAATATCACCGCCAGCGCCAGCATCATCGCCCCGAAGATCGGCAATTGGCGCGGCGACTTGAAAAAGGCCGCCCACGCGGATTCGCGTTCGCCGGTCTTGCGGGCCAGCCGATCAGCGCGCGCGCGCGCCCTGCGGCCCTCCGCGGCGAGCACCGGCGCGGGCAAACGCATGGCGCGGCCGCAGTGCGGACAAAACGCCCGCACCGGTGGGGCGAAGCGCGTTCCGCAGTATGGACAACGATAGCGAATTTTCATTGGTCGAATAAGCCCGTTTCGATTTTCATGCCAATTTGTCCCCGGATTCTCGTCCCTCGTTGCCGTGCAGTCTTATATTCCTCTGCAACGTTTATTGCAAAACTTCCGGCGGCCTGAACCTCCGGTTGCAGTTGCTATTCATAGGGACTGAGACAGCTCCCCGTCCCCCGGACTGTGCGCGCGCAGCCAGGTCGTCGCGGCCCGATGCTCCGGACAAAGCGCGCGTACCAATGTCCAAAAACCGGCGCCGTGATTCATGCAGCGCGTGTGCGCCAGCTCGTGCAGCAGCAGGTAGTCCACCACAAAGCGCGGCGCCGTCACGAGATGCCAGTTCAGCGAAATCGTGCCGCGCGACGAGCAACTCCCCCAGCGGCTGCGCTGGTTGCGGATGGAAACCCTCGCAAATCCGAAACCATGCAGGCGCGCCAACTCATGCAAGCGCACATCCAAAAAGCGCCGCGCATAGCTTTGCATCCAGGCAGCGCGCGTCGCCGGTTGCGCCAGATCGAGTCCGGAACTGACGGTCCCCGCCGCCTCGTCCACGTCCGCGTACCGCCCCCGCGCGGGACTGTACTGGATGCGAAAACGCCGCCCGTGCAATTCCAGCGAGACTGGATCGAACACCGCCGCCGCCCGTTGCCGGAAGCGTTTACGCTGCGCCTCGATCCAGCCTTGTTTGGCTGCAATAAAAGCCTCGATCCGCGCCCCGGCCATGCCGTGCGGCGCCACCACCTCCAGCCCGCCGTCGGATCGCACGCGCAACCGCGCGTACTTCACCGCCCGCCGCACCAAAGAACTATTTTCGCCCAGAACCAACACGCTCGTTCTCCAGGTGGTTTGGCGTTTTGGTACCGTGACAACAAGCTGGCGCAGTGGAAGGCTGCGTCGGATTCAAAGGCTAAATTCGAGATCATTCAGCAGATCCTGTCATTGGCCCAGCTTCCGAACATGCGCGCCGATGCAGTGCTGAAGGCGCAACTCCCGGAACTGCATGCGTCACTGACCGAACTTCTACAAGACGCCGAGATCAGGAAACTCGGGCCCAAACGCCCGGCCCCCGATTCCGGCAGAATCATTGGTCGCGTGAATGTTGCATACGCCCTACTCCGCGACGAACTGCAGATCGTACAGCCGGCGGTAAGCACCGCCGCGGGCGAGCAAGGCATCGTGCGTGCCTTCCTCGATCACCTGCCCGCCGGCAAGCACCAGGATGCGATCGCAGGCGACGATCGTGGAAAGCCGGTGCGCGATGACGAACACCGTCCGCGACTGCATCAGCGTTTCCAGGGCCGCCTGAACGGCACGCTCGGACTCGGTGTCCAGCGCACTGGTGGCTTCGTCGAGAATCAGAATCGCCGGATTCCGCAGGCAGGCGCGGGCGATCGCAATGCGCTGGCGCTGGCCGCCGGAAAGACGCATGCCCAGATCGCCCACATGTGTCTCGTAGCCGTGCGGCAGGGCGCGGATAAACTCGTCGGCATGCGCCCTTTTTGCCGCCTCGATCACCGCCTCGGGCGCGGCTTCGGGCGTGCCGTAGCGGATATTGTTGATCACGGTGTCGTTGAAGAGCACCGTATCCTGCGTCACGATCCCCATCGTCCGCCGCAGCGAATCCAGCGTCAGATCGCGGATATCGGTCCCATTGATGCGCAGCGCGCCGGAGGTTGGATCGTAAAAGCGTGGCAGCAGATTCACGAACGTGGTCTTGCCCGCCCCCGAACCGCCCACCAGCGCGACGCGCTGTCCCGCGGTCACGCTCAGCGAAATGTCCCGCAAGATCGGCTGCGCGCCGTAGGCAAACGAAACGTGGTCGAACTCGATGGTGTCGATCCGCTCCTCGAAACGGCGGGCCTGGGGGCGGTTCGAGATTTCGACGGGCGTGTCGAGCACTTCGAAAATCCGGTCCGCGCCGCCCGACGCCAGTTGTATCTGCAGATGCACTCGGCTCAGGCTCTTCACCGGTCCGTACATCATCACCAGCGCGCCGGCGAAGGTTACGAACGAATCGAACGGCATGGCCTTCCAGCGGATGTAAAACAGCACCGCCGCAACGCCCACCATCGAGATGAAGACCATCAACGGTTCAACGGCGCACTGCGCCCGCACCACGCGCATCACGCGGCTGAAGAAGGAGCGGTTTTGCACGCCGAAGCGCGCATTCTCGCTCTCTTCCATGCCGAAGGCCTTGACCACGCGCACACCCACGATCGCCTCCTGGATAATCGAGACCAGGTCGGCGATGCGCTGCTGACCCTCGCGCGAAAAGCGCCGCACGCGCCGTCCGAAGAGCGTGACCGGCAGAATGCAGATCGGAAACAGCAGCAGGCTGCCGAGCGCCAGCATCGGGTCAAGCCAGAACAGCACGCCCACCAGCACAACCAGCGTCGGCGGCTGCTTGGCCACATCCTCGACAACGTTCGAGACGGCGCTCTCCACCAGACTGGGGTCGCTGGTCGTCCGCGCGATCAGATCGCCGGAACGGCTGGCGACGAAGTACGAGAGCGAAAGTTCGTTGAGTTTACGGAAAAGCGCGGCGCGCAGGTCCAGCACCACCCGGCTGCCGCACCAGCGGATCAGATACTTGCTCAGGTAGTCGCTGACACCGCGCGCCGCGCTCGCGAGCAAAATCAGCGCCGCGACCAGAGCCGTTTGCGCCCAGCTAGGCTGGGCCGCCGACAGACCGAACACGTTGTTGACGCCCTTCTTCAAGGTCAGCAACAGCGCGCCGTTCGAACCGGCGTAGATCAGACCGAAGAAAATGCCCACCGCCAGCCGCCCGCAATAGGGCCTCAGATAAGCCAGCAGACGCCGGTAAGTCTTGTAGTCCTGATTCGTCAGTATAGCCTTGGATGGTTGCGACATGTTATACATTCTATCTGCTTCAATACGAATTCGCCAGAGGATTTGCAGGGAGTGTGTTCGGTGTTCACCACTCGCGTTCGACGTTGCCCTGCGCCCGCGCGCGGGAGCGCACCCAGCCCGGGGCATGCGCAACGAGCGCCCGCCGCGCCGCCGCCCAGACTGGCAGATCCACGCGGCTGTTGCCGATGTAATCGAATCCGCGCAGCCCGTAGCGCTCCACCAGCAGCGCCGCCTTGCGGCGTCCGGTAACGTTGAGCGCGGCGGTCGTCGCCAGCACATCTTCGAACAATCCAAGCTCAGCCGCCAACTCCCGCGCATAATTTTCGTGACTGCCCGTCACAAGCACCAGCCGCCGTCCCTGCGCCCGCGCGGCGCGCAGAAAGGCCAGCACATCGCCGCGATAGGGCAGACGCGCATAATCAAGCTGCGCCCGCCGCGCCAGTTCCGCCTTGAGAAAGCCCCGTCCCTGATGCCACCAAAAAGGGATTTTCAGGATCAGCCAGGGGGCGCGGCGCAGGATCTGCCGCAGCGAGACCCAGAGCAGATCGGTCGCGATCAGCGTGCCATCCAGGTCCACGCACAGCGGCACGCAATCGGTCGTTTCGTCGGGAGCGGTCATCGCCATATTCACCAGGTGGCGCGCACGGGAATCCCCGACGCCGCGAGTTCGGATTTGATCCGCGGAATCGTGAATTCGCCGGTGTGAATCATCCCGGCCACGATGGCGGCATCGGCGAGCCCTTCGCGAAAGACATCGGCCAGGTGCGACGGCTTGCCCGCGCCGCCCGACGCCACCACGGGCACCCCGACGGCCTCGGCGATCAGTCGCGTCAAGCGCAGGTCGAACCCCCGGCGTGTGCCGTCGGCATCCACGGAGTTGACCACGATTTCACCCGCCCCGAGATCCGCCGCCCGCCGCGCCCAGGCCACGGCATCCATCCCCGTGCGTTCGCGGAAGCCGTGGGTGGTGATTTCGTAGCCGCTTGGAAAACGCGCATCCACCGCCACCCGCACCGGGTCCATCCCCAGCACGATGCATTGCGCGCCAAAAGCGCGCGAGCCTTCGCCGATCAGCGCCGGATTGGCCACCGCCAGAGAGTTGACTGAAATCTTCTCGGCGCCAGCCAGCAGGACGCGCTCCATGTCGGCCAGCGTGGCGATTCCGCCGCCGACGGCAAACGGAATATGGATCGCCCGCGCCACCTCGCGCACCATCTCGATATCGATCGGCCGACGTTCGGCGGAGGCGGTTATGTCATACACCACCAGTTCGTCGCAGCCCTCCTCATAGTAGCGCGAGGCCAGCGCGATCGGATCGCCCAGCTCCACGTTGTTCTGGAACCGGACGCCCTTGGTCACGCGCCGATTACGCACGTCAAGGCATGGAATAATGCGCCGCGTCAGCATTTGCCGTCCCAATTACTGAAATTTTTCAACAGTTGCAGACCCATGCGTCCCGACTTCTCCGGGTGAAACTGGGCGGCCACGATGTTGCCGCGGCCCATCAGCGAGGCAAAGGTCGCGCCGGCATATTCGGTAACGCCAATGACATCCGTTTCGTTGGCAGGCGCCGGGTAATAACTGTGTACGAAATAGAATTCGCTGCCTGAGGCCAGTCCCGCCAGCACGGGGTGTGGACGGCGGAAGGCGACACTGTTCCAGCCGATCTGCGGCACCTTGTCGGTCGGCACGAGCGGTTGAAAGCGCCGCACCTGCCCTGGCAGCAGTCCCAAAGTCTCCGTGCCGCCGTCCTCCTCCGAGCGCCCCAGCACAATCTGCGTGCCGAGGCAGATGCCGAGAAAGGGAATGCCGCGCGCGGCGGCCGCCTGCAGTGGCGCCACGAGGCCCAGTTCACGCAGATTGCGCATGGCCGCCCCCGCGGCGCCTACGCCGGGAAACACCAGACGCCCGGCCCTGGCGATTTCCGCGGGATCGCGCGTCACGCGCGTTTCCAGCCCCAGGGCGCCAAAGCCCAGTTGCACGCTCGTGAGGTTGCCAGCTTTGTAGTCGACGATGACGATCATTTCAGGGTTCAGGGTTCGGGGTTCAGGTGCCCGCGCTTGGCTTGCATTATGCCGGACACATTTCTATTGTACAAGCGCATCGGCGCGATCCCGCGGCCGCTGCGCAAGGGGGCTTTATGAATCGTATTGCAGTTTGGTCCAGTTTGACTCTTTTCATGCTGAGTTCGATATCCCTGGCGGGGCCGGCCATCGAAGCCGCCCGGCGGCACGATGTCGCCGCCCTCAAGGCCGCGATCGATGCCAGCCCGCGCGAGGCTGTTGCCGAACAAACTCCCGAAGGCGCCACGCCCCTTCATCTTTCCGCGGCCAATGGCGACATCGCCGTGGCCCGCCTGCTGCTCAAGCTCGGGGCTAACGTCAACGCCCGCACGACGAACGGCGTTACGCCGTTGCAGTGGGCGGCATTCCAGGGGCAAACAGAGATGGTGCGCTTTTTGCTGGAAAACGGCGCGGACGTCAATGCCGTCAACGACACGGGGTCTTCGACGCTGCTTTGGGCCGCCGCCAACACCAACACCGCCATGGCGCGCGCTTTGATCGAAGTCGGCGCGCGGGTCAACACCACCAACCAAAGCGGCAACACAGCCATGCACTGGGCCGCCAACGGCAACGCGGTCGAACTCATGCGCCTGCTGCTTAAGAACGGCGCCAACCCGTCCATCACCAACGCCGCCGGCAAAACTCCGCTCGATCTCGCGCGCCAATCCAACGCCCGCGATGCCGTTCGTCTCCTCACACCAAACCAACCAGGTTTCTTTGGGCGTCTCTTCGGTAGTTCCGACGATCCCGCGAAACCTGCGCCGATTCACCGCTCCGTCCCCAACGCCGTAGTCCCCGGAGCCGCGCCGCAAACCGCCGCTGCGTCCATATCCACGACGCCCGCTGTCGTGAATTCCATCGCGTCCAAGGCGCCTGTCGCAAACACGGCTTCCAATCCGCCACCGATGCTCGCCGCATCGAACGCGGCGCCGAAGGCTGTCATGCCGTCGCCACCGTCCGGCAGCGTGACGATTGTATTGAAAAAGGGCGGCACGTATGTCGGCACGCCCCTCAAATCCGGTGCGAAGGCGCAGGGAACGCTCACGGACCTGAATGGCGACCGTTATACCGGCGCCTGGCTGGGATACGAGCGTCATGGACAGGGCACGCAGGATTACGCCAGCGGCGAAGTTTATGCGGGCGCCTGGCAAAACAATCGGCGGGAAGGCTTCGGGGTTTGCACATACCCCAACCTCGACCGCTACGAAGGGCTTTGGCATGACGATCAGCGGACGGGCACGGGGACCAACGTGCTGGCGAACGGCGACCGTCTGGAAGGCATCTGGCATGCCGACCGCCTGGTGTACGGCAAGGGCGTCTGCCGCTACGCCGACGGCTCAAACTACACGGGGGAATGGCGCGCCGGTGTTCCCGACGGCGCGGGCGTCCTTACCCGCCCCGACGGCACCATCACCAAAGGGCGTTGGAACAAGAACCGCTACGTTGGCCCATAAGCTGAATCAGGCCTTCAACGACCGCTTGCGCATGCGCACATTTTTGGGCGTTACCTCGACCAGTTCGTCGTCGTTGATGTAGGCGATGCACTGTTCGAGCGTCATCTGAATGGGCGGCGTGAGGATGATGTTTTCGTCGGAACCCGCGGCGCGGATGTTGGTGAGTTGCTTGCCCTTGGCCGGATTGACCACCAGATCGTTGTCGCGGCAGTGTCCGCCGACAATCTGGCCGCGGTAGACCCTGACGCCGGGACCCATGAACAACCCGCCGCGATTCTGCAGGTTGAACAGCGCATAAGCCACGGTCATGCAGGCGCTCATGCTCACAAGCACGCCGTTATGCCGGTTGCGTATTTCGCCGACATGCCGGTCATAGCCGTGAAAAACGTAATTCAACACGCCCATGCCGCGGGTATCGGACATGAATTCGGTCTTGTATCCCATCAACCCGCGGGTCGGAATCTTGTAGCGCAGCCGGATCATGCCGCCTTCCTGGCTCATCTCAAGCATCAGCCCCTTGCGCCCGCCCAGTTTTTCGATTACCACGCCTTTATACATCTCCGGCACATCGATGGTCAGATCCTCGTACGGCTCCAGCAGCTCGCCGTTCTCCTCTTTCATGATCACGTGCGGACTCGAGACCTGGAACTCGTATCCCTCGCGCCGCATCTTCTCGACCTTGATCGAGATGTGCAGTTCGCCGCGCCCCGAGACCTTGAACCCGATGCCTTCCGCGAGCGGCTCCACATGCATGGCAACGTCCGAGAGCGCCTCGCGATACAGCCTCTCGGCCAAGTGCGTGCTGGTCGAATAGACCCCTTCCTGACCGGCAAACGGCGAAGCGTTCGGCTGGAAATTCATGCTCACCGTCGGAGGATCGATTGGCAGGGGCGGCAGCGGCCGCGGATCGTCCGGATCGGTGTAGGTATCTCCCACCAGCACATTTTCCAACCCCGCCACGGCCACGATGTCACCCGCCTCGGCGGAGGGCGTTTCAACCTTCTGGTTGCGCTCGAAACGGTAAATTTTGGTGACTCTGGCCGGCACGAAGGCGCCGGCAGTGGTGGCCAGCAGCACCGGCATGTTGGCGGCGAGCCGGCCCGCCGTCAGTTTGCCGATCCCAAGCCGTCCGAGAAAAGAAGAATGGTCGATGCTGGCAACCTGCAGTTGGAGCGGCGCATCGGGATCGCCCGAGGGGGCCGGGATGTATTTTAAAATCGCGTCGAACAGTACACGCATGTCATTGCCGGGCTTGTCCGGATCCACGCTCGCATGCCCGTCGCGCGCTGAAGTGTAGACCACATGGAAATCCAGAATCGCGTGGGGCGCGTCCAGCGCCACAAACAGGTCGAAGACCTGATCCACCACCCAGCGCGCGCGCACCACCGGTTTGTCGATCTTATTGATCACAACCACGATCGGCAGTTGGCGCGCCAGGGCCTTCTTAAGCACGAAGTAGGTCTGCGGCATTGGGCCTTCCTGGGCATCCACCAGCAGCAGAGCCCCATCCGCCATCTGTAGCACGCGCTCGACTTCGCCTCCGAAGTCGGCATGTCCGGGGGTATCGATGATGTTGATCGTATGCTCCCCGTAGCGCATCGTACCGTTCTTGGACTTGATGGTGATCCCACGCTCGCGCTCCAGATCCGTGTTGTCCATCAGCCTCTCGGCGACGAATTCGTTGTCGCGGAATGTTCCGCTCTGCCGGAACAACTGGTCAACCAGCGTGGTCTTGCCGTGGTCAACGTGAGCGATAATCGCAATGTTTCTGATGCTGTCTCTGTACATGTATCTCCGTATTGCCCTGCAAGGGTATGTAATATAGCAGAAAGCGCAAGAAATCCAAAGGAATCCTTTGCTTGGCGTCCTTGACCATCCATCCCGTTTCCGCCATACTTTTCAGCATATGAGTGATCTATCGCCTGACTTGTCCTGTCCGCGATTCCTGCTGGGGGTGCCGGTGTGCGATATCCCGTCGCCGGACACGGCGGCGTGGATGCTTGAGCAGATGAGCGGATCGTCGCCTGGTTTCGCAATGTCGCTGCCTGCAACCTGGCTGGCGCACGCCTGGAAACATGCGGCTTTTCAGGAAGTTCTGCGCGAGGCGCGTCTGGTCCTGCCGGATTCCAAATGGGTGTTGGGCATTTCAGGATACTTCGGTCCGCGGATCATGCATGGCCACGCGCCGGTCGACGTTGCGCTGCAGGCGGCGGCGGCGGAGCAGGCCGGCGTGCGCGTCTATCTGCTGGCTCCAGAGGCCGGAATCGCTAGCGCCGCCGGAACCGAGCTGCAGAAGCGCTATCCGCGACTTGCGATCGCGGGAACAGGTGGATTGCCGCGCCCAGCCGCGGCTGCGGCGGACCAGGCGGCGCTGCTGGCGTCGATCGCCGCCGCGAAGCCGGGGCTCGTGCTGGCGGACTTGAAAAACGCCGGGCATGCCGTTTGGCTGCGGGAAAGCGTGGCGCATTGGTCGGTCCCACTGGCGCTCGGGCTCGATGGTGGACTGGCCGAACTACAACCCAGGCATTGGTATGACCGGTACCTGCCCACGGTCGCCATGGCCAGGGCGGTGACGTCGCTCATGCGAAACGAGCGCTTCGCGTTGGCCGCGGCCGGGGCGCTGCTGCTGCTGCGCAAGGCCAGGCAGGCGCGGCGCGATGCAGGCGAAGAACCCGTGGCGCCGCCCGAACCAAACACGCTCACCGGACTTCCCGCCACGCTGGCGGTGTTCCAGCGTCTGCCCGATGAGCAGACGGCGCAAGACTGTCTGAGCGAACTGGGCGCCCAAGCCAGGCTGGGCGCGCTGATTCTGGACATGCATGCGTGCCCCTGGCTGGACAGCAGGGAGCTCGGTGTCCTCGTGGCACTGGCAAACCAGTGTCGACGGCGCCAGGCGCGGTTGTTTCTGTGCAACACAAGCGCCGCCGTGGCGCGACTGGTCGAAGCCTCGCGCCTGGAAACCGAACTGACGATTCCGGCTTCCAGCGATGTCATGCTCACCGACCTGCGACGCCGGCGCGAAACCGATGCGCTGGGCGTGGCCTCAGCGCAGGGCGACACTGTGCTGGTCACCCTGCCGGCGGAGTTGACCGTGGCCAGTCTGGAGTTTTTCCGGGCGCGGGTCTCGGCCGTCTGGAGCGACCAGTTGCGCGCGGGCACATTGCGGCAACTCCATGTTGACGCGTCGCGCCTGACCTTCATGGATAGCGCGGCGATGGGCTATCTGCTGTATCTGCGGAAGATCACGGTGGCCGCCGGCGTGACGATCCAGTTCGACGGATTCCATGGCGTCGCCAAGCAGTCGCTGAAACTGGCGCGCTTGGAGCAGTTGTTCAAGGAAGGCTCCGAGTAATGCGCCGCGCCGCGCTTATACTGCTCTTGTCGCTGGCGGCGGGTTGCGCCACCCCGCGCCACGGCGAGCTCTATCAGGTTTCCACCATCGACGCGCTGCTGGCCGGCGTCTACGACGGCGAGGTGACCTTCGGCGAACTTATGCGTCACGGCGATTTCGGCATCGGCACCTTCGACGCCCTTGGCGGCGAGATGGTCGCCGTGGATGGCCGCGCCTATGATGTCCGTTTTGACGGTCATGTCGTGCCGGTCGCCCCGGCGCGCCGCACGCCTTTTGCGGCGGTGACGTTCTTCGACCAAACCCGGACCACGCCTGCCCTGAGTGTCACCAACATCGCGCAATTCGCCGCGTTGCTCGACACGAAACTGACCGCAACCAATCAGCCGTACGCGGTGCGACTCGACGGGGTTTTCGCTTACGTGCGGACGCGTAGCGTTCCGCCGCAGCGCCATCCCTACCCGCCGCTGGCCGAGGTGGCCAAGTCGCAAGCCGTCTTCGAATTCCGCAATGTCCGCGGCACGCTGGTGGGATTCCGGTGTCCGGCATGGCTGAAAGGACTGAACGTGACCGGCTACCATCTGCACTTCCTGACGGCAGACCGCACCGCTGGAGGCCATGTGCTGGACATCGCTTTCTCGGACCTGCCCGTAAGCATTGACGCCTGCCACACATTGACCGTCGAACTGCCCCGCGTGGGCGATTTCGGCGCGGTCAATCTTACGCGTGATCGCGGCCGCGAATTGGAACAAGTCGAGAAGTAGCTGCGGCGGACTACTGTCCGGACGGCCCGGCGATTTCTTCGAGGCGCGCCTGTAGTCCCGCCAACTGCGTCTTCAGGTCGGCGACCTCCTGTTCCAAACGATCAAGACGGCTGCCGGCGGACGTCAAGACCTGTGCGGGGGCGGGTTCGCCTGCCGCGGCGGACGCCGCGACCGGCCCGCAGAGCAACTGCGCCCAGCGCGCCTCGCGGCGGCCCGCCTCGCGCGCGAGTTTGACGGCGAACGGACCCTCGCCATGATCGGCCAGCCCTTGCAGGAGCGCCTCCACCGCCGCCAGATCGCCATAGGCATGCATGCGCCCGGCGCGGGTGCGCAATTCGGCGGCAGTCTGGGGACCGCGCAACAGCAATTCGGCCAGCAGCGGCACGCACTCGTCCGGCACACGATAGACGTCGGCAAAAGAGTGGCGGTACTTGGGAACGCGGTTGCCGGCCAGCGACACCTGCCATGCCAGCTTCTTATCGCGCAAACTTTCCAAAGCCAGCGCCACGGCGCTTTCGTCAAGCGTCATCAGCGGGTCGCGGTTGTTCTTCTGGTTGCAGGCCGCGATCAGGGCATTCAAAGTCAGCGGGTAGTACTCGGGCGTCGTGAGTTGCTTCTCGATCAGCGCACCCAGCACGCGCGCTTCGTCGGTCGTAAGCGTGGGCCAGGCCGACGGCGCTGGCGCGGTTGGCGGAATCGCCGGAGTTTCGGTAATGTTCATAAGTGTTCACTCCGCATAGTCAGTCGAGCCTTTTGCAAAACTCCTAAATTGGCCTGAATTACGAGGTGTGCGGGGTTGACCTTGTCGGACGGGGGGCGGGGTGCCGCTTGATGGGCAGCGGTATTGCGCGTTGGGCGGTCAGCGGTTCAGCGGACTTCAGTCGCA
>CAIYGI010000331.1 GCA_903925685.1 uncultured bacterium
AGCCCGTCAGCTTCACGCCGATCGTCATCAGCGTGGGCGAGGGCGGGGAGCAATTTTGGCATGAACCGAGCCTGGTGCGGATGCCCGACGGAGCGCTGCTCTTCTCCGCGCGTCCTCGTTTCGGAGTGTACGAGCACAGCATCCGCCTGTGGCGTTCGACAGATGGTTTGGCCTGGCAGATTGTCTTCGACGCGCTTGAGGTACGGGCCGAAAGCCCGGTTACCATCAACACGGCGCTGGACGGATCGCCATACTTCGCCTTCAATCCGTGGCGTCCCGAATATGTCGCCAAATCATACACCCATGGCCGCCGCTTGCTGGAGATCCGTCCGATGCTGCCGGACTTCCACGACTGGGACGAAGGGCTGCTCGTCCGAAGCGCTCCCGATGATGGATCCGGAAATTCAAAATGGCTCCTGGATCACCCCATGTCGGCCAACATCCGGCTTAAGGACGGGCAATGGCGCCATGTCCTGGCTTACCGCTCCTTCTTTGACGGCGGCCATGACAATCTGGATGAAACATCCCTGCGCTATGGCGCATATCTGGATGTCGTCGAATCCAACGGTCCGGAATTCGTCCCCTGGCGGTTTTCATGAATCGGTTATGGACATCGAATCGCGATCCCATGATGCATGCGTAAGGAGTCAGATGACCAAAAACGTCGTACGAACATGTCCGCAAACCGGATTGCCCCTGGGCGATAGCATGGCGCCGCTGGACCTTCCGCATTTCCCAACCCGCCACCAGGCCGTGATCTGGCGCAACTGGGGCCTTGTGACGGCGTCACGGTTGGCGCGCCTCCTGAACACAACGGAAGCCAACGTTACGACGGTCGCCCAGGACATGGGCCTTGGCGGAATGGCCGCAACCGACGAAGTCGAACGCCGCTGGCTCAAGCGCGGGTATATCACCCTGATCCGCCAGAACTGGCACCTATTGCCCTATTCGCAGTTACTGGCCCTGCTCGGCTGGCCAGCCGGGCAACTGGAATATGCGCTCAAGGAGGACGACTTTCTCTGGGGCAAGCTCGGTTCGATGAAATCCGAGACGCCGCCCGTCATCTGGGCGCCCTTGTCTCCGGCGGAACGCCAACAGACGCAGACGCTCAAACGCCTCACGGATTCGGCATTCCCAGGCGCCTCAACCGCGCCCGCCGAACGACCCTTCGATTTTCTTGCGCACTACGGAAAACATCCGGTTCCGCCGCGCCGGAACCCGTCCGCTTCGCCCTTTGGACTCAGGCTGGCCTATTCTTTTTCGGCGGTTTACGGCGATCCCCTGCTGGATCCAGAGTTGGACCCTTATCCTGACGGGCTGCTGGCCGATCTGGCCGCCAACGGCATGACGGCTGTCTGGTTGCAAGGCGTGCTCTATACCATGGTCCCCTGGTTCGGCGAAACGCGATTTTCCAAGGGCCATGAAAAACGGGTTGCCGGGCTGAACGCGCTTGTCGGCAGGGCGGCCCGGCACGGGCTGGGCGTTTACCTCTACCTGAACGAACCGCGCGCCATGCCGGATGAGTTTTTCGAGGACCGGCCGGCTTGGAAAGGCGCTCAGTACAAAGAGAATCTGACCTGCCTGTGTCTTTCCCACGCGCCGGCGCTGGCCGCCTTCAAGGCCGGGGTCGGCGACCTGTTTCGCAAGGTCCCGGGCCTGACCGGCGTCTTTACCATCAGCCGGTCCGAAAACGTGACCCATTGCCATTCCCACCCGACCCACCTTGTTCCCTGCCCGCGCTGTTCGACCCGGCCGCCCGAGGATCTGATCGCGTTGACGAACAATGCTGTGGCCGAAGGCATCCACGCCGTGAAGCCCGAGGCCGACGTGATCGTCTGGAACTGGCCGTGGGAAGAGGGTGGACTATCCGCGAAAAAAATCATCGACCAATTACGTCCCGATATCCGGTTCATGTGCACCAGCGAGTCCTATCTGCCCACCGAGGCCATGGGTATCAAGGGACTGGTCGCCGATTATGCCATCTCCAAAGTGGGGCCGGGCCCTCTGGCGGAAGGACAGTGGAAACATGCCGCCGCGCGCGGCCTTCCCACGCTGGCCAAGGTCCAGCTCAACAATACCTGGGAATGCTCGGGCGTGCCCTATCTGCCCGTGCCCTTCCTGGTGAAACGCCATCTGAAAAATCTCGAAGCGCGCAAAATTTCCGGTCTCATGGTGAGTTGGACCCTGGGCGGTTACCCGGGCGGTAACTTGCGGCTGGTCGACACCGAACCGGAGGCGTTGGCCCTTGACCTGTTCGGCGCGGCCGCCGCGCCCGGCATCGTCGCGGCCTGGCAGCGCTTTGGCGAAGCCTTCTCGGAATTCCCGCTTAATGGCTGCTCCTGTCTATACACCGGGCCCCAGAACTACGGGCCGATGAACCTGCTCTATGCCCAGCCCACCGGCCGCAAAGCGACCATGGTCGGTTTTCCGTATGACGACCTGGACGCCTGGCGCGGCCGGCATTTCCCGGAGATGGTCTTCGAGGGGCAATTTCGCAAAGTCAGCGAAGGTTGGGGGACCGGGCTGGCCGGCTTGAAGAAAGCCGCCGCGCTGGCGCCGGAGGAGAAAAGGGCCAACTGCGAGGATCTGCTGAATGTCGCGGAGGCGGCCTACTGTCATTTCCGCAGCACGTATCTGCAGATTCGTTTCATCCGGTTGCGCAACACGGACAAGACGCTCTTCCGGCGCGAGGCGCCCAGGCTCCTCGACGAGGAAATAGAATTGGCCCAGACGCTCTTTGCCGTTATGCGGCGCGATTCCCGGATCGGATTCGAGGCCAGCAATCACTATTACTACACGGCAAACAGTCTGATGGAGAAAGTTCAAAATTGCGAACGCTTGAAATCGTGTTACTTGAATACTGCGCCTGCAGAACCGACGAAGGAGGTTTTGCAAACGCCTCATTTGAAAGACTCATAGGACTTGGTCGGGCATGAGAAACCGGATCGGGTTCCCCGCTGGTGTGGGGCAAGCAGCGAGTTCTGGACCAAGGCCCAAGCCGCGGTTCATCTCAACGACGAGGAACTGCGCCGGCAACAAGCGCTGTTTTATTCTTCCTGTTTCCGCTCCGTGTTTCCATATTCCGTCGTGACTTCGACCAAGACGATCATACCCGGTTCCAGCTTCTCGGGACAGCCACCCACCGCTTCTATTTCCGTAAAATAAGCTGGATCGCTGTAAACGCTGAATCTCGTGCGTTTATCTGACGGCATTTTGTCCGGAGGCGCATCGATGATGTCGATGTATTCATGTCGCGGCGGCAACTTGCCGGATGATCTTCTAACGATTAAATGTTTTGCGGGGTTTCTGAATTCGATCCATTCCACAGCCTTGTCGATGCCGATCTGATATTTGGCGCCGCCATCGGTTTTAGCGTGCCAGAGCCCGTCTTTCACATAGCGCTTTGCGGAACTTGGATCATATAGATCCCAAACTGCCGAATCGCGCGTTTCAGGGAAGACAACTTCGCATCCTGCTTCCGAATCGAACTGGCAGAGCGTCCAGGGCGCCAGCATGCATTCCTTCCGGGAAAGCGTTTTAGACCCGATATATTCAATAGACTCAATCGCCTTGACGACAAGCGTCGCTTCCGCGGTTTCCACCGTGATCTTCCGGCGGAAAACAGTAGGGATTCCCAATCCCGAAGCGTTTATCAAGTCAACTTCCGCTTCTATCACGCCATGCGTCCGCGATGCTTCAATCAGTCTGAACTTTGCGCCCGACAGCCCGGGAGGAACACGCCAGGCGCCGGTCGGGTATTCGTAACCGAAACGGGTGCCTTCCGGAGCGGGCCACAAGCCGTCGCCGCCGGGATTCAGATAGGCGGATCGGGAGGTTATCCCAAGAATGGCGGCGGGATTCACCTTGTTCATCACCGTGCCATGCATGACGGTAAAAAGCCGGCCTTCAAGATCGAGTCCGGCAATCACCCCGTTTTCGACAGACCCAATGACATGGCAGCGCTTGCCGCCTTTTTCGAATAATGCGCTTAATTCAGTTCCATTCATCGGCAACTTCCCCGGCTGTTTTGAAAGCGCCGCCGCACCGTTTCAGTTCTTGCAGCAATATTTCAAATTCCCGGCAGGCGACAGCTCCGCAATTTTCCGTGATGAACGGCAAAGGCGTAACGCTCGCTTCCCCATAATCGATCGCACCCTGCGGCATCGGGCAAAATTCCCAGGGGTGGAAATAGAAAGCCAACACCGGACGCACACCGCGCGCCGAAACATAAGCGACAAACGACGCGATCTTTTTCATAAGCGCCGCAGTTCCTTCTGTCCGGAACAAAGGCCATTGATCGCGGTCGCGGTTATACGGGTCATTGCTCGTCATGCTCAGATCGCAGAAATTCGGGATCTCGATTAATTTCAAACCGCCTTTTTCCGTCCACGATTCCGACGAAGGATGATACGGGGAATACAAATGGCGATAAAAATAAAGCGGCAAAGTGGCATCGGCTTTATAACCTAATTTCTCCAGCACATTGACCACTTTCGTGCTGCCCCAAAGACGCGGACAACGGAAACTTACCGGGTTTACGCCGGATATCTTTTTGACAATCCGCGTCGCCTCTTCGATTCGCCCTTCGACTTCGAAGGGAAATACCGGCCAGTTGTTGGGCAGTGGGAATAGCGGGTCGCCCAAGGTTTCATGAACCAGGCCGTGACAGCCTGTTTCATGTCCGGCGTCCCTGACAGCCAGCACCGCCGGCGGATTATTTTCCGCCGCATGACCGGTCCAGAAATAGGTAGCCCGGACATCCTGCCTCCGCATGATTTCAAGCAGACGGGGGGTGCCGTGCCGCACTCCGTCGTAATCGCTGGTAAAGGAACCGATATCGGTTTCCATATCGATTCCCAAAACCACGTCAAATGCAGTTTTTATAACGGAATCCTCCGTTAAATGGCCGTATGAATTTTATCCATCTTGGGACTGAACGGCACTGCGCCTTTGGGGGTGATTTCATAGCCGGTTTCAATGCGGACGCCATGAAATTCCGGATGACCGAAAAAGCTGACGTCGACGCAGACGGTCATGCCCGGCGCCAGCACGTCATTACTGCCGGGGCCGAAGAACGGAGATTCCGCCTCATGCAGTCCGATTGTGTGCGCAAACGGGCAGACCAGATATCGGGTCAATTTGTGTTTCTTGAAATACGCCCTGGCGGGGGCGTCTATTTCACGACCGCTCTTGCCGGCCACAAGTTGCTCTTTCGTCAGGCAGAACGCCTCGCGCAGATATTCGATGCAGTCCTTCTGCCGCACGGTATATTGTCCGCTAACCGGGAGCGCGTCGCCCATGACCCCGGCGTATCCGTTCACTTTCGGAGCGAGGCCGATCATGACCATTTCGCCGGACTTCACTTTCTTTGAACTTGCCGTAGGAACCACGGCGTTGGCCCGTGCTCCGCTGCCGACGATCGCGCTAAAACCAAAACCGCTTGCGCCCCGGCTTCTGGCGGCAAATTCACCCGCCGCCGCAATTTCGATTTCCGAAACGCCGGGGGCAAGTTTGCGTTTCATCGCGTCATAACAGCGATCCGCCAGTTTGAAAGCGGCCCGGATCTGCTCGATTTCCCAACTGGACTTGTTGTATCTCAACTTGACATAATCGTCGGTAATATCGATCAGATTGACGCCGGCAAAGCCGTCTACGATGCCTTTATAACATGCGGCGGGCATCCTGCCGGCGCCGACCAGTCCAACGCGTTTGACTGCGCCGAGCGTTTTGTGCAGTTCAGCGAACAGCGCCGGGAAATCGATGATTGTGGCGTTTGGATATTCCTCGTCCGGCACCATGAACACGGGGAAATTGCGGGTTTTCTCGATGGCGCTGTCCATCCTGGCGAACGGTTCGCTTTCGGGGCCGCCCAGCAGCATGGGGGCGCCTTTGCGCGGCACAAGCACGGCTCCGCTCTCGAACTGCGGACACCAGCCGGTCATATACCAGCCGTTCCCGATGTTGAATTCGTCGTAATACACCAGCGCCAGATCGAGTTCTTTTGCTTCGAGAAGTTTCCGGACATTCGCCAGACGTTTTTCCGCTTCCTTCTGAATCAGATATCCCATGGTTGAATCCCCTTTCACTTGTTGAAAAGCACTTGCTCAGGCGCCCGCCCGCCACCAGCGGGCGCCTGAGGAAATTGGCGTCAGCCAATCCCGGCAGCACGGAAAATAGTCTATTCCCCCCGCGATCGCAACCTCCAAATCCGCGGCTAAATCTCCAGCGCCCCACGCGCTTTCGGAGGCTGGCGCCAGTTCGGATCGTGGTTGCGCAACATCCGCGCAGGCATTCCGCTGAGCCTGAAGCCGGGGCCATGTATGGTAAAAGCCGGACGGAATATCTCCGACTGGAGCATCTGGCTGCCGTTCGCGAGAAACGGCCAACTTCAAACGGTTCCAAAAACGTGTTGACCGCTGAGTGGACCTCGTTCTACTATTGTCGCAACTCAAAACGCGTCAGGGGCTGCATTCAAAGAGTCATTAAGACAGAGGTGGCCGTTCTAATGCCGTAGACGTGAGCGCCGCCGTGTCGCGCGTCCGCGGAGCGAGGTGACAATGCCTAAGGAAGTCATGAGGCGGAGCGCCTCGGATAATGCTTATCTGCACAAGGATTTCCACGGCGCGTTGAGCGCCGGACTTGAGTACGTGCATCGGAGATATGGCGCGGAGGCGGTGCGCGACTTTCTGCGCCAGTTCGCCGCTTCTTTCTACAGCCCGCTCAGAGCTGACCTGCGGAAGCGCGGGCTGGCGGCGCTCAAGGAATATTTCGAGCAGATTTACCGGGTAGAAGGCGGGACGATGGCTATTCGCTGCACGCCCGACGAACTGCGGATTGAGGTCGCGGCTTGTCCGGCGGTGACGCATATGCGGGCGCACGGCTATGCCGTGGCCCGCATGTTCAACGAGACCACCAAAACCGTCAACGAGACAATTTGCGAAAGCACCCCGTTTGCGGCCGAGCTGGTCGGCTATGACGAACAGACCGGGCGCAGCGTGCAACGGTTTTACAGGAGGTCGGCATGATTTCCTGCACCGAGTTTATCCCCGCCTACAGCGAGTTGTTCAAGTTTCTGGAGAAACAGGGGGGCGGCGCGGCCGTGCTCGATTTCTGGAACTACCTTTCGGACAACTTCCTTGGCAACCTGAAGGAACTGGTGGAGCAGAACGGAATCCGCGGCTGCTGGATGTACTGGACGCATACGCTGAACGAGGAGGCTGCCGACTTCACCATGGAACTGGACGAGGAAGCCGGGGAGTTCAGGATCGTCATGCGCCATTGTCCCTCGAAAGGCCGGCTGTTGGAGTGCAAACACATCGCGCCGTACCATGACTATTGCGGACACTGCGATGTGCTATACCGGCGCGTTTTGGAGCCGCTTGGCTACGAATGCATCGCCGACCTCTCCGAAGTGGATCAAGCGAGGTGCTCCTTGGTGGTGCGGCGCAAACGTCCGGCAAGCCAGGCCCAGCCGCTGGGCATGACTGGAGTTGGGTGACTACGGCGGGAATTCGGCAGATTGGTTGTACGGTAGAACGAGTGGGCAGAGAGGACGGCGCTGCAAGTGTTCGATATCGCGATCTCGGTGGCTTTCTATACGGCGGTTGGCCTGCTCTATAAACTCGGCGGGAAACAAGGGCGCAACCTTCTGGCGACGAACCTGGCGGTGTTCGCGGCGGGGACCCTGGCCGCGCTGGCGTTCGGAGCGCTGACGCAGGGACTGGCGCTCGACCGCAAGGCCGCGGGGTTCGGCGCGGCCGCGGGGCTGGCCAGCGTCGCGGCCAACATCGCCTTCCTCCTCGCGGTCCGCTCAGGCCGACTGGCCGTCTCCTGGACGGTTTTCAACATGGCTTTGATTGTTCCGGTGGTGGTGGCAATGCTCGTCTGGGGCGAAGGAGTGACCCTGCAACGCGTGCTGGGGATCGCGGTCACGCTGACGGCGCTGCTGCTCCTCGGCGCGGACAAGTCCCGCGCCGAAACGCAAACGGGCGCTGCGGGAGCGGGCTTGGCTTGGCGCTGCCTCATCGCGGCGGCGTTTCTCTCGAACGGAATGCTGATGACGCTGAACAAGGCGTTCAAATCCAGCGGCAGCGTGGGCGGTCCGTTCGGCTATCTGGCCGTCTATTTTGGCGTGGGGCTTGCGGTTTCCATTTTGCTGCACGCATGGTATCGGCCGGTTGTCGCTTGGCGCGACGCCGCGATCGGAGCGGGGATCGGCGCCTTCAGCGTGTTGGGCGCGTTCTTTCTGCTTCGCGCCCTGTCGCACCAGCCGGCGACACTCGTTTTCCCAGCTTCCTCGGCGGGCAATCTCGTTCTGGTCGCGCTATTGAGCGCGCCCCTTTTTCGAGAGACATTGAGCTGGAAAGGCTGGAGCGGGGTCGCCCTTGGCGCCGTGGCTTTGGCGCTGATGAACTAGGAAATACAGAGGCGCGGAACGAATAGTGGAAAATCGGAACAGTGGTTTGACATTCAAAAAGGAGAAATATCATGGCAAGTAAAACCAGCAAGCAGTTGACCATCCTGGCGGTGGTGGCACACCCTCATGACATCACCCACATGTGCGGCACGCTCGCCCATCATGTGCAGGACGGCGATCGGGTGACCGTCGTCACGATGACCGGGGGCACGCATGCACACAACCAGAAGCTCATCGACGAGATGCGCAAGCCGGCGGAACAGCGGAACCTCGCGATCCTCCAGGAGTCGGAGGAAGCCTACGGCAACCGCAAGGCGGGAGAGTTCCGGCGGGTGTGCGCGCTTTTCGGCATCAGCGACGCCCGGTTGTTGTCCTACGCGGATTACCCGTGGCGGCTCAGCGAAGACATGTACCAAGCCGTCGCGGAGATTATCCTGGAAGTGCGGCCGGACATCATCCTCACGCACGCTCCCCGGCAGACGAATGAG
Organism: uncultured bacterium; assembly: GCA_903925685.1. GTDB lineage: Bacteria > Verrucomicrobiota > Kiritimatiellia > CAIKKV01 > CAIYGI01 > CAIYGI01. The sequence goes on from CAIYGI010000331.1 coordinate 8,905, forward strand.
CGCGGCTGGATCGCCTACACGCGCCACGCATCCCACGCGGACTGCGGGATCATCGTCGGCGAGGCGAGCGGGTTGGCCGCCCAACCGGATGTGAAGAGCGGACGGCAATCCCATCCCCACCCGACGGTGTTCTACATGGGTGTGGACTTCCCGCTTGAGCAGTCGGAACTGTTTGTGGACATCAGCGACCAGGCCGAGAATCGTATCAAGGCGGAGATACTCTTCACCTCACAGGACCACACGCCCGAGTTCGCCAACAAGCGCATCAACATCGGGGCGGGGTTCATGGGTTGGATGTCGGGGACCAGTTATGCCGAGGGATGGGTCCGCGCGCGGCCGCAGTTGGCGCGGCGGCTTGACCTGACGGACGAAGAGATCGCGCGCCGGGATCTGCCGTCCGTGGAGTACTTGGCCCGCATTGGAAAATTGACAACCGTGGGCGTGTAGGAATACCTGAGTAGTTCCGCTTTTGTATACTTGTTGACACATACTGATATGGTTGAATCCAACGGTCCGGAATTCGTCCCCTGGCGGTTTTCTTGAATCGGTTGCCCGCGGCGCGGCGTGACTCGTGCGATGCCGCGCGAAAAAATCGCAGTGGATATCCGAAACATGACGCTCCTGACGGACGAAGCGCACTATGGCTTTTCCAGATTCACCACCACCTCGCCGCACCAGGAGCCGCGGATGAAAATTTCCTTCCGTTTTTCAGGCGCGCCGACTGGATCGGGATAGAGATAGACCGGCGTGTTCTCTTCGTGGTTCTGCGAGTTGCAGAAGACGAGATCGACGTAGCCGTTGCGGTTGGTGTCGGTCTGGTGGATGCGCTGCAGCATGCCTTTTTTTGAGACGTAGAGGTTCTGGCCGCCGTTACCGAAGGCGCCTTGGCGGAATGCGTCGAAGCCCTTGGTGGTCCATCGTTGCATATCGGGCATGTGAATGCCTTTCTTGACGTTTATCGGCGCTTCTGCCATGTTTCTCACCGCTTACTTAATTAAACAAGGAGCAGGAGCCGTCGCCATGCCCCAGATATCTAAAAGACCGCGAGAATGTTTGTATCGGCCGCTTACCGATTCCGGCGTAAAACAGATCGCGTCCGGAGCCATGCGCATCCTGGCGCGTTCCGGTGCCCGCGTGTACAGCGCTCGTTCGCGCGAAGCCCTCGCGCGCGCCGGGGCCGAAGTGTGTTCCGACAACCTGACCGTCAAATTCCCCCGAACCCTGGTGGAGGACGCCATTGCGAGCGCTCCATCCGCGGTGACCTTATGCGGACGCGAGGAGCGTTACGACGCCTGTCTGGACGGCAGCCGCGTTTACTACGGCACGGGGGGAACGGCGATTTATGTGCTGGATCGCGAGACGGGCGCGCGTCGCAAAGCCACCTTGCGCGATGTGCGGGAAAATGCCCGCCTGATGCATGCGTTGCCGAACGTAGATCTGTTTACGATCAATGTCTTCCCAAACGATATCGCCATCCCCGCCGAGGTGGATGTCAATCGTTTCTACTGGTCGATCAAGAACACGACCAAACACGTCATGGGCGGCGTCTATTCGATGGAAGGCGCCGCCCGTGTGGTGAAAATGGCCGAACTCCTGGCCGGCGGCGCGGGCGCCCTGGCCGCCCGGCCGTTCATCAGTTTCATCACGCTGATCGTCAGCCCCTTCAAGGTGGACGCCATGTATGGGGACATCATTTGCATGCTGGCGGAAAAAGGCATTCCGGTCGTGACGCCGACCGAGCCGGTCTGCGGCACCACCAGTCCCGTCACACTGGCGTCCAACGTGTTGATGCATGTGGCGGAAACGCTGGTCGGCGTGACGCTGGTGCAGGCGGTCCGCAAGGGCGCGCCGGTGGTGGCCGGCAGCGTGGGGTCCATCACAAACCTGCAGAGCATGTGCATGGTCACTGGCGGCATCGAGCGCGCCATGATCAACAGCGCCACGGCGCAAATGGCGCGACACTTCCGTCTGCCGTTCTATTCCACCGCCGGCAACAGCGATGCCAAGGTGGAGGACGCGCAGGCCGGCGCGGAGAGCGCGCTCAGCAACTTGCTCGTGGGCATGTCCGGCGCCACCTACATCCACGATGCCGCCGGCCTGATGGATCAGGACCTGACTGTCAGCTACGACAAGCTCGTGATGGACGATGAGATCATCGGGATGTGCCGGCGCGTACTGCGCGGGATTGAAGTCAACGACGATACGCTGGCCTTGGAATTGCTCGAACAGGTCGGCCCCGGCGGCAACTACATGGCCGAGGAACATACGGTGGCGCACATGCGCGGCGAATTCTACAAACCCGAACTCGCCGATCGGTCGCGATACGATGAATGGGTGGCACAGGGGGCTTCCAGCATGCGGGATCGCGCTCGCTTGCGACGGGACGCCCTGCTGAACAGGTGTGTCGTGCCTGACATTCCGGCAGCGCTGGAGCGGAGCATTCGCGCGCAGTTCCCTGAAATCCGCGGCTGAACCTCGCATTTTGTTTCATCACGCATTGTGGGCGTTAGTGTCGTATTTTGAAAACGGAAAATTGAACGTTGCAGGGAAGCGCTGAATGTGGCAGCGATGGTTGTTGAATGGCTGTTTTCCAAATACAACACCCATGCCACCTCTGTTTTATGAAATTCGAAATTGCCGACGTTTTCGCGGACAATCTGGTTTTACAACGCGACAGGCCGATCCCGATCTGGGGGTGGGCAGCGCCCGGTTCCAGGATTGAGGTGCGGTTTGCCGATCGGATCCGGTCGACCTGCGCCGATCAAGCCGGACGGTGGGAGGTTCGCTTAGATGCGTTGCCGGCTTCCTCCGAGCCGCGCCAGATGGTGGTCCACTCGGGTCTCGATGATCGGGTTGTCCGCAATGTTCTTGTCGGCGACGTCTGGCTCTGCTCGGGCCAATCGAACATGGCTTTAGGGGTCGCCGGGGCAATGAACGGCGCCCAGGAAGTTAAAGCCGCCGATTACCCGTCGATTAGGGTGTTGACCGTGCCCAACCGGGCCGAAGAACGATCGCAGCCTCGCTTGGGGGCATGTGCTGTCTGGCAGGCATGCTCGCCGGCCGTGATCGGAGACTTCTCCGCCGTCGGTTATTTTTTTGGGCGCGAACTTTTTCGGAGGCTCCAGGTGCCCGTGGGCCTCATCAATAGTTCCTGGGGCGGTTCCTCGGCCGAAGCCTGGATCAGCCAGGAAGGCTTGCTGTCGGCGCCAGAACTCAAGGACGATATTCTGGAACGTTTTCGTCAAGACCGGCTCAACCTCGAATCCTTGAGGGTAGCCCATGCCGACCGGCTGCGGGTCTTGGCAGAGCGCACACGGGATACCGGCAACATCGGCTGGGACAAAGGGTGGGCCGATGCGCAAACTCCGCCAGGGAACTGGAAAGAGACGGATATGCCCTGGACCGGATTGCGCTCGCCTGAAGGTCTTTTTTTCAGCGGAGTCCTCTGGTTCCGCAAAACACTGGACCTGCCCTCTGCCTGGGCTGGACAGGATTTGCGACTCGCTCTGGGCGCCTGCGACACGAGTGCCGTGGCGTATTTCAACAATGTCCCGCTGGAGGGCGTGGTTCAGAATGACCGTCCGGCCGCGCAGCGCTGTTTGGGCGAATACGCGATTCCAGGACGTCTGGTCAGATCCGGATCGAACGTCATCGCCGTGCGCGCGCATCTGCGCCAGTATGCTGGAGGACTGACTGGTCCGGCGGCGTCCATGACGTTGACCTGCCCGGCTCGTCCCGGCTGCGCGCCGCTCTCATTGGCCGGCGCCTGGCGATATGCGGTGGAACAAGATTATGGCATCCAAGAGGATGTCCTCCCCCCCACACCGGACATTCCTCATCATAGCCCCTGCCATCTGTTCAATGCCATGATCGCCCCTCTGGCGCCGTTTGCGATGCGAGGCGTCATCTGGTACCAGGGAGAAGCGAATGCCGGCCAGCCCCGGCAATACCGGATCTTGTTCCCGGCGTTGATCCAGGCTTGGCGGCGGCATTGGGGCCAGGGCGATTTTCCCTTCCTGTTCGTGCAACTCCCCAATTTCAATTATCAGGCCGAATCGAAGGAGCCCAGGGAAAGCCAATGGGCCGACATTCGCGAAGCCCAGGCACTGGCGTTGAGCCTGCCCCAGACCGGCATGGCCGTGACCCTGGACATTGGCGAGGCGTCGAACATTCATCCGGCCAACAAGCAGGATGTCGGGCTGCGTTTGGCCTTGCTCGCCTTGGCGGATGTTTACGCCGTTGCAGGCGTTGAGGGGACGAGCCCGTTATTTCGCGAAGTCCGGAGGGACGGTTCTGCTCTGCGTGTTTATTTCGCGCCGACTCCCGGCGGACTGGTCTGCCGGGGATCGGCGGTGCTTGGATTTGCGGTGGCCGGCAAGGACGGAAAATACGCCTGGGCGCAGGCTCGAATCGAAGGAGAAACCGTACGGGTCTGGGCGCCCAGTGTTCCGGCGCCAAAGACTGTGCGGTATGCCTGGGCCGACAATCCGCACGGCACGCTCGCTAGCGCCTCCGGGCTGCCGGTCGCCCCGTTCCGTTCGGATGGCGCACGAGTAACGCGCCGACCTGGAGCGCCCCGCAGAAGGCTGTGAGTACCTCCAGGGCCGAACAGGGGAGCCTTTTGCAAAACTCCTAAATTGGCCTGAATTACGAGGTGTGCGGGGTTGACCTTGTCGGACGGGGGGCGGGGTGCCGCTTGATGGGCAGCGGTATTGCGCGTTGGGCGGTCAGCGGTTCAGCGGACTTCAGTCGCA
>CAIYGI010000332.1 GCA_903925685.1 uncultured bacterium
ACGATACCTATGTGAAGGTTCGCCAGTCCGTCTGACGGTTACACCTCTAACTGGAGAGCCGTATGCGGGAAATCCGCCTGTACGGTTCGGAGGGAGGGGTGCCGCGGAAACGCGGCATCCCTACCCCTATCAGAAGGCAAGGCTCATCCGCAACGATTCGCAGATGCGCCCGTTGCGTTGAGAGTCGAGAATTGAACGGTATAGTCTCTCAAGCGAAATTGGTTTGTCATGCAGGTATTGCGTGTAAAGAACAGGGCCGGAATGTCCGCGGGCGTGAAGACGCTGCTGCGCGTGGCGGTGGGCGCCGGACTGCTCGGCCTGTTGCTGGGGACGGTCGGCTGGGGGCGGCTGGCGGAGGCGGCGGCGCCCGCGTTGGGGCGCTGGCCGTGGCTGGCAGCGGCGGTGGCCTGGACGGGCGTCGGGCTTTTCCTGGCGGCGGAGCGCTGGGGCCTGATGCTGGCGGTGGCGGGAATTTCCCTGCGCCGGGCTCCGCTCTGGCGCGTCTATCTGGTGGGGCAGTTCTTCAACGCCTTCCTGCTCGGCGCTTGCGGCGGCGATGTGGTGCGCGCGTGGTACGCGGCGCGTCGGGCGCCGGGACGGTCGGTTGAGGCCACGGCGACGATTTTGCTCGACCGCGGGCTTGGACTGTTCGTGATGGTGTTTTTTTGCTGCGTCATGATTCTGTCGCGCATCCACATATTTCTCGATCACGATGGTCCGCGCGACGCGGGGTTTCTGATGCTGGCGTTTCTAGCCGCAGGGGTGGCGGGGCTCGTGCTCTTGTTTCAGCGGCGTCTTTTGGAACGCTTCGGACTGTTCCGGCGGCTGGAACGCTCGGGCCGTGTCGGGAGCTGGCTGCGCCGGGCCTATGAGGCGCTCTACGTTTACCGGCACCATCCGCGCGTGGTGCTGAAGGCCGCGCTGCTTTCGCTTGGCAACCTGGTGGCGCTGACGCTGGCCTGTCACGCCATCGGCCAGGCGCTGGGTCTGGCCGTATCGCTGGGCGACTACTTCGTATTGTTACCGCTGATCTCGGTGATCGCCTCGGTGCCTCTGACCCCCGGCGGCCTGGGTGTGCGCGAGGGGTTGTTCGTTGGATTGTTCCAGGCCATCTTCGTGCCCGCTTCCCAGGCGCTGGTGCTGTCGCTGCTGGTCTATTCCACCGGCATCATCTGGAGCCTGATCGGCGGAGCGATCTATACCACGATGCCGGAAAAGCGGCCGGTCAATATCTGAAAGCTAAGCGTTATCATAATCCGGTTCTCCACAGGTTTAAGATGACGATTACAATAGGCGTTTTGTAAGAGTATGGACTGCGACTACCGACCGGTGGTCTTCTCGAAGGGGACTATTTCCAGGACGCGTTCGCCGCCTATCACCACCGAGGTCGGAATGGAACGGTCGAGGGTTGCCAATTCCCCGTGGTTTTTCACGGCCAGTCCCAGAAGATACACGTCAGTGGTTTGATTGGCAGACAGCACAGGGCCGAGTCTGAAAAGCGTTTCGTCCGTGAGGCTCACGGCATCCGGCCAGAAGCGATGACCGGCCCCTCGACAGAATTCTCGCAGGAGATCTACGGCGCGGGAAGCACTGCCCGGTGAATTCGGGTAGCTGGGGTGACTGGCGATTCGAACGAACCCATTTTCCGTGATCGGGCAGGTTGCCCATGCCGACTTGCCTTTACCGGCAAACCAGCGATGCGCCGGATCGTGATGCATGTGCCGCGGATCGCATAGCGCCAGAAGCAAATTCACATCAAGAAGATAAACCATCACGGCGTCTCGTCTCGCAATCTGTTGACAAGGGCCATCGTAACCACTCTTGCGTCGGGTTTGACCGGGAACAGCGGCACCCCGTTTCGCTCACGACCTCTCAGTTTTGGGAGTAGAACCTTGCGCACGAGTTCCGAGATCAGTCGCCCAGCCGGTTCATGCCTCTGGCGAGAAAACTGTTTCACCGCCAGGAGTACGTCATCTTCTATATCGAGTGTTGTTCTCACGCGGCAATCATCACGCATCACGCATCAGTTGTCAATATTTTCAAAGCGGCGCCTTTACCCTTTCTTATGGCGTGGTAATCGCGCTAACATGTTGCCTGCGGCGGTTCGATTCCCGCGCTGGGCGGGCACGGGCGGCGCTTCGACGAGGAGGACGGTTCCATTGACGATACGGACTTCAGCGCGGTGGTGCGTGGTTGGGCTCTACCTGGCCTTGATCACGGCCTTGTCCCTCTTGCCCAGCCGTAATTTCGGCGGGATCAATGCGCCGGCGGGGGCGGATAAAGTGGTACATGCCGGCATGTACGCAGGTTTTGTGATGCTGAGCGCATGGGCGCTTTGGGAACGGAGGCCGGCGCGTCCGCGCTGGCTGGCCATGACGGCCGGGGCGGCGTTTGGCTACGGGATGCTGATGGAACTGGCGCAGAACGCGATGGCGATGGGGCGTGCCTGCGAGGCGACCGACATGCTGGCCAATGCCGTTGGCGCCGCGCTGGGCGCGCTGGGCTGGTGGCTGTGGGCCGGGGTGGTGCGCAAATGAAGAGATTGTGCGATAAGACGGCGCCCGTTGGCGGCTGGTCCGGCCGGCTGGCGGTGCTGATGCGCGCGGGCGCGCTGGTCTGGTCCAGCGCGCGCGGCGCGGCGGCGGCCCAGATGGCGCTGGCGCTGGCGCAGGGGGTCTTGCCGCTGGCGGGGCTTTACGCGATGAAACGCGTGGTGGACGCCGCAACCGCCGGGGTGGCGTCCGGCGGCGGGAGTGCGGCATGGACGGCGGTGGGTGTGTGGCTGACGGTCGGCGCCCTAGTGGCGATCGGCGTGGTTGCGGTCCGTTCGCTTTCGGCGCTGGTCGGCGAGGCCCTGCAACAGTCCGTGCTGGACAGTGTCTCCGACCGGCTGCACGCGAAGTCGCTGGCTGTGGACCTGGCATTTTACGAGGATTCGAAAGCCTACGACCGGATGCACCTGGCTCAGGAACAAGCGGCCAGCCGGCCGGCGCGGCTGGTCTCGGGCCTGACGCAACTGGCGCAAAACGGGATTGGCCTGGCCGGTATTCTGGTCCTGGTGGCGGCTTTTCACTGGGGCCTGGCCCTGATCCTGGCCGCGGCCGCCGTGCCGGCGCTCTGGTTCCGCGTGCGCAATGCCCGGCGCATGTACGCCTGGCGCAAACTTCAGACGCCCGCCGAACGCGAGGCCGGTTATTTTCACTGGCTGCTTACCGGCGACACGCAAGCCAAGGAATTACGCGTGTACGGCCATGGCGATTACTGTCGCGGGCGTTTTCAAACGGTGCGCGCGCGGCTGCGGCGCGAGCGGCTGGCGTTATTGAGACGCGTGCATACGGGCGAGGCCGCGGCGGGGGGGCTGGCGGCGCTCGTGATGCTGGGCGCTGGCCTGATGCTGGTTGGACGTTTGTTCGCCGGGGCGCTCACGCTCGGCGGTCTGGTCATGTACGTGCAGGCCTTTCAACGGGCGCAGTCCCAGTTCGCCGGACTCTTCAGCGCGCTGGCCGGACTGTACGAGGACAGTTTGTTTTTAGGCGCCTTTTTCGAGCTTATGGATCAGCCGGCCCGCGTGCGTGCGCCAGCGGCGCCGCGCCCCGTTCCGCACCCGCTGCGCGAAGGCGTGGCATTCGAACATGTCACCTTCGCCTATCCCGGCGGCCGACCGCCCGCCTTGCGGGATGTTTCGCTGACGCTGCGGCCCGGCGAATGCGTGGCTCTGGCCGGGGCCAATGGCGCGGGCAAGACGACGCTGGTCAAACTACTGTGCCGCTTGTACGACCCGGATGCGGGACGCATTCTGCTCGACGGAGTGGATCTGCGGGAGTTCGATCCCGCGGCCCTGCGCCGCCGTATCGGCATCCTATTTCAGGACTTCGCCCACTACCAGCTTTCGGCGCGCCTCAACATCTGGGTGGGCAGCCCGGAACTGCCGGCCGACAGTCCGCGCATCCGGGCGGCGGCCGAAGCGTCCGGCGCCGACGAAGTTATCGCCGGCCTTCCGCGCGGCTACGACACGCTCCTCGGCCACTGGTTCCAGGACGGCGAGGAGATCAGTCTCGGTCAGTGGCAGAAACTCGCGCTGGCGCGCGCCTTCGCGCGCGAAGCCGATCTGGTGGTGCTCGACGAACCTAGCAGCGCGCTCGATCCGCTGGCCGAGGCGGCCGTGCTGAACCGCTGGCGCCGGCTGGCCGCCGGACGCGTGTCTCTGGTCGTCAGCCATCATCGCGCGGCCGTCCGGCTGGCCGACCGCGTGGTGGTCCTGCGTGAAGGCTGCGTGGTCGAAACCGGCGCGCCGGCGGCTTTGATGGCGAGCGGAGGGGAATATGCGCGGCTTTTCGAGAATTCATCCCGCTAAAAAAAAAGCTACAATTCGGCTTGCGTTTCCGTCTCAAACATGTTTAACTTACGCCAGTTTAGAGAATCGCAGAGGCGATTTTAGTAGGGTGAGCCTTTTGCAAAACTCCTAAATTGGCCTGAATTACGAGGTGTGCGGGGTTGACCTTGTCGGACGGGGGGCGGGGTGCCGCTTGATGGGCAGCGGTATTGCGCGTTGGGCGGTCAGCGGTTCAGCGGACTTCAGTCGC
>CAIYGI010000333.1 GCA_903925685.1 uncultured bacterium
GCCGCGTCATCCCCAAACCATTCCACAAACTCCTGGTACGTGCGCGGATAGTCGATTCCGGCCTTGGGTCCTATGCGGTCGTCCATGCCCACGGACACTACACCTTGTGGTCGTTTGCGTCAAGTGGATACCCCCTTTTCGTTAATTCGTTGAAATGGCGCGACCATTGCTATAAACTTATTGCATGTTGCTAGTGATGATTCGCTAGTACATCAAAAACTGAACAAAAAAATAAAGCAGGAGATACTCGATGAAGAAACTACGTGGGTTTACTCTGCTGGAAATCATGATCGTGGTGGCGATAATCGGGCTGTTGGCGGCCATCTCCATCCCTTCTTTCATGAAGGCACGCAATACATCGCAGGCCAAGACCTGCGTCAATAACCTGCGCCAGATCGAGTCTGGCAAGGAACAGTGGGCGATGGCGACTGGCGCGGCTGTGGGAACCGACGCGAACAGCACGTCAAACCGCCCGGCGGTCAATCTGTACCTCAAACTGCAGAGCACCGGTCCAGGCACGAATGGGCCCGTCTGCTCCATTGCGAGTGCCACATACAACTACCGGGGCATTGGCACGAATGCGACCTGCTCGGTCAGCAACACGCTGAACGATCTCGACGCATCCGCCTGGCATATATTGCCGTAAGCGCGGCAACGAACGAAACGCCGGAACCGGGCATCTGCCCGGTTTTTTTTGTTTGGATGGTGGCCTTGTCCACGCTAAAATATGCTACACTGCGCCTTTGCAGAGGGGAGGGTTGGTCATGGCGGAGGCATGCGTTTTCTGTAAAATCGTCGCCGGTGAAATTCCATGTGTGCGGGTATATGAGGACGCGGACGTGCTGGCTTTCATGGACATCGGGCCGGTGGCCAAGGGACACACGCTGGTTATTCCCAAGGCGCATTACGATCCCATCACCGGCATTCCGGTCGAGGCGCTAAAGCTTCTGATCGTAGTTGTGCAGCGCGTTGCCAAGGCTCAATACGCCGGACTGCATGCGGATGGCATCAATATTACCCAGGCCAATGGCCGTACCGCGGGTCAGGTTGTGCCTCATCTGCACTTCCATGTGATCCCGCGCTTCGAGTCCGATGGCCTGCACTCGAACTGGACAGCCAGGCAGTATGACACGCCGGAGGAATTGCAGCGGTATGCGGACCGCATTGTGGAAACTATGGAAACTGCGCAGGAAGGGAGGGTTCAGGGTTCGGGGTTCAGGGAAGAAGGCACTCACCACGGATGACACTAAAGCTGAATATCCAACAGCCAACACTCAACGCCCAATTTCCAATGGAATACAGGGATATTCGCTTGGACATTGGACATTCCTTGTTGGATATTGGTTATTCGTTTTCCCGAACACCTAACACCTAACACCGAACACTGAACACCTATAACTGATGTCCGACACTTCTTTCAATCATGCCGTGGCCGGGATCGTCGAACGCGATGCGCGCTTTCATCCGCGGGCTTATTTCTTTGTCCGGCTGGCCCTGGATCACACGGTGCGCCGCTTGAGCAGGCCCGAGCACGGCCCGCAACGCCATGTCACTGGCCAGGAATTGCTCGCGGGTTTTCGCGAACTGGCTTTGCGTGAGTTCGGCCCGCTGGCACGCACGGTGCTCGCCGAATGGGGCCTGCGGCGTACGGAAGATGTGGGCGCCATTGTCTTCAATCTGGTCGGACATGGCGTCATGGGCAGAAGACCGGAGGACAGCGCGGCGGATTTTGCCGGCGGCTATGGTTTTGACGCTGCTTTCGACGCGCCTTTTTTGCCGCCGTCCCGGAGAAAGACTGGTTAAACTACAATGAATAAGGAACTATCGCTTATGCTAACTCTTGGTTCGCTGCTATTTCTGACGCCGCCCACGAGCTGTCCGGCGAGCGCTGGCGTTGAAGCGGAAGCGCTCGCTTCCGTGCGCAAGGCTTTTGCCCCCGTCCAGCGCTTCGAATTGCCCAATGGCCTGATTGGACTGGTTCTGGAAGACCATTCGGCGCCGATCGTCTCGGTGCAGGTTTGGGTGGGCACGGGCGCCATTCATGAACAGCAGGCGCTGGGGTCAGGACTCTGCCACTACATCGAACACATGGTGTTCAAGGGAACCCCGACGCGCCCGGTCGGGACCGTGGCGCGGGAGCTGACCGATGCCGGCGCCAAGTTCAATGCCTATACGAGCCATGATCGCACGGTGTTCTTCGCCGATCTGCCCGTGCGCAGCTGGCGCACGGGGCTCGATGTGCTGAGCGATGCCGTCCAGCATGCCGCCTTTCCCGAGGCGGAATGGCGCCGCGAGCGCGAGGTCATTTTGCGCGAAGCGAGCATGCGCCGCGACAATCCCGATTCGGTGCTCTTCGAACTGCTGGCGCACACCGCCTATCAGCTGCATCCCTACCGTGTGCCGGTGATCGGTTACGATGAGGTGATTGCCGGGGTGACGCGCGAGACGCTGATGGCCTTCTTCCAGCAAAACTACGTGCCTGACAACATGATCGTGGCGATTGTTGGAGATGTTTCGGCGGCGGAGGCCGAAGCCGCGGTTCGCGAGCGTTTTGCCGCCGCGCCGCGCCGCGCCCGCGCGCCCGTGCTGCTGCCCATCGAGCCCGAGCAAGTCACGCCGCGCATTGCGCGGGAAACCGGCGCCTACGAGGTGACCCGCCTGCATCTGGCATTTCACACCGTGGCGTTGAGTCATGCCGACGCCCCCGCCCTGGAACTGCTGGCGGCAATCGCGGGACACGGGCAGAGTTCCCGTCTGGTTCGCGAATTGCGCGATCGTCTTCATCTGGTGCATGGGGTCGATGCCTGGTCGTACACTCCGCGCGACGCCGGACTCTTTGGCGTCTCGGCGCAGTGCGAACCCGCGCGCGAGCGGGAGACCATCGAGGCGCTCTGGAAGGAAGTGCGCCGTATGACCGAGAAGCCCTGCACGAGCGAGGAAATTGACAAGGCGCGCCGCATGCTGATCGTGGACAACCTGCGCGGTCTGCAATCCATGCACGGTCAGGCGGACAGCCTGGCGACGGGGGAAATGTATACCGGCAGTCCGCATTTCCAGGAGATCGCGATGGCGCAACTGGAACACGTCACCCCTGCGGACGTGCAAGCGGTGGCGCGGCGCTATCTGCGCGAGGCGAACAGCACGCTGGCAGTGCTGGCTCCCGTCGGGACCCCCGCCGCCACGGGGATGGTGGACGCGGCGTCGGCGGAATCCAAGATCGAGTGCTTTACGATCGAACCGGGTTTGCGGGTGGTTGTGCGTGAAGACCGGCGCTGGCCGTTCGTGTCCTTCTGCGCCGCCATGGGCGGCGGAGTGCTCGCGGAGCGCGCCGGCCAGGCGGGACTCGCCCACCTGACGGCGGAACTGCTGCCGCGGGGCGCGGCGGATCGTTCGGCGCAGGAGATAGCGCAAACGGTGGAGGCCTTGGGCGGCACCCTTGCGCCTTTCTCCGGCTACAACAGTTTCGGTCTCCAGTCGCACTTTCTGCACCGTGACGCGAAGACCTTCATGGCGTTGTTTTCAGACTGCCTGACTGCGCCCGCCTTCGAAGCCGGCGAACTTGCTCAACAAAAAACGCTGCAACTTGCCGCCCTGGACGAGCAACGCGAACAACCGGTGCTGGTGGCGATGCGGGCGCTGGATTTGGCGCTCTATCCCCAGCATCCTTATCGCTGGACACCGCTGGGACGGCGCGAAGATGTTGGCGCCTTCACGCCGGATGACGTGCGCCGCTACTTTCAGGCGCAGGCCGTGACGGGCAACATGGTTTTGTCGCTGTTTGGCGACGTCTCGGCGTCGGAAGCCCGCGCCTGGCTGGCTCCTCTGGCGGGCCGCCTGCGCAAGGCATCGGCGCCGGTCCGCCCGGTCTGCGCCAATCAGCCGGTGCTGCCCGCCCGGGTTGAACAGCGCATGCCGAAGGATCAGGCGGTCGTTGTTTTGGGATTTCCCGGGCTGACCGTGCGCGATCCCCGCGCGCCAGCCTTGGAAATGCTGCAAAGCGCGCTAAGCGGACTATCCTCACGTCTGATGATCTCGATCCGCGACCAACGCGGCCTGGCTTATTATGTCACTGCCTCCCAGCGCGTGGGCCTCGATCCTGGCGTGTTCACAATTTATGCCGGCACCCATGCGGATAAGGCGGATGAAGTCGAGCAACTGATCAGGGCCGAGATTGAACGGGTGCGGTCGCAGGGACTCGACAGCAACGAAATGGCGCGCGCCACCAGTCAACTGCTTGCCGACGTTGATATGCGGCGGCAGGACAGCGACGCCCTGGCCATGCATGCCGCGCTGAACGAGTTGTACGGCCTGGGCGCGGACTATGAAAGCGGCGTCGCGGCGCGTCTGGCGGCCGTGACTCCGGCGGCGTTGCGCGCGGCGGCGGACGATGTGCTAGATACGAACCGCGTATGCGTATCAAGGGTGCTGCCACAAGGCAAGGAGCAAGGAGCAAGGAGCAAAGCGAAGAGTGAACGGTGAACAATGAACGGTAGGGAGGGTTCAGGCAGGTGAACAAGGAACTTCACGAGAACATCTGCTGGGGTGCGGTTGAATAGAATCCTGAACCCTGAACCCTGAACACCTTATACGGAGCCGCTATGACTGAAACGACGACCTTGTTCGTGCGCTTTGGCTCGGCGCTGGCCATGGGGATGCTGATCGGCATCGAGCGCGAGCGCGAGCAGTCCGGCAAGTTTGCCGGCGTTCGCACTTTCCCGTTGATCACGCTGGTAGGTTGTCTGGCGGCGATGCTTTCCGACACCGCCTCGGCCTGGTGTTTTCCCGTGGCGTTTCTGGTCGTGGGCGCGTTTGTGCTGCGTTCGTATGTTCTGACCGGCAGCATTATGCAGCCAGGGATCACGACGGAGATGTCCGCCATGGTCGCGTTTCTGCTCGGCGGTCTGACCTGGTGGGGGCCCATCGGCCTGGCGGCGGCGCTGGCGGTTGTGACGGTGCTGCTGCTTTCATCCAAGCGCCCCCTGGAACTTCTGGCGCGGCGCATGGGGCGCAATGACATTGTCGCGGCGGTCCAGTTTGGGGTGATCACCCTGATCGTACTGCCGTTGCTGCCCAACCGGACATTCGGGCCCCTGCAGGTTCTGAATCCCTACCAGATCTGGCTGATGGTGGTATTGATCGTCGGGGTCAATCTGTTCGGATATCTGCTGGTGAGGCGTTTCGGGTCGCGGCAGGGTTATACGGTCGCCGGCTTGCTGGGCGGCCTTGTTTCGAGCACGGCCGCCTCGCTGGGGTTTTCGCGGCGCAGTCGCGAGCAGCCCGAGCTGGCCGGTCCGCTGGCGCTGGCGATCGTGATCGCCTGCTCGATCATGTTCCTGCGCGTGCTGGCGATCACGCTGATGATCGATACCGCGGTCGCGCAGAGCATCGCGCTGCCGATGGCGGCGGCGCTGGCCGTCGGTCTGCTGGCGTATCTGGTACTCAGGCGTAAGTCAGGCGCCGCGCCCGTGGGGCGCGCCCGCGCCGTGCGCGCCAGGAATCCTTTTGAACTCTGGTCGGCAATCCAGTTCGGGGCGTTGTTCGGGGCGATTATCTTTCTCTCTCGCGCGGCCAGCGTTTACTTCGGGAAGGAAGGCGTATATTTATCCAGCGCGCTGGCAGGCATGGCGGATGTGGATGCGATCGTGCTTTCGCTGGGCAATCTGGCCAGCGGGGGCGCCCTGTCGGCGCGGGTCGCAGCGCGCGGAATTTTGCTGGCCGCGGCCATGAATACCGCCGTGAAAGGCGGAATCGTGATCTTACTGAGCACCCCGGCTTTGCGGCGGGCGGCCATGCCGGCCTTTGCCGCGCTCTTTCTGGTGAGCGTCATCGCGGCGGCGTTGATTTGAAAGGTTCAGGTACGCAAGGTTCAGAGCGAAGAGTGAACGGTAAACAGTGAACAGTTCTAGGGTCCGCACACTGTTCACTGTTTACTCTTCGCTGTTCACTCAATTGGACGCCAGCGCCTGGAACTTGCTGTAGGCTTTTTCCCAGGCCGCACGCGAGGCGGGGTTGGGGGCATGGTCGCGGATCGGGAAGGCCTTGCGAATCAGCGGCAGGGCGTCATGGAGTGTGCGCAGCGCGCCCAGTCCCTGGGCCTGAACCATCAGGTTGCCGACCGCCGTGGCTTCGACCGGTCCGGCCACCACCGGCAAACCCATCGCATCGGCCGTGAACTGGTTGAGCAGCTCGTTTCTTGAACCGCCCCCGACGATGTGGACGACGCGGCAGGGACGGCCGGTTACAGCGGCGATTTGCTCGTGGATCCGGCGGTAGGTGAGCGCCAGGCTCTCGTAGACCGTGCGCAGGAATGCGCCGCGATCCACCGGCGCCGGCTGACCGGTCCGCAGGCAGAATGCCTCGATGGCCGTCTGCATGTTCACGGGATGATAGAAGCCGGGATCGTCGGGATCCACGAGCGTCCGGAAGGCGGGCGCCCGCGCGGTAAGTGCATCGAGTTCATCCCAAGCCGTCTCCTTGCCGTCGGCGTTGCGCCAGACGCGCCGGAGCTCCTGGACGAGCCAGCTGCCCATGCAGTTTTTCAGCAGCCGCGTGTTGCCGATTCCGCCCTCGTTGCTGAGGTTGGCCGCCAGGGCGGCCGGAGTGGTGATCGGGGATGGCACGAGTTTGCCAACCAAAGACCAGGTGCCGGAACTGACGATCAAAGCTTCGTCGTTGCGTTCCACGGGGGCGGCGGCATAGGCGCTTGCGGTATCGTGCGAGCCGACGGCCAGCAGGCGGACCGCGCCGAGTCCGACGGCCGCCGCGACGGCCGGCGTCAGCGCACCGACATCGGAGCCCGGGGCGACGATCGGCGGCAGCACCCCGGCGGGAATGTCGAGGGCGTTCAAAATCTCCGCGCTCCATTTTTGCATCCGGGCATCCATGAGCTGCGTGACGCTGGCCCAGGTCGAGTCCACCATCCGCACGCCGCCCAGGTAATAGTAGAAGAGCGAGGGAATCGGCAGAAAAAAAGCGCCGGGGGGCAGGGTCTCGCGACGATGTTGCATGAACCACAGCAACTGGTTGCTCAGGTTGAAAGGCTGGAAGTGAATGCCAGTGATGGCGTAGACGCGATCCGCGGCGATGCGCGCCTTGACCTCCGCGATCATGTGGTCGAGGCGCCGGTCGCGGTAGGCGTAAACCTTGCCCAAGAGGTCCCCGTCGGCGGAGATAAACTGGCCGTCGGCGCCCCAGGTGTCGATCCCGATGCCGTCCAATACGGCGCCAAAGCGGCGACGGTATTCGCGCAAACCAGTCAGAATATTCTGGTAGAGAACGGTGTCGTCCCAGTAAGTCCGCTCCACGATCGCGCCGTCGCGGTCGGGCAGGAAAAACGGCACGCCCTCGTGGGCGAAGCGGTGAACCTCCTCCATCGAGAAGGCGCCGTCCTGCAGCAGACCCGCAAAACACTTGCCGCCAGAAGCGCCAAAATCAACAGCCAGCATTTTAGTCGTTTTCATCTTCAACTGATTACGATGCGCCCACGGGCGCCAGAGGGTCGATCGCCATCAAATCAGCAAAATTCTTGAGGTCAAAAAACATCTGCCGCGTATCTTCGCGCGCATCACCAGATGACAAAAAGCGAAAATCGTTTTCCTGGTAGAACTTGGTCGCTCGCGGGTTGTTGTTGGCGTCCACAGTGATGAAACGACAGCCGGTTCGGTTCCCGGTCAAGAATAGAATCTTGAGATAATCAAGAATCTGGCTGCCGATTCCACGGCCTTGCAGTTCAGAGCAAACCCCAAGACGACCGATCTTTACTGCGGGGTGACTCTTCCTCCGCTTCTCGTTCGGAATGTCCCGCTGTAACTGGTTCCAAGTTGTCTTACTGCCGTCTTCCTCCGGTGCATAAGCCAACTTGTCATTGGACAGACTGAAGAACGCGATCAAGCGTCCTGCGTCGAAGACCAGATAAGTGACGGCCAAAAGATGCACAAGGTAGTCATTGGCATCATCCCGAAGAAAGCCGTTGAGGTCGGCATCGTCACAATCGAACGGCCCAATCGACATTCCGCGGGTAAGACGAGCGACCTTATCGTGGGTGAGCGTGAACATGACCGACAGATTGCGCTTCCCCCATGAAACGGTTGAACACGGTCTTCGCACGGGCATAGGCCACTGAATGGTCCCGCTTCGCGTTTTCCGATAAATCGCGCAGGAACTGCGCTGCGTCTTCACCGTACAAAACGGGCGTCTCTTTGATGGGCTTGGCCATTGGTTGTTCCTCGCTATGCGATGACGTATTGCTCTCTGTCAGGGACTATAATCCCATGTCTCCACTTATGCGTCAACCAGTTTTCTTGGACCGCGCCACCCACCTTGCCTTGCGTGTCGCCTTCCGATGACGACGCGCACCGGCAAAGACGGCAAGACCTACCCCGCCACGCGCCCGACCGGCCACCCGGCAAGGCATAACATCGCCATGGCTACCCGCCACCCCCGCCACGATCCGGTCCCCGCGCAAGGGTTTACCCACCCGCCAGACCGCGCGCCGTCCTGGGCATCCTGGCGCATTCTGGGAATTGTAGCTTTTTTCAAAAATGGTGACTGTATACTTTTTGTATACCTTTTCCGTCGCGCCTCAAGCGGAACCAACAAGACGCGCGCAACCGCCTCGCAAACTGGCGGTATGCACGCAAGCCCCGGTTTTATTGGTTATTAGTGAGGTTCATCGCCTTTTTTCCGCGCCGTAACGACGCCGCACAAGGTTTGCTCACCGCATTTCCTGTCCGCCGGTCACATTGAGCGCCTGTCCGGTCATGTAGCCCGACGCGTCAGAGGCCAGGAAGGCGACCACGTTGCAGACATCCTCATACTGGCAGGAGCGTTTCATCGGCGCCTGGTCGATGTAGCGGCGCCGGATTTCGGCCTCGGTGACGCCTTGGTTTTGAGCGTATTGTTTGAAAAGACTGTCCTTCCAGAGCGGCGAATCGAGCAGGTTGCCAGGACAGACGGCGTTGACGCGCACGCCCAGCTCGGCCATCTCCAGCGCCGCGCTCTGCATCAGGCCGATGGCGCCGAACTTCGAGGCCGCGTAAGCCGAGTTTTTGAAGGAGCCTTTCTTGCCGGACTTGGAATTGATCTGCACATAGGCTCCCCGGCCGGCCTGCGCCATGGCGCGCAAGGCGTGCTTCATGCAGAGCATCTGTCCCACCAGGTTGACTTCCATAACCTTGCGCCATTTGGCCGCGTCGAACTCGACCAACGGCCCCGAAATCAAAATGCCAGCGTTGGCGATGAAGGCATCCAGAGCGCCGAATTGGCGGAGGCATGTCGCGACCAGCGTCTCGACCTCGCTTTCGCACGTTACGTCGCAGCGTACGGCTGCGATGCGGTCACCTCCGTAACGCGCCGACAATTCGTCCGAGAGCGTCCGCAGTTGCGCTTCCTGCAGATCGCCCGCCACAACCCGGCAGCCTTCATCGAGAAACCGTTCCACCAGCGCGCGGCCCAAACCCTGAGCGCCGCCGGTCACCGCCACCGCGCGTCCCGTCAATTCGGAATTCTTCATTTGATTGTTTCGGTGAGGTTGGTTTTGTTTGCCGACGTCGGCGGGTTCAATTGCGTGATCCGCTTCACCAGCCGACCGCGCGCCAGCCCTTTGACGGCCATCGTCTGGCCGACGACCCGCGATAGAGCCTCGCGCGCCGCGACGGCTTGCAGCGCCCACTTCTCGCCACCCTCCGTCACGAGCATGTAGCGAACCAGTTTGCGTTCTTCGCCGCCGGTTTTTTTAAAGACCGTCTCCTCGCGAGTCACAAGGCCCGTGAGACTGACCTCCGCCAGGTTGGTGGCTGTATTTTCCGGGACGCCCGAGGCAGGTTCCGGATTATTAAGCGCGGGCATCGCGACCGGTGGTTTGTGCTGGTCGCAGCCGGCCAACGTCACGCCGGCAAGCGCCAGCAGGACAAGAATTCGCTTTTTTTTTGTCATTTCTTTTCGCTTTTTGCGATTAGTCCCCATGCCCTTGCGGCGTCAGCAAGGCGTTGTCGATCAAACGCGTGCTGCCTACATGGACGGCCAGCAGCGCCAATGCTGTACGGTTAATGGATGCAACCGGTTCGAAGGTTTCATTGTCCACAATTTCCGCGTAATCCACGCGCGCCAGCGGCGCGCCGGAAATTTCCTGCCGCATGGCCGCGATCAGCGCCGCGGTTTCGCGCTCGCCTGCCGCCAGACGCCGCGCGGCGGTGTCCAGCGCCCGCGACAGGCACAGCGCCTGCCGCCGTTCCGCGGCGTTCAGAAGCTTGTTGCGCGAGCTCATCGCGAGGCCGTCGGCCTCGCGTACGGTCTGACCGAGGACAATTTCGACAGGGAATTCCAGATCGCGGGTCATTTGCTGGATCACCCGCGCCTGCTGCGCGTCCTTCTGCCCGAAAACTGCCACGTCCGGTTGCACGAGGTTGAAGAGTTTCGCCACGATGGTCGTCACACCCTTGAAATGTCCCGGGCGCCGGTCGCCGCACAGGCCGCGCGAGAACCAGACTTCTTCCACGAAGGTGCTGTGGCCCGCCGGATACATGGCTTCCGCGGAGGGCAGGAAAAGCGCCGCCACGCCGGCCTCCCTGCAAAGCCGCTGGTCGCCTTGCAAGTCGCGGGGATAGCCGGTCAGATTATCGCCGGGTCCGAATTGGATCGGGTTTACGAACAAACTCAGGACCACCGCTTCGGCGCGCTGACGCGCCAGGCGCACAAGTGATAAATGCCCGGCATGGAGGCAGCCCATGGTTGGCACCAGCCCGATACGTTGCGCCCGGCGTCTACGCTCGCTGACCCAGACCCGTACTTCGGGGGGTGTGGTTAGAATATCCATCGCGGTATCCTACAAACGCTGACGGATGGTTTGGATCAGGGTTTCCGCGTCGACGGGCTTGCGCAGCAGGCAGTGAATCGAGCCGTCGCCGATGATCTCGTGCAGCGAATCGGGAGGGGCGAAGCCGGTGCAAAAGATGACGGTCGGTTTTGGGAGGTGGTGCGCGTCGCAGTACTTCGCGATCGCGACAAAGGTTTCGCGCCCCCCCTGTATCGGCATCTGGAGATCCATGACGATCAGGTCGTAGGGTTGCGTCTGGAACATCTGCATGGCTTGCGCGCCGTTTTCCGCCTGGTCAACGCGCATTTGCGGGAATTTGGCCGCGATCACCATGCCGAAAAGCCGGCGAATCATTCGCTCGTCATCCACGATCAGCACCCGCCGCGTGCTGCGGTCGCTTGTGGTGGGGAGCACGGGGCGGTCCAGCTCATCCCGCACCGCGCTGGCGATCCGTTCGATCGTCAACGGTTTGTGCAAATAGGTTCCGGCCCCAAGTTGCTGGGCCTGCCGGACCAGATCGCTGGCCTTTGTGAATCCGGACATCAGAATGACGCGTTGGTCGGGGACGATTTGGCGCAGTTTTTTGAATGTGGCCAGCCCGTCCAACCCGTTCTCCATGATCATGTCGAGCATCACGAGGTCGAAACGTTTGGCATCGTGCCGGTAGCGATGCACTGCGTCCATGCCGCTCGTGACGCCTTCGGCCTGATAGCCGAGAGTCTGCAGCAGGTTAACCAGCACCTTGACCTGCGGATCGTCGTCGTCCACCACCAGGACGGACTCCGAGCCATGCGGCAGCGGCGTTTCACGGGGCGAAGGCACAGCGGGCTTGTCGCGGCAGATTGGGATGTAAACGTAGAATGTCGTGCCCCGGCCCTCGACAGACGTCAAGTCCACATAGCCCCCGTGATCCTTGACGATTCCGTGGACAATGCTGAGGCCCAACCCCGAGCCCCTTTGCTTCGAGGCGCGTTTGGTTGTGAAAAAAGGATCGAAGATCTTGTCCTGGATCGCCGCGGGAATCCCGGTGCCGGTATCGGCGACGCTGACCTTGACGTATTCCCCGACATGGATCGAGTCGTATTGTCCGAACGGTTTGTCCAGGTATTGATTTTCGGTTTGCACGCGCAATGTGCCGCCGTGCGGCATGGCATCCATGGCATTGCGGCAAAGGTTCTGCAAAACGCGTTGCATCTGATCCCGGCTGCCCTTGACCGGCAGCAGGTTCTTCGACAGGCGCAGGTCCGCGGCCACGTTCGACGGCAGCGCGGTTTGCAGCATGCTGATGGTCTCCTGCACCAGATCGTTGAGAAAGAACACATCGGTGCCGAGTTGCCCGCGCCGCGAAAGCGACAGTAGCTGCTGGGTGAGGTGCGCCATATCCGAAGCCGTGCGTTCGACCACGGTCAGGTGTTCCAGGGCCGGGGACGCGACGGGCAGTTCGCGGCGGATCAATTCCGGATAGGCCATCAGCGGCGTGAGCAGATTATTGAAGTCGTGGGCAATCTGTCCGGCGACCGTGCCTGCCGTCTCCAGACGTTCGGCGCGCGCGATGCGCGCTTCGATCAGGCCCGTCTGATCGTCCCCGCTGTTGCGCGCATCGGCCACCGTGAGACACAACAGCGATCCATCGCCGCCGGTTGCGTCCTTGGTGACATCCACTTCCGCGGCGAAAAAGACTTCGTTTTGCCGGCGTCCTATCGTCTGAATCAGCACGCGGTGATCGGATAAGAGCGCCTGATGTGCCAGATCGAGCACTCCGCCATCCACGCCTTCCAGTAAATCGTTCAGCGCCATGGCGCGCACACCGTCCGTATTATAACCCCAGAATGCATCCGCGAAAGTATCGACGTTCTGAATCGCGCCCGCCCGGTCCACTATCAGCTGGCAAGCCGCGGGAACGGCTCCGCCGCGCGGCGATTCCACCGACCAAAGTTCCGGATCCTGGTTAAGGACGTCCGGTATCGGACTTGGCATGAGATTGATCCTGATCAGATGCCGGTGACCGGAAGC
This sequence comes from uncultured bacterium, assembly GCA_903925685.1. Taxonomy (GTDB): domain Bacteria; phylum Verrucomicrobiota; class Kiritimatiellia; order CAIKKV01; family CAIYGI01; genus CAIYGI01. The sequence goes on from CAIYGI010000333.1 coordinate 12,827, forward strand.
TTTTTTTTCGTTGGACTTCATGTATGTTTACATTCGATAAAAATGCACAGAGTCATACTAACAATTGCAGCGGTGAGTCCACAAGCCAAAAAACAAAAAAACAAGCGCATGCCAGACGGCAAATAATCTTCTGCATTTTCGTGCAGGTATGCTATACTGTCATCAGGTTGGGGATGTTAGGGGGTGTGGCCGCTGATTTTGGGCGATCTTTGATATGCGGGCGGTGCGCCCGCAACTAGATTTTAATACCCTGCCAGGTTCGTGTACGGGCTATAATCTCTCACCCGTTATGTAAATGGTACAGGGCGGTTGGACACCTTGAGTGCCCACAGGCCCGGCGGTAGCGCGGGACGTGGAAGCCTGAGGTTCAGATCGCCCACCTTATGGAGAAGTGGTACAGAGACTGTCGCCCCTACGGCTTGGTGGGGTATTTTTTGGATTGATTCATGGATTTATTCGACAAAGAGCGCGCGTCTGAGCGGGCGCTGGATCATGGTGTGCCGCTGGCGGCGCGACTGCGTCCGCGGGGGCTGGACGAAATTGTCGGACAGCGGCATATTCTGGGCCCAGGCGGCCTCTTGCGGCGGGCGATCGAAGCCGACCGGGTGCAAAGCCTGATACTGTACGGACCGCCGGGCTGCGGCAAGACTTCCATCGCCGAGGCGGTCGCCATCGCGACGCGCAGGCGCTTCGAGCGCACCAGTGGGGTGCTGGCCAACGTGGCGGTGCTGCGCGAGTTGCTGTCCGCCGCGCGCCTGCGGCGCGAACGCGACGGGGTGCGGACAATTTTGTTTATCGACGAGATTCACCACTTCAACCGCTCCCAGCAGGATCTGCTGCTGCCTTACGTCGAGGATGGCGTGATCACCCTGATCGGAGCCACGACGCACAACCCTTTTTTTTTCATCACCGCCCCGCTGACCTCGCGCTCGCAGCTCTTCGAATTGGAGCCGCTGGGCGGGGACGACATTCTGGACTTGCTGCGCCGGGCGCTCGCCGACCCGCGCACGCTGTTGACGGCGCCGGTGGCGGCCGATGACGATGCGCTGAAGCACCTCGCCGTTTTCAGCGAGGGCGACGCGCGCCGCGCCCTGACGGCGCTGGAAATTGCGCTTAGCACGACCCCTCCCGAGGCCGCTGACGGCAGGATTCATCTGACCCTCGCCGTGGCCGAGGCCTCCATCCAGAAGAAGGCCGTGGTTTACGACCGTGACGAGGACGGGCACCACGACACGATTTCCGCCTTCATCAAGAGCGTGCGGGGGTCGGACCCTAACGCCGCCGTTTACTGGCTGGCCAAGATGCTGGAGGCGGGCGAAGACCCGCGCTTTATCGTGCGGCGTCTGATTGTGCTGGCGTCGGAGGATATCGGCAACGCCGATCCGCGCGGTCTGAGCGTGGCCGTGGCGGCGCTGCAGGCTGTGGAGTTCGTCGGCATGCCCGAGGCGCGTATCGTGCTGTCCCAAGCCACCACCTATCTGGCAACCGCGCCGAAGAGCAATGCGGCGTATCTGGCGGTGGACAAGGCGATCGAGGATGTGCGCTCCGGGCGCGTCCTGCCGGTGCCGCGCGCCTTGCGCAACGCGGACTACAAGGGCGCCGCCAGGCTGGGCCACAGCGGATACGATTATCCACACGACCACGAGGGCCATTTTGTGGCACAATGCTATGCGCCGACGGCGGCAGTCTATTATGAACCGTCGCAGGAAGGCTACGAGGCGACGATCGCGATGCGCATGGCGCACTGGGACCGGCTTCGCGCCGCCGCGGCGGCGGACGGCGAACGCGGACAGGCGGACGGAGGAAAGTCATGACGGCTCTGGCGGAAGCCAAAACGGCATTGCGAGTTCAGATGCGCGCTCGGCGCCGCGCGTTGGATGCCTGCGCATGGGACGTTTTGAGCCGCGCCGTTTGCGGGCGTGTGGCCGCGATCGAAGCCGTGGCGCAGGCCAGGACGCTTTTGGGATATTGGCCGATGACCGGGGAGCCGGATCTGCGTGGCTTGATGCAAATGGGTCTGGATGCGGGAGTGCGTTGGTGTGTGCCGGCCTGGCGGGCGGAGACGCAGGAGTATGCGCCGGCCCAACATTTCCCGGACCTGCCCGCAGTGCCGGGACCGCAGGGGGCTCCGCAGCCGGCGAGACTTTGCTGGGTTGACCCCGTCGCCGTGGAAGTGGTCTGCGTACCGGGCCTGGCGTTCGATGCGGATGGACACAGGATCGGGCACGGCCGCGGATATTACGACCGTCTGCTGGCTGAGATCGACGCAGCCCGGCGCGCGGCGGGACGGACCGCCGCGTTCAAACTCGGCGTGACCGTGGAGGCACTGCTGGTGGCGGAGGTGCCCGTTGGCGAAATGGATGTTGGCATGGATGGCATAATAACTGAAACGCGCGCGATCCCGGTGAGCGGACGGGTCTGAACGCCGTCCGGCGCGGTTGCATGCGAGGAGACGGGTTGTCATGGATAGCACGGACATTCTGATTTTCGGCTTGTGCGGCATGGGCGCAGGCTACTTGATCCACATGCTGCTCAGCGTGGTCTTGCGCAATTCGTCGGTCCACGAGGTGCAGCGCATCATGCGGCAGGCGGAACGCGACGCGGATAATATCCGCCGCGACGCCGAAATGCAGGCCAGGGACGACGTGCTCAAGGCGCGCGAAAAATTCGAAGCCACACTGGCGCTTCGGCGGTCCGAACTTAACAATCTTGACACGCGGCTGACCCATCGCGAAGAACAACTGGCGCATCGCATGGACGCGCTCGAAATCAAGGAGCGCACGTTCGAAACGCGCGACGCCGAACTGAGCCGGCATACCCAGGAAGTCGCCCAGGCGCGCGCCGACGTGGAGCTTCAAAAGCAGGCCGCCGCGGCGCGTTTGCAGGAACTGGCAGGCATGACCGGCGAGGCGGCGCGGGCCGAACTTTACGCGCGCGCCGAGACGGAGGTCGGCGGCGAAATGGCCGGCTTGGTCCGGCGGCTGCAGGAGACGGCCCAGGCCACGGCCGAGCGTACTGCGCAGACGATCGTGGCTCAGGCGGTGCAGCACTACACGGCCGGACATCCGGGCAGCCTCATGACCAGCACGGTGACGTTGCCGAACGAGGAGATGAAAGGCCGGATTATCGGACGCGACGGACGCAATATTCGCGCCATCGAAACGGCCACCGGGGTCAGCGTGCTGGTGGACGATACGCCGGAGATGATCGTGATCTCGGCCTTCGATCCCCTGCGCCGAGAAATCGCGCGCGTGGCGTTGAACCAGCTGATCGAGGACGGGCGGATCAATCCCAGCCGCATCGAGGAAGTGGTGGAGAAGGCGCGCGTGGAAGTGGAGCAGGGCATGCGCGCGGTTGGCGAAGCCGCCATGCTGGATGTCGGCGTGCAGAACCTCGACCCCGAACTCGTGCTGCTGTTGGGGCGTCTTACATTCCGGACCAGCTATGCGCAAAACGTGCTGACCCATTCGATCGAAGCCGCCAAACTGATGGGCAACATGGCGTCGGAAATGAATCTGGACCCCGTGCTGGCCAGGCGGATCGGGCTGCTGCACGACATCGGCAAGGCCGTGGATCGCGAGGTCGAAGGCAGTCACGCGCAAATCGGGGCCGACTTGCTGCGGCGCTACGGCGAAATTCCGCTGGTGGTAAACGCCGTTGCTGCGCATCACGAGGAAGTACCCGTCGAGAGCGCCTACGGCTGGCTGGTCATGGCCTGCGACGCGCTTTCGGCCGCGCGGCCGGGCGCCCGCTCCGTGACGACCGACATGTACATGAAACGGCTGGAAAAACTGGAAACCATGGCGGCGGGTTTCCCCGGCGTCGAGCGTGTTTTCGCCATCCAGGCGGGACGCGAGGTGCGCGTCCTGGTGCAGCCCGAGGCCGTCAGCGATGCCGAGGCGCTGGTGCTGGCCCGCTCGATCTGCCGCAAGATCGAGAGCGAATTGCGCTATCCCGGTACGATTCGGGTGACCGTGGTCCGCGAGACCCGCGCCGTCGAATACGCCCGCTGAAAGCACTTGAACCAATATTATCAGAAATCCAGAAGAGGTTTATCGCCAAGTCTGGCAAGGAAATCAAAACCGCCTGTCGGATACTTGTCATGATACGTCTTGAGCAAGGAACGTGCTTTTTCCATGTCTCCATCATGCCAGTCCTTGAGCATTCCGGTGATAAGCTCTAAAGCGTCTGCAAGATCGAACGCTTGCTGCCCCCTGTTGGCACCTGCCAACAGTCTGATCTCCACGAGACCACGATGCAGAATGTACAGGAGTCGCAATTTGATGTCATCCGTCGGTTCGTTCATGGTTCACTCCCGATTGATTAGCCACCGCCCGGCGGGACGATCCGAACTTGGTTCAACGGAATTGATGCCGGTTGACCGGGTATCCGGAGCCGTCCGTTAACGCGTAAACAGTGCCCAAACGATCCGTGATCGGATAGTATGTGGCCGCGTTCGATCCGGCGCCGACCGTCAGGGCGAGCAGGTTGTCCACGCCCGGCCCCCAGACATAGGACCGAACCACCCCGCCCGTCGCGTCGAGGTCGGCCAGGACCTGGGCGCCGTCGTACAGGTGCGAGATGGTTGTCGCCCCGTCGAAGGCCGATGCCCTGCGACCTATAGCATCGTACCCGTAAGCCTCAGCCAAGACGCCACCCGTGCTAACGCCGGTGAGTTGGTATTGACCGTTCCACGCGAGGCTCCCCGCGCTGTTGAATCCGCTGCCCGATACTGTCGAAGCTGTTTTCAAAGGGTCAATGCTTTCTGCCAAACGAAAGCCAGAGGCCGTCGATTATTCTCTTGTCGCCGTGTTGGTCTTGGCCCGATGCAAACGCAAGAAGGTACCGCTTCGGAAGCGTGGACACGCAAATGGTCACAGCGTTCGAGTGAATAACGATATACGCAACCCGACCACTACGGAACACCTCGGGAACGTTTGTCTCCAAGGGTGCCTTCTGCGGATCGAGAATCACGTCCGTCTTCGCATACGCCGCAGTCCATCCCGGATTATCGTTCCTGTAACCGTTCGATGGGCGTGGGCGTAATCGGGGGAATAGGGACCGGCGCTGGTAGTCTCCCGCCCGTGCCAACGGTGAGTCGAAGCACGACGTTGACCGCTGCTAATTTAGCATAGCCTGACATACTATTATAGGCATTAACGCAGCAATTGTAATTATGGCGTCGAGGACGGAAGGGCAGCGGGTGGATAGACGGCGGGGAAGCGCGTGTTGCGGACGGGAGCGAAAATAAATTTATTTATTTTCTGGACTCAAACGCGGGTTTTGTGTATATCCATCTCC
>CAIYGI010000334.1 GCA_903925685.1 uncultured bacterium
CCAGGCGGCCAACTGCCCCAGCAACCGGCGGCGCTCGCGCAGCAACCATTCGTAATCGCTTCGTTCATTCATACCTAAGCACTATATCATGCTTAGGTGCAATTGCAACAAAAAAATCGAGCGCTCCCGTCGCTCGATATTCCACCAGTTTTGCCGCCCGTTTGCCTCCCCTCTTCTTCAAGGGGCTAAACTATTACGATACTCCAGCAGATCGCCGAAATCCAGCACATGGAGCCAGGCAAACTCTGCGTTATTCGGCAGGGGCCTAAAGGTCCCTACCACAACCTCCAGTACCGTTACCACGGCCAAACGGTCAGTTGTTACGTCCCACGCGACCAAGTCGAAACAGTAGTTGAGAACACCTTAGTGTCATGCCCCCTGTGAAAGCGATCTTCCAGTCGTTCGGGACGGTTTCTGGCGGCGCCGTGCCAGCACCGCAAGAAAAGCGATTTCGTATTTCTTCTTTCTAAGTGCCCAACCGAGGTGCCGGGCGAGGCCAAATGGAAAATGTCGGCTATGCGAATAGCGTTTAAAAAAATGTATAACGAGTTCTTGCGGGTGCTTGCCGCGGCCGACTGTGAGAAGACCATCGCCATGCTCTGCGCAAAAACCTTCACGCAGAATAGTTGCGATGGTGTTTATTCGCATTTCCAATGATGAAATGAAGACGGACTGTTGTTTCACCGTGGATTTGCACTTGGATATTGGACATTCCTTGTTGATTATTCATCGTTCTGCATTCATCGTTTTCTCCGGCGCCGCCACGCCGCAGCGGGCGCGGCGCAGGACATCGCGCGCATAGCGCCGCGTGGATGGGAAGGAGATCAGCGCCAACACGTTGGTGGCCGTGTCGCCGGTGGTCTGCGCCGCCCAGCGCCGCGCATGCACGAGTCCCGCGTTGTACTCCGCCAGCGCGCAGGCCAGCGCGTCGGGCCGGTCGCGCCAGCGTTGTATGGCGCGGTTCAGATACCACGCGCCCGCCCACACGTTGGTTCTGGCATCGAGCAGGTCGGCGCGGTGAAAGCCATCCACATGTTCCGCGCGCGCCCATTCGCGCCCGGCGGCTTCGGTGACCTGCATCAGGCCCAGTTCGCCGGCTGCGCCGCGCTTGCCGGGACGGAAGCGCGATTCCTGCCAGATCACGGAGGCGACCAGCCGCACGGGAAGGCCGTAGCGCGTCGCGCAGGGCGTCAGCCAGGAGCGGTTCTTCCGGCAGGCCCATTCGAAGCGCAAATCCGCCCAGCTGGCGATCAGGATTGCTAGAGCGCCGGCAAACCCTATAATCGCTATGTTTTTCGCCACGCGTCCCATGCCGGACAGCATAGCCGCGGGCGCGATCATCGGCAAGGGAAGGAAGAGCGGAAAGCGGGGAGCGGAGAGTGAACAGTGTTTTCCTAACAGTCTAATAGTCTAACAGCCTGATTATGCGTACCAGCGATTTCGAATACGAATTGCCCGCGGAATTGATTGCCCAGCAGCCGGCCGCTGAACGCGCCGATGCGCGCATGATGGTCATGGACCGTGCGACGGGCGCGCGCGTCCATCGGCAGGTCAAGAACATCGGAGAGTACCTGCGTCCCGGTGATCTGCTCGTTGTCAACGACACGCGGGTCATTCCGGCCCGGATCTTCGGCGTCAAAGAGGAGAGCGGCGGGCGCGTGGAACTGTTGTTTCTGGAGCCCGCCGCCGCGCCGGGATGCTGGACCGCGCTCTGCGGCACCTCGCGCAGGCCCAGGCTTGGCGCGGTCCTGCGGCTGGCGGACGGGCAGTTCCGCGCCACGGTGATGGAGCTTGAAGGAGGGGGGCGGTTGACGGTGCGCATCGAGGGCGGGTTGCCGCTGCTCGATCTGCTCGAAGCCCACGGTGTGCCGCCGCTGCCGCCCTACATTCACCGCCCGCACAGTGGGCCGGGCCGTCCGGAGGATCGCGAACGCTACCAAACCGTCTACGCGCGCGTGCCCGGCGCGGTGGCGGCGCCGACGGCGGGATTGCATTTCACCCGCGCTCTGCTGGAGCAATTGCGGACGCGCGGCGTGGAGCAGGCGACTGTGACGCTGCACGTGGGGCCCGGCACATTCAAACCGGTGGCGGTCGAGGATCTGGATGCGCATACGATGGAATCCGAGCGCTATGAAGTAACGTCGTCGTCGTCGTCGCGCATCAACGCCGCGCGGGCCGCGGGCGGACGCATCGTGGCGGTGGGCAGCACCTCAGTACGGACGCTGGAAACGGTCGCCGATGCCCACGGCCGCGTGCACGCAGGGCAGGGGCGCAGCGCGATCTTCATCCGTCCGCCTTACCGCTTCAAGGCCGTGGATGCGATGCTCACCAATTTTCACCTGCCGCGTTCGACGCTGTTCATGATGGTCTGCGCCCTGGCGGGATACGATGCCACACTGGCCGCCTACCGCGAAGCCGTGCGGGAGCGTTACCGTTTTTACAGTTACGGAGACTGCATGCTTCTCGTATAGAGCGCGCGCAAACGGTTGCGGACCCGGGTGCGCAGCGCCCGCAGCCTCGGCATCGCACCGAGCCAGAGCAGTACGTACCAGCGCGCGGCCCGGCCATCCACGCGCGCCGTCCGGCCCGCGCGCTGCCGGTGGGTCACGCGGCCGACGACGGACTCCGGCGGCACCCGTTCGATGGCATATTCGCGGGCATCGCCGCGGATCAGCAGAACAGGCGGAGCGCCTGGATGCCGTTCCACGGCGCGCACGCGGTGGGCGTTCGGGTGCCCTCCGCCCTTCCCAGGGTAGAACACGACATCACCCAGACGGATGCTCGCGGGCGGTACGGGGACGATGGTCAATACGTCGCCGTCGCGCAGAAAGGGCAGCATGCTCCGCCCGTGGGCGCGGAAACGCAGCGTGTTTCCGCTGCGCAGCACCTGAGCGCTGACTTCAAAAAAAACGCTGGCGCTGGCAAGGATTTCGTCCATGTTAGTTCACCAAGATATTGCCGCCCATGCGCCAATCCTAGGGATCACACAGGAGGATTGACAAGAATAATCACCGGCATCCACGGCCGGACGTATTTGCGCATGCTTGCCGTTTTCCCCATTGGCGCAAACAGGTGTTTCAGTTCAGTCCGCGCTCGATCGCCCCCAAAAAAATATAACCACTCTAGGTTCAGACATGCTAAAACATCCACGTAATTATTTCGCGCTGAACCACGATTATGAAGGCATCCGTCAACTGGCCTGAATTGCTGCGCGCCCGGCTACTGCCGCTGCTGCCGGACCTGGCGGAGCAGGCGGAGGCCTATCGGGTGGATACCTCCGAGATGGACGACGAGATACGCGCGCTTTTCAGGGATCAGCTTGACGGGATGGCCACGGCGCTGCTGCGGTCCGTGGCCGAATCGGACTGGAACGCCCTCCGCCGACATGCGCATTCCCTGCAGGGCATGGGCGGCACCGTGGGGTTCCCCGACCTGTCGGTCGTCGGCTTCGAGCTCAGCGCGGCAGCCAAGGCGTCGGATCTGACACGCTGCGGACAACTGGTGAACGTCCTGACAAGCTGGGCCAGGGAATATGTCCATGCCTGAACCATCGGCCACGCCCGACGCCGTTGTCCGCCGCGACGAAACTCTGAGCGGGCGCGTACTGGTGGTGGATGACGAATTGATCAACCGCGCCTATCTTCGCAAACTGCTGTTGGCGCGCGGTTGCGAAGTGATCGAAGCCGCCAGCGGCGAGGAGGCCTGGCGGCTGGCGCAGGAGCGGCGCCCGGACCTGGTGCTGGCTGACGTGATGATGCCGGGGATGAACGGGTACGAACTCTGCGAACGGGTTAAAGGCGACCCTGGCATGGCCGATATCTCCGTGATCATGGTGACGGCGCGCGCGGAAATTGAGGACTTGGAACAGGGCTTTGCACTCGGGGCTTTCGACTACATCCGCAAGCCGTTCAATCCGCGCGAACTGGTTGTGCGGGTACGCAATGCCCTGCTGCTCAAGCGCAGCAATGACGAGTTAAAGTTATGGCAGCGGCGTGTCTCGCGCGAACTGGAGGTGGCAGGCGGCATTCAGCGGTGTATCCTAAGCACGACGCCGTGGCTGGGAGACGGCACCGAGGTGTGGATGTCACATCAGCCGTCGCAACACATCGGGGGCGATGTGTTCGACGCGATCCCGCTCTCCGATGGGCGCGTTTGCGTGTACATGGGCGATGTGTCCGGACATGGCGTGGGGCCCGCGATGGTATCTTCGCTGGTCAAGGCGCTGCTGGCCGGACTGGTGCGCGATCTGGGGGCGCAGGGGCCGGGGGCGGTGATCGACGCGTTGCGGAAACGCTTCGAACAGTACGTGCAGGATCCAGAGGTGTACGTCACGCTCTTCCTGGCGATCCTCGATCCCGCGATCGGCGCCTGGCGCACGGTCAACTGCGGCCATCCGTGTCCGATTCTGCTGGTCGGCGGCGAGGACCGTTCGTCCCAACTTTCCGATCGCGGGGAATTGCCGATTGGGATCAACACCAAGGCGGCGTCGGCCTCGGACACGGAGGCGTTGGTGCCCGCAATCCCGGATTCGCTGCTGGTGTTGTACACGGACGGCATCACAGAAGCGCGCCTGGCGGACAATCGCGAGGAATGCGGCGTGGCGCGGCTGGTGGGGCGAATCAGGACCGGACTTGCGTCCGGCCAGCTGGGCGACCCGGTGGGCGGACTGATCGGCCAGCTGGCGGCGGAAGGTTACAACGTGGGCAGCGACGACTGTTCGGTGTTGGCGGTACGGCAACCGGCCGCGCCGCCATTGCTGGCGCGGGAAGTCGAGCCGAGTTTGCAGGCGGTGGATATTTTGGGCGCGGATGTGGCGCAGGCGCTGCGAACCGCGGGGTGGGGCGAGTTTGCGGCGGCGGCGGTGCGGCTGATGGTCGTCGAGCATGGCGTGAACGTGCTCCGGCACGGCCAGTCCGGGGAGCGCACGCGGTTGCATTGCCAGTTGCGCGTGGCGGGTGGCGAGGCGCGCCTGGTCTTTCATGACGCGGGGCGGGAGTGGCAGTTCGAGGAAGCCCTGGCGCGCGTGCAGCGCCGGGCGCGCGCCGACGATGAAAGCGGACGCGGGTTGCAGATCATCCACACGCTGGCCAGCGGGATTTTTCAATATCGGCGCGACAACCGCAATGTGACGCTGTACAAGATCGAAGAAGGGCGCGTTTCCGCGCCGCCTGTGGAGGATGCGCCATGACAACCATATTTTCGATCGTAAACGGCATGGGGCTGGCGGCGCCTCAGGGCGACCTGACGGCGTTGACGGCGGGCGCGTTTCGCGAGGAGTTTGCGGCGTGGTTTGCCGTGGCCGGCGTGCGGAATGTGGTGCTGGATTTGAGCCTGGCCGCCTTTATTGACAGCACGGGGTTGGGTGCCTTGATTGCGCTGCTGAAACGTGTTTCGGAAAACGGCGGCGACCTGTCGCTGGCGGGGCTGCAGAAGAAAGCCCGCATGGTGCTCGAGATCACCCGTACGCACCGCATTTTCGAAATCTATGAAACCGTCGGGGAAGCGACGCGAAACGGCCGTTGAAAGCCGGTCTACGAGCAGCCCATCGAATTCCCGCAATTGGCGCAGCGATAACAGGCGCCGTTGCGGACCGTGATATGGCCGCAGCGGTCGCAGGCCGGCGCATCCTCCTGATTCACGAAGGTGAAATTCGAGGACTGCGACGTTTTTGAGCCTTGGTCCGCCTGCACGGCCGCCTCGACCGACAGCGTTTCGTGCGGCGTGCTGGCCGCGGCCGCCGCCGCGGCATGGCCGGGCAGGGCGGCGTGTCCGTCGGGGAAGGTGATTTCCATCCAGCGGAAGATGTAGTCCACCAGCGACTTGGCGATCGGAATATCGGGGTTTTTCGTGAAGCCGGCCGGTTCGAAACGGCTGTGCGAGAACTTGCGCACCAGTTCCCGCAACGGCACTCCGTATTGCAGGCAGAGCGAAATGGCCGTCCCGAAGGCGTCCATGATGCCGCCGACGGTGCTGCCTTCCTTGGCCATCGTGATGAACAGCTCCCCGGGCTTGCCGTCGTCGTAAAGGCCGACGGTCAGGTAACCATCGTGACTGGCGACCTCGAACTTGTGCGTGATCGAGAGGCGCGTGGCCGGCATGCGGGAGCGGTTTGGACGTCCGCCGAGCGCGGGGGCGGTGTCGCCCTGTGCCGCTCCGGTAGCGATGGCGTTGAGGCCGCTTTTGCTGGAGCTGATCGGCTGTGTGCGTTTTGAGCCGTCGCGGTAAATGGCGACCGACTTGAGCCCGAGGCGCCAGCCCTCGATATAGGCCTGCATGATCTCGTCCACCGTCGCGTTGTTCGGCATGTTGATCGTCTTGCTGATCGCGCCGGAAAGGAACGGCTGGATGGCGGACATCATGTTCAGGTGCGCGTGATAGGAAAGACAGCGCGAACCGTGGTTGGGCTTGAAGGCGCAGTCGAAAACTGGCAGGTGTTGTTCCTTTAGTCCAGGCGCGCCCTCGATCGTATCGGTGCTGTCCACATGCTTGAGAATGGCTTCGATGCCGCCATCGTAGCCCAACCGCCGCAGCGCCTGTTCGACGGAGTGGTTGGTCATCTTCAGGTTGCCGCCGCCCGCGAGCTGTTTGTACTTCACGAGTGCGGTATCGGGTTCGACGCCGGTGGTGTCGCAATCCATCATGAAGCCGATCGTTCCGGTGGGCGCGAGCACGGTCACCTGGGCGTTGCGGTAGCCGTAGCGCGTGCCGGCGTCAAACGCCCGTTCCCAGCCATCCCGGGCAGCCGCGATGATGGGCGCGGCGCAGGGCAGCGGGGTGAGGTTTTCGACGGCGTCGCGGTGCTGGCCGATCACGGTCAGCATGCTGTCGCGGTTATTGGCGAACTCGGCGAACGGGCCGCGCGTCGCGGCCACATGCGCGGATGTCTCGTAAGCGGTGGCCGTCATGAGCGACGTAATTGCCGCGGCGAAGGTCCGGCCCTCGTCGCTGTCATAGGGCAGGCCCAGGCTCATGATCACCGCGCCGAGATTGGCGTAGCCCAGGCCTAGCGGACGGAAGAGATGCGAGTTGCGCGCGATTTCCTCGGTTGGATAGCTGGCGTTGTCCACCAGGATTTCCTGCGCGACACAGAATATCCGCACGGCGGCGCGGAAGCGTTCGATCTCGAAACTTCCGTCCGGGGCCATGAACTGCATCAAATTCAGCGACGCCAGGTTGCAGGCGCTGTTGTCCACGAACATGTATTCCGAGCAGGGGTTGCTGGCGTTGATTCTTCCGCTGTTCGGGCAGGTGTGCCAGCGGTTGATCGTGGTGTCGTATTGCACGCCCGGGTCGCCGCAGATGTGCGTGCCCTCGGCGATCAGGCGCAGGAGTTCGCGGGCATTGTGGGTGCCCACCGGTTCGCCGGTTGTGACCGCGTGCGTGGTCCACTCGCCGTCGCTCAACACGGCCTGCATGAAGTCGTCGGTCAAACGCACCGAGAGGTTCGCGTTCTGGAACATGACCGAGTTATAGGCTTCGCCGCCGAATGATCCGTTGTAGCCCTGCTCGATCAGGGACCAGGCTTTCTTCTCCTCGTTCGACTTGCAGGTGATGAATTCGACAATGTCGGGATGGTCCACCTTGAGACTTTGCATCTTGGCCGCGCGGCGGGTCTTGCCGCCCGATTTGATTACGGCAGCCACCTGGTCGAAGACGCGCATGAAACTCAGCGGCCCCGACGGCGTGCCTCCGCCGGAGAGTTTTTCGCAGCTGCTGCGCAGCGTGCTCAAGTCCGTGCCCGTGCCCGATCCGTACTTGAAAAGCATGGCCTCGGCGGTCGCAAGGCGCATGATGTCCTCCATCGTGTCCTTGACGGACTGGATGAAGCAGGCGGCGGCCTGGGGGTGGCGGTAACTGTCGGTGGTTTGCTCGGTATTGCCCAGGCGGCTGTTCCAGTGGAAACTGTGACGGCTCTGGGAAGATATTTTGTAGGTGTGGTGCAGGCCGACGTTGAACCAGACCGGACTGTTGAAGGCGCCGGACTGATTGACGCACAGCGCGCATAATTCCGCGTAGAATGTTTCCACGTCGCGGGCGGTCGCAAAATAGCCGTCGGCATGGCCCCAATCCGCGATCGTGCGCGCGACGCGATGTACAAGTTGCCGCACGGAGTGCTCGCGGAAGGTGGTTTTCAGTCCTCCATAGAAGTACTTCGAAGCCACAATCTTCGTGGCCAGCATGGACCATGATTTCGGAACCTCGACATGTTCCTGCTGGAAGATCGCCTTCCCCTGGTCGTCGGTAATGGTGGCCTTGCGTTCCTCCCATTCGATCTCATCGAACGGGTCCGTGCCCTCGCGGCTGAATACGCGCGGAATGTTCATGGCCTTGCCGGCGGCACTGCGCCGGGCGGATGTTTTAGCGGTCGGCGCCGGATTGGCGCGTGTTGCATTGTCCAACGTATTTTTGATCGTCTTATTCATGTCTGTTTACCAGTCGTTTGATGAAAACCGACCCGATTTGCGGGGTTTTGGCGTGGTTTTAATTTTGTGTTTCGCCACTATGGGTTGTGTGTCTGCATTATTACCCCCTACATGTTGTGGTGTTCAAGCAAAAAAACACCAAACGAGAGGATTTTTCGCAGGATCGTTGGATTGCAGGGAAAATATCAGATTTCAGGTGTCCCTGTATTCCATTATAGCCCGCCCTTGAGGCTCATTGGCAGGCCGGCAGCTATGAAAACGACCGTCGCGGCGGCAGCGGCGAGGTCCTGATTGAACCAGCCCTGCAGGTCGCGGAACTCGCGGCCCAGCGGGGTATCGGGAACGATGCCGAGGCCGACCTCGTTGCTGACGATGAGCATTTCGCGCGGCGAGGCGCACAGCGCGGCGAGCGCCTCGCGCGTGCGGGTTGCGACGGCATCGCGGCCTTCCTTGAGCAGGATGTTGGAAAGCCAGATCGTGGCGCAGTCGAGCAGCACGCCGTCGCAACCGTCCGGCACGCGCGCCAGCGCGCCGACCAGGTCCAGCGGTTCCTCGATGCAGGCCCAGCGCGCGCCGCGTTCCGCCCGGTGGCGTTGGACGCGCTCGGACATCTCGTCGTCCCTCACCTCAGCCGTGGCGAGGTAGAGCGGATGCCGCCAGCGCGCTTCCGCGCGCTGCAAGGCAAAGCGGCTCTTGCCGCTACGCGCGCCGCCGAGGACCAGGGTAAAACCAGGAGCCACGCCGGGCTGGACAGCACTTGCGGTTGTCATGTCCGAAAGTTATCACATGCACCGGGCAGACGCACAGAAAAACGACATCCATCCCAACAATTAATGAGCCATTGTTGGAACTTGCCGACCGGCGGATTCGTGGCTATTGTACACAGATAAATGAGTGCGCCACTGATTGTGATTCCGACGTATGACGAACTTGACAATGTTCGTCCGATCGCCGCCGCCGTCCTGGCTGTGGTGCCGGCGGCGCATATCCTGTTCGTGGACGGGAATTCCCCGGACGGCACCGGCGCGGTGCTGGACGGCATGGCGGCGGCGGATGCGCGGATTCATGTCTTGCATCAAGCTTCAAAGGCGGGCCTGGGACGGGCCTATATCGCCGGTTTTCGCTGGGCGCTGGAGCGCGACTATCCGTGGGTGTTCGAGATGGACGCGGATTTTTCGCACGATCCGAAGGCGCTCCCCAGTTTCATTGAAACGGCGCGCCAGGCGCATCTGGTGCTAGGTTCGCGCTACTTGAACGGCATCCGCATCACGAACTGGCCGCTCCGCCGCCTGCTTTTGAGCATGGGTGGAGCGCTTTACGTGCGCTTGATCACCGGCATGCCCTTCACGGATCCCACCGGCGGCTTCAAGTGCTTCCGGCGGGAGGTGCTGGCGGCCATCGACCTGGACAGCATCCGTTCCAATGGGTACTCGTTCCAGATCGAGATGACGCACACCGCCTGGCGTCTGGGATTCAAGGTGGCCGAGACGCCGATCACCTTCGAGGAACGCCGTTCCGGCTATTCCAAGATGAGCGGCCGGATTTTCCGGGAGGCGCTGTGGCAGGTCTGGCGGCTTGCCATGCGGAATCCCTTGCGCCGCCCGGGCGCGCCGCGGCCTTTGCCTGCGGCGCCGGAAACCGCCGCATGACCACGCCGCGCGCTCTTCTGCTGGCGCTCCGCCCGAGGCAATGGGCGAAGAATGCCGTCGTGCTGGCCCCGGTGTTTTTCGCCGCGGGCGACCGCGCGCAACGTCTGAGCCAGGGCGCGGTCGCGGATGCCTTGCTGGCCGCCGCCCTGTTTTGCGTCGTCTCGAGCGGCGTTTACGTGATGAACGACCTGCACGATCGGGCCGCGGATCGCCTACATCCCGTGAAACGCCTGCGTCCGGTCGCGTCCGGCGCGCTGCCCGCCGGCATTGCGTGCGCGTTGATGGCTGCGCTGTTTGCGGCCGGGCTGGCCGGAAGTTTCGCCGTGTCGCTAAAACTTGGCGGGGTGCTTGCGAGCTATGCCCTGCTGCAGGTGGCATATACGTTCCTGCTTAAACGCGTGGCGCTGGTGGATGTGTTCGTGATCGCCGCCGGCTTTGTCCTGCGCGCTGGGGCGGGGGCGGTGGCGGCCCGCGTGGCGATCTCGCCCTGGTTGCTGCTCTGCGCCTTCCTGCTGGCGCTCTTTCTTGCGCTCTGCAAACGGCGGCATGAGAAGCGCCTGCTGGACGACCGCGCCGAGAGTCACCGGGCCAGCCTGGAGGATTATGACGCCCGCCTGCTCGACCTGCTGATCGCCATCGTCAGCGCCGTCACGATCGCCTGCTATGCGATCTACACGCTGTGGCCCGACACAGTGACCAAGTTCAATACGCACGGCCTGGGCCTGACGGTTCCGCTGGTGATGTTCGGCCTCTTCCGCTACCTCGATCTGGTGTATCGGCACGAACAAGGCGGACAACCAGAGAAGGTGCTGTTCGGCGATCCGCCCTTGCTGGTTTGCCTGGGCGCGTATGTGTTGACTGTATTGGCTGTATTTCATTGGGGGTCTATTGGATGAGTCCGCAAACTACACGGCGATCGGGCGGTTCGGAACAACGGCGGCGTCCCCGGCATGGCGGCGCGGATTCCACAAGGTCCTCGCGACGTTCATCGCCTGCGCGGCAGGGCGCGGCCTCCGGTGGACACTTGGGGGCGCTTGGCCCGCGCGGCCGGGATGTATCGGCATCCGCCGCAAATGACGGCGACGGCCGCGAGGCCGTGCTGGCCTTGCTGCAGAAAGCCGGCGCGCAACCCCTGACCGTCCGCGAAATCGCCGACACCCTGGCCATGCGCCCGCCGCAGCGCAGGCAATTGCAGACGCTGCTCGACCAGTTGGTATTGGAGGGCGAACTCGTCATCATCCGCCGCGACCGCTACGCCGTGGGCGCGCAGGCCGATCTGGTCACGGGCCGGCTGGAGATAAAACGCAACGGCGACGGGTATCTGACCGACATCGAAGGCACGGAGAATGTCCGTGTCCCGCGCGGCGAGCAGCATACCGCCCTGCCCGGCGACCGCGTGGTTGTGCGCCTGATGCCGGCCGGCGATCCGGGCGTGGCCGTCGGCGAAGGCGGCCGCGTGGCCAAGGTCATCCGCGTGATCGCGCGCGCCCGGCGCGTGATCGTCGGCACCCTGCGCGCCACGCCGCGCTTCCACTACGTCGTGCCGCTCAGCCCCAACTATCAGCAGGACTTCTACGTTTCCGAAACGATGGGCGCGTCGCTCGGCGACCGCGTCGTCGTGCAGTTCACCGACTGGGATCACAGCCATGTCAACCCCGAGGCCGAGATCATCGAAGTCATCGGCCCGGCCGACGATCCCTCGCTCGACACGATCGCCATCCGCCGCCACTACGGACTGCCCGATGCCTTCCCGGATGAAGTGGTGGCGGAAGCCGAGTCGGTGCTGGCCAGACTGCAAAATCCCGGTTCGCGCCTAGATTTGCGCGAGCGTTACATTTTTACCGTGGACCCCGCCACGGCGCGCGATTTCGACGACGCGCTCTCGCTCGACCTGGATGCCCGCGGGCGCCGGGTGCTGGGCGTGCATATCGCGGATGTGAGCCACTTCGTGACACCGGGCAGCGCCCTGGATCGCGAGGCCGCCGAGCGCGGTAACAGCGTTTATCTGCCCGACCTGGTGATCCCGATGCTCCCCGAGGCGCTCTCCAACGGCGTCTGCAGTCTGAACCCCAACCAGGACCGCATGGCTTTTTCCGTGTTCATGACGCTGGACGATGCCGACCGCGTCGTGCATGCGGAGTTCGCCAAGTCCATCATCCGCTCCCAGCTGCGCCTGACTTACGAGCAGGCCTTCGCCGTGCTCAAGACCCTTCCCGGCATGCGCCCGCCGGACGCCGCGATGCCCGAGAAGGCCGTGGAACGCCTGCGCGCGATCGGCGATCTCGCCCAGGCCATGCGCCGGCAGCGCATGGCGCAATGCGCGCTCGATCTCGACCGTCCGGAGTTCGACATTGTGCTCGGTTCCGACGGCATGATCGACGGCGTACGCGAGGTTGTGAACGACATTTCGCACCAGATGGTCGAGGAGTGCATGGTGGCGGCCAACGAGGCCGTGGACCGGGAACTGTCCCGCCGCGGCGTGCGCCTGATTCACCGGCTGCACGAGCCGCCGGCCCCGGAAAAGATCGAGGAACTGACGGCCGAACTGCACGCCCTGGGCTACCGGCCCGGCGATCTCAACGACCGCCACGCGCTCTCGGAATTTTTGCGCACTATCCGCGAGACCCCGCTCGCGCGCTATGCCCAGCTGGCCGTCCTGAAAAGCATGAAGCGCGCGGTCTACTCCGCCGACGAGGC
The DNA here is from genome assembly GCA_903925685.1 of uncultured bacterium. Lineage (GTDB taxonomy): Bacteria > Verrucomicrobiota > Kiritimatiellia > CAIKKV01 > CAIYGI01 > CAIYGI01. The sequence continues at coordinate 12,770 of CAIYGI010000334.1, forward strand.
CGGACATTTCGGGCTGGCCAAGAAATATTACGCGCACTTCACCTCGCCCATCCGGCGCTATCCCGATCTGGTCGTGCACCGCATCCTGGCCGCCGTGCTGGCCAACCGCGGCGGCGTCTACACCCCCTCCGAACTGGGCCGCATCAGCCAGCACTGTTCGGCGACCGAGCAGGATGCCGAACGCGCCGAGCGCGAGTTAGTGGAAATCAAGAAGATGCGCTTCCTCCAGCAGCAGCTCGACCGTCGCCAGCCCGAGGTTTACAACGCCGCCGTGATCCGCGCCTCGAACTTCGGTCTGATCGTGGAGATCATTGACCTCGACGTGCAGGGCCTGGTTCACATCTCGACCCTCTCCAAGGGCTTTGTGCGCTTCGATCCCGGCGCCCACGCCCTGCGCGTCGACCGGCACGTCTACACCGCCGGCAGCCGCCTGCAGGTGGTTGTGGCCCGCGTGGATTTCGAGAAACACCGCATGGACTTCGCGCCCGCCGGCGGCACGGTGGACAGCGCCGCGCCGGGCGGTAAATCCCCGCGCGGCCGCGACAAAACCCGCGACCCCCTGCGCAAACCGCTCCCCGCCGCCCGCCCTGACCGCAGTCGCCGCCGCGGCCGCTGATGCAGTTCAGGTGTATTGACTGACTATGCGGAGAAAACGCTTATGAACGCCACCGAAACTCCGGCGATTCCGCCAACGTCGCAAATCAGCGGCGCGGTTTACCGCGTACGCTGCATTTGTCATGGTTGTTGGGCAGTTTTAATTCATGCCTAAAGGTTCTTGGATATAACCATGTTTGGTGTCCGCGATGCCTCTATCACAGAACGGCAATCTGATGACTCCTGTGCTGCGAGCAACTGCGAGATACAGGAAGTCAAGACTTCCCGGTTCTCGTCTCCGATTTTGTCCGAGACATAGTGATAAAGGATTCCCACTGTTATTGGGAGAAGGACGATGTCGGGTCCTTCTGACATGTGGAAGTCGATATACCAAATATCATTTGGCTTGTAAATCGTTAACGAGTACTGCGCAGCAATTGTAATTATGGCGTCGAGGACGGAAGGGCAGCGGGTGGATAGACGGCGGGGAAGCGCGTGTTGCGGACGGGAGCGAAAATAAATTTATTTATTTTCTGGACTCAAACGCGGGTTTTGTGTATATCCATCTCC
>CAIYGI010000335.1 GCA_903925685.1 uncultured bacterium
ATGCCGCGTCATCCCCAAACCATTCCACAAACTCCTGGTACGTGCGCGGATAGTCGATTCCGGCCTTGGGTCCTATGCGGTCGTCCATGCCCACGGACACTACACCTTGTGGTCGTTTGCGTCAAGTGGATACCCCCTTATATCTGAAAGTCTGCTCATAATCTTTTCTCACCTTCTTTGTGGACACGCCAATTACGGCCCCACTGTTCACTGTTTACTCCCCGCTCTTCGCTCTGCCCCTTCCACCATCCACCATCAACCTTCCACCCTCTTACGGCCCCAGCGCGATCCGCACCCACCCATTCGTGCCCGCCGCCGTGGCGATCCAAATCGCATTCGTTCCGCCAGTCTTGCCGGACAGAAGCGAACCAGCCTTGGTCGCGGTGTACCCTGTAACGGTGGTAGTGGCGTTCGTGTCAACCTGCACCCGCCACGCCTCCCGACTCACAACGTCAGGGTCCGCCGCAAACACAACCCACGTGCAGATCGCAATAATCCCACCAATCAAAATGCCTCTCATCTTTTCAACCTCCGCCTTCCCCGCTGTTCACCGTTTACTGTTCACTCCCCGCTCTGCGCTCCGCGCTCCGCCTTACGCGGAAACCGTGATATTCCCGATCAGCGCCGGCCGCACCAACGCCAGTTGTCCGTCCACGCCCAAGTCTTCGGCAATCCCCAGCCCCCGATACGTGCCGGGCGTTGCCGGCAACACCCGCACCATGCCCTTGTCAGCGGCCGTCGCAGGGTCCGCCAGGATCATCACGTCACCTGGATTACAGGTTCCCTTCAGTGTCACCCGCACGGTCCGCCCGACCTCGATCGGTCGCACGGAAACCAGCGCGGCATCCGCGGCACCTTCGAGCACGGCGTAAATCGCGTAGTCTGTCACCGCCGTCGGCAACAGCACCTCCGGCACCCCGGTATCGTGCGCCATCTTGACGAGGCGCCCTTCTTTGCCGACCAGACTCTCGCCCGCCAACACCCGAAAATCCCCAACCCTCGTATTGCTCTGGCTCATTCTTGGACCCTTTCTCGCTTTTCGCTAAATTCGCTTTTCTTTGTGTTTCTTGCGTTCTCTGCGGTGAAATCTCCCCACATTACCCATCCGCGTTAATCCGCGTTCATCCGCGGTTCGCCCCACTGTTCACTGTTTACTGTTCACCGTTCACTGATTTCGCCTTCAGCGCGCCTGAAAGCGATGCTGAACGGGATCTTCTCCGCGGTGGCAATCTCATGCGCCCGATTGCGAACCTTCACCGCTTTCGCATCCGCCAAACCATCGCCACCAACCCCGGCGACCACCGCCGGCGGCACCGGCCGCGCAATCGCCCGGTTGTGAATCGGACGCCGCCCCGCGCCGTCCGCGCCCGCCGCGCCTTGCTTCGCAACCTGCAACTCACCAAGCGCGACAATTGCCGCATCCCGATTCGACAGCAACTGCCCGCGCCAGAACTCGCGCGACTGATCGCTGATCACCGCGTCGAACTCCTCCACCGTCCGGTTGACGAACTCGTCCTCCAACTTGCGCACCTCGTCGAAAAGCACCTTGTTCTTGCCCTTCTCGAACGCCAAAGAATTCTTCAACTCTTCGACATTCACCACCGGAACGACCGGAGCAACCGGAACAACCACCTCGCCAGCCGCAGCAACTTCGCTCATGATTTCCCTCTTTTCATTTCAGATTCTGCGCCCCTCGCGCCCCCACCAACACGCCCCTATACCTATTGCATCCCATTCGACATTTTCGCGGCCCGCCCCCGTTATGTCCGTTCTGTCCGTAACCACCACTCCCCAATCACCCGGCTCACGCCTCAACCAACGCGCAGTGACAATTTCCCCCGCAAAGCAACTCCGCACTACCCGGCGTCTCACCCGCCGCTTCCCACTCCGCCATCGTGCGAACCTGCCCCGCCAGGGCCGCACAACTCGGGCAATGCCGATCATTCGCCCCCAACACCCACACGAACTTCTTCTCCCCCTCCACGGCCGCTACTGCATTATTCATCGTTCTGCGTTCATCATTCTGCATTTGCGCTCGCAACCCCGCCTTCGCCTGGCGAACCGCCAACGCCGCCGCCCGAGCCATGTCAGTCCGCACGGTATTGCTGACCGGTGCCGCCTGCCCTATGATTTCCGACATCTGACCTCCGACATCTGACCTCTGCCCCCTATTCGACAACGGCACCATCCCCTTAAGATTCGGATCATTCGTCACCGCCGCATTCAACAACCGCATCGGCCGCACGCGATCCCGACCGCTCTGCGGGTCGGGACCCAGATCTTCACAGTCGCTCCGCGCCCACACCGGCGAAATAAACCGATACCGCCCGCCCTTCACCGCCTGTTCACCCAGATCGCTCCACCGGATGTTCGCCCAAAGCCCACCGCCGCCAGGCCCAGCACCACGCGCTTCAACGGCAGTAATCCAACCAGCAGCCTCAGACTTGTTCGCGGAATCCAAGGAAAAATGATCGAAGTCCACCAGCAGCCCCGCAAAGTGATCGGCGCCCGCCGCCTGGTGAAAAGCATTCACCATCGCCTCGCAAGCCGCCTGGTCAACCACCTGCACGACGCCGGCCAGCGCATGTGGGAACTCACCCAGCGGCGCGATCTGGTACCAACCATCGCTCGCCATCTGGAATTCACGATTGAGGATCAAGTAGTTCATGGTCTATACCTATTGCACCGCATTCGACATTTCTGCGCCCCGCCCGCCGCCCGTAGTCGCCGCGGTAACGCGGTGGTCGTCGCCCTGCCGGCCTCCGACCTCAGATCTCCGACCTCCGACCTCTGGCCCCGGCCCCATGCGCCCCGAACGCCAGCGAGGGAAGCAAAGTGCCTGTTTGACATCACCGCACAATCGGAGCAACATTCACCCATGTCGACAACGTTTGGAATATGGTAGGAGTGCAGCATGTTCGGATTCACACGCAGAAGAAAATGGCCAGAACTCCCGTTTGACGAGATCAAGAAACGCGCTCAAGTTCTCGTGATCGACGACGAAGACTTCGCGTACAAACTGCTCTTCAACAGGGATGGATATCGCTTAGACAAGTGGGACGATATTGACGATCTGCCGAAGTTGGAAAACGGTTATTACGACTTGATCCTTCTGGACATCCAAGGGGTTGGAAGGGAACATTCGCATGAACAGGGACTTGGCGTACTCAAACACCTTCGAGCAGTCAATCCCGTCCAAATAATCGTCGCGTACTCAAATGCAGACTGGTCCTTGCGATACCAGGAGTTCTTCCGCATGGCTGACGCTACCCTCGCCAAGGGCGCTGACTACGTCGAATTCAAACGAACCGTTGACAATTTACTAAAGCAACGGTTTTCGCTCGGTTTTTACCTCGACAAGATCGTTTCGGTACTTGGTGACGAAACAGGAGATCCACGCCATATGAGGGAACTCGCTGAGAAAGCGATTCTGACAGGTAAAACGCGGGATATTGAGAAAGCTTTGAAAATAGGCGTTGAGAAAACCGAGTTGGTGACTACAGTCCTTAGCATCGTGAAAAGCGCAATTACTTTGGCCGCCGCGTTATGTTAAACACCGGACTTTTTCCGTTCCCCCTAATAGCGTCGGGCCGCAGACTCAACGGTTCTATACTGTCGTGGCCACGACGATGTGAAACTTGTACCGAGAGATCATGCAACAATCCGGTTATTACAGGCGTGTTTGTTTGTTCGTACGGTTACTGCTACCAACGAATGACCTCGGAATTTGTTGTCGCGGGGATTGTGTTGCGTAACGGAGTAGCGCCGTCGCAAGCACGCGACAAAAGATTAAAGGAGGCCGGTAGTTCGGCCATTACAAAAGAAATGTTGGATTCTGCAGTTTCGTGTCTTCTGCGTGAAAACAGACAAGGTGTCGATGCATTTGAAGCCGAAAAAAAACGCCTGATAGATGAGTATGTAAATAAGGAGCAGTTCCGGACGGACTTTCTTTCATCGCTCAAACCTGAAATCCAGAAGGGGTTGTCCTTTGTTCACGACTACCGGCAGATCAACAGTCAAATCAGCCAGAATATTAACGCAGAGATCGAAAGTCGCTACACAGGCGACTCCTTTGAGGACAGACTGCGAAAGGCCACGCATAACGAGAAGGCCATTTATGAATTGAGCAAGTTCCTTGAAGAGAAACTGAACGTGGCAAAATTCCTCCTTCACCCTGAACGACTGGATGTACAGGAGGAATGGGCACGGTTCCGTTTTCATGGTGTGGTTGTCAAGTACGTAAGAATTTACACTCGTCGCCTTGAAGACAAAAGAGTCAAAGTTACAGTCTCAGGTGAGAGTTTCGCCGAGATGATTGCGAATCCAGAAGCCATTTCCGTTATCCCTCACACGTTGATTGACAACGCAACCAAATATTCCGCAAAAGACAGCAAGATTAATATCGATATCCGTGACGTGGACCGAGGTGTCGAATTCTCGGTGTCATCATACGGACCTCTTATTCGAGAAAACGAACGAGAGAAGATTTTCGAGGCATTTTATCGCGGCGTTTGTGCCCAACAGGTTGAGGAAGAAGGGGCAGGATATGGTCTTTACGTTGCACAACTGGTCGCCGTGCACCATCTGGGAACAAGAATCTCAGTTGAACAGGAAGCCAAACAGAAAAACAAGGCAGGCTATTGGACAACGTTTGCTATCCGCCTTCCATTGACCGCCAGTGTATCGAGTTAAATACCGGGGCAAAGTCCGTCAAACGATGCCCATACCATTAATCTGGGCCGCGGCGCTTCTCGCAGCCAATCGCACCACTCACACACTCCGCCAACCGATACCCCGTCTTCTCCGCCAACTCGACGGGATCCATCCTAACCCAAGTTTCGCGCTTTGCGTCATAAATCATTGAAAATCAACGCCCAAATTTTCGCGGCACTACAAAGTTGCCGACCGGGCGCGATCTTCGATCTGAACGGGATGTTTCCCGATCACGGATCGGTTACGGGGCA
>CAIYGI010000336.1 GCA_903925685.1 uncultured bacterium
GGAATGCGAGCGGACATAATGAATATAGTGATATACCACCAATATATCGCCTGTCAAGACCAAATTGCATCTTTTTTCAGATTCATCTAGGAAATTTACACCTGCGCACTCCCTGCCCTCTCTCTACGCGCGGATCATGGTTTGCAGAACCGAGTTTTGAGCGATAATCGGGCAGTTAAGCTGCCCATTGACCCGTCGCATCGAATTGCCGACCAGGTGAACTGAACAGAGGGTTGAGTGGAGGGGGCGGCGCGGTTGGGGCAGGACGATTGTCGCCGTTGCCGCAATCATCCGCCTAGTACCCGCGATTCCAGAACGACGTTCGCGGGGGAAAACCCAAAGCGCGCATAAGAACGCCGACCTGTTGAAGCGGTTTCTGGACATCGGTTATTCCGTTAACGACCAGACGAACGGCGGATCATCGCATGTGGAAGCGTTGCTCAGTCACATGGACAGGCCGAGTTTGTATGCCCAGGACCGCATCGACACGGATGAATCACGTGAAAAGTTGAAGATGCTGCACATGCTGATGCAGCATGGCGCGCGGTGGATTCCCATGAATCCGTCAGAGATGAAAGAAATCCGCCAGAGTCTGCGAAGGATGACGCCTGATTACACCATGGAGGTGATTTGGATCATGGCTAAATACGGCGGGTGTACCCAGCAGGTGATCGAGGATCTGCTCAAAACCCCGACTATGTTTGCACACATTTTCTCGCATACAGTACGGATCAACGAATTGGTTGCGCGGTTGCCGGAAGTACTGCCCTGAAATGTGGTCGGCGCTAAGTGCTTTTTGGGGGCTGACCCCGTCGCTCCCCGCCGAATACGCTGTGCCGCAGGTTGGCGACGGTGTAGTCGTCCGTGATATCGAGGGTCACGTAGTGCAGGCGGTCGTTGACCTGGCCTGGTTGTAACCATGTCGTGTTTCCGATCTTCGCCACCCATTGGCCGCCGGGTTGATGCGGGGATTCGTGGATGTGGCCGCTGCAACCGAGAAGAGGCTGGTTCTCCTGGATGAACCGCAGGAGGGCGGGACTGCCGACCTGTGGACCTCTGGCGCAGATGTCCATGCCGAGTCCAGCCGGCGGTTGGTGCACAATCCATATGGAATGGGCCATTTCGCCGGGTTGGAGTTGTGATTTCAGTCCCACCAAGTGTGCCAATAATGTAGGTTTGGCTAGCAGATATTGCCGGAGATCGGGGATAGTGATCTCCTTCCCTGCGTCATTGAAGGTAATGCCGCGGGGGCAGAACTGGACCGGATCAGTGATCCAGTCGCCATCTGGCACGCAGTAATGCTTGTAACCAAATGGGTAGTCCCGGACCATGTTCATGCCGCAGAACACCAGGCCGGCCTCACGGTAGACGCGTTGGTTCATGTTCACGCAGAGGTTATCGGCCTCCAAATCGTTCACCAGCGGTTCCAGGAAATGGCCGTCGTCGTTGGATAGGTACAGGAGGACGCGCGCATTGGTCTGATCCCGCAAGTCGGTTAGTAGTTCGCGCAGGTACGGGAAGAACTGGCGTTGCCGGGAGAATCCGCCGTCTTTGGGCAGAATGTCGCCAGCAATCAGGACAAATTGCGGCCGTTCCTCAGTTACGGCCGTCGCCAGTTGATTCCATTTTGACGGATGCTGGTGGAGGTCAGTTGTGATCAGCAGGTGGTGCATCATTGCCCTGTTTGGGATGTCTTTTCCATTTCCTTTGGAGTGGGCTTTTTATTAGATAATACGTGGTTTCGTTGTAGTCATCCAGGTTTCGTGCAAGGCAGCCCACTTCTCAGAATGGATTCCCAGGCGTCCGATTTGCCGGGGGTGGGCAAGCGGTAGAAGTTTGATCTGGCGGTCCCCGAGTTGGAACGGATGCAGTTGTCCGTAGCGTTCGACGTCATCGCCATAGTCGGCGAGCCGACGTTTCGTGCCGAAAAGTGGGGCGGCAAAGAATTGCAGCGGTTTGTCGCCTAGCGTGATGAGAATGGTGGCGGTTGAGGCGGTCAGTTCGGCACGGATCTCGTCGCGGCGAGTATCATCTGCAAGGCAATCTGGAACTTCGGGCCAATCCGGAATGGGGAGACCTTCCCGTTTCAGCGCCTTCTTTTGACCAGGATTCATGCAACTGTATGGGACTAGATCGCAGAGCCATGCGTCGGCCCTGGAGATGCGGAGTGGTGCGAGAATATCGCTGTCGAGTGTTTTTCCAGATGGTCCGTTGAACTTTCCGTCGGCGGGTTCAAGGCAACCTGTGTTGTTCGGTGGTGCAATCTTGGCAATGATTGCAGCGGCGCCTTTGCCCGTCCAGAATATTTCGGGTTCTGAAGCCACCGCTAGTGCCGTGATGCGTGGTTTTTTGCAGTTTTGGCAGAACCAGCAGGCATGCACGGCGCTAGCGTAAACGCCGAGGACGAAGACCCTTTTGTTGGGAGTGCAATCGGTTTGTTTGACGATCTGAATGGGCTGACCGGAAGGAAAGGTGCCGATGGTTTTCATGTGACTCCTAGTTAGCGACGCGAACGCGAAAGTATCATGGCTATTTCAGGCGTTGCCGTCTCCGCAGTCATACCTTCACAGGCGATCCGACAGCGAATCCAGTCCGCGCACTCGCGGGCAACGCGCTTCTGCTCAAGGGTATTGACGAGATGGAGACCGGCGGGGTCAATCAGGAACGCCTTTTTCTCCGTGCGGTCTGGATCGAGTGCGTTGATGAAGCGCGGTTCGCCGAACAGGAAGTCTAGGTGGTCAATACGTGAGAGGCGATCCTTCAGCGCGTCGAAGGCGTAGATGGTGAAGTAGGCCGAAACAACGGAAAGGCGGGAATTAACGGCGATTTTAGCCCGCAGGAAATCCCCCGCGGTTCCGCGACGGTAGTTATCGCGAATGCCGGAGGCCACGGGGGATGCCGATGGGGTCGGCGATACATCTTGCTTTTCGCTCTTCAGTGGCTTGCTCACAATTGCATTTAATATACTCATGCCGGTAGGTTCAGTCCAGACAATGTCAGGGCGAACCCAGGGCAAACGCATCATCATAATGAGCCGCAGATATGTAACCCGAAAACCGCAAATTGAAGAATAATGGGCGCGAATTCGTTGACGCAGAAAGGCGCAAAGACGTAAAGAAGGCTTTCTTGAGTTAAAACCAAAAACCGCTTTTCTTTGCGTCTTCGCGCCTTTGCGTCAAATCTTCCGCTCTTTCCGTAATCCATGGTTAACTCGATTACATCGAAATTCATGATGCGTTCGCCCTGAGGGCGAACCGCTTGATCGCACCGGCCACTATTTGGTAAGGTGCTTTGCATGAAAAGCCACGAGGATGTTGACCAACGCAGTCTTGCTCTTGCCCGATCCATTGTCGCGCTCATTGACGCGGATTTGGATCGCAAGGGACCAGCCATCAATGCCGGTAACCGTTTGCAGTCCGCCCTCTCCGGCCAACTGCCGCCTTGAATGGATGATAAACGGAAAAAGCAGGGCTTTGTTTCGTCAGCACGAAATGACGGTGCTGAGCAGGTCCGAACTGAAAACCAACATGACCACACCCAATACCAAAATAACTTGCGCCAACCGTCCCGAATTGCTCGCCCCGGCGGGCGAACCTTCCTCCGCGTGGGCGGCGCTGCATTACGGGGCCGACGCCATTTATCTGGGCTTGTCGCGTTTTTCGGCCCGCGCGGAGGCGGTCAATGTCACGCCTGACGAATTAACGCGCATTTGCGCCGCCGCGCATGCCGCCGTGCCGCGGCGCAGGGTTTACGTCACGCTTAACACGCTGGTGACCAATGCCGAACTGCCCGCCGTGGCCGGGGCGCTGGCCGATGCCGCCGAGGCCGGCGCCGACGCGGCGATCGTCCAGGATATGGGCGTCGCCCGTCTGGCCCAGCGCCACTTTCCGGAACTGCGCCTGCACGCCAGCACGCAAATGGCGATCCACAACCTGGCCGGAGCCCGCGCCGCGCGCGATTTCGGCTTCCAGCGCGTCACGCTGGCCCGCGAACTCAGCCTCGACGAGATTCGCAAGATCGCCTCCGAGAGCGGCGTCGAGGTCGAGGTTTTTCTCCATGGCGCCCTTTGTTACAGCTACAGCGGCTTGTGCTTTTTCTCGTCGTTGCTGCGCGGCCGCAGCGGCAACCGCGGGCGCTGCCTTTATCCCTGTCGCGACCTCTTCATGCCGGCCAACGGCGCCGCCGGCGCGCTGCCTTATTCCATGAAGGATCTGGCGCTGCCCGATCTGGTTGACGAACTTGCCGCGGCGGGTGTCGCCAGTCTCAAGATCGAGGGCCGTAAGAAAAGCGCACTCTATGTCGCCGCCGTGGTGTCACTCTACCGCGGGTGCCTGGACCACACCCTTTCGGCCGCCGCGCGCACGGCCCGCGCGGCCGATGTGCGCACGGTCTTCAGCCGTCCTTGGACAGAGTTGTACCTGCGCGGACGGAGCGCGGCACAGGTGGTGGACCGCAACACCGTCGGGCACCGCGGCGCCGCCATCGGCCGCGTGGAGCAGATCCAGAGCATGCCGGGCCGCGGTGGTCCGGCGCACGCCGATTCGCGCGCCCCCGCAACTTCACACGCTTTCTCCCGGCCCGCGGCCTCCGCCTATGCGCGCACGCCGCAGTCCGGGCCGGGCCAGGGCCAGGAACGCTGGCTGATATTCAGTTCCGCGCGCCGCCTGGAGGTGCATGACGGCATTCAGGTGGATCTGCCTGAGGCCGAGCGGCCGTACGGTTTCGCTATCGAAGCGCTGCGCCCATGCCCGGCGACCACGCCCACGCGTCCCGTGCGCCGCCTGCGCGCGCGCGCACAGGCGCCTTCGCCGCTGCCGCCGCGTCCCGGCAAACTGTGTTTCGAAACCCCCGCTGGCGCGCGGGTCGCCGTCCGCCTGCCCGCCGACGCCCCGGCATTACCCGTCGGCGCCGCGCTCTACTGCTCTTCGTCGCAGGAGGTCAAGCAGCGCTACCGCGTGCCCACACCCTCCGCGGAAGTCACCAAGGCCCGCCGCGACGTGGCGATCAAGGTTGCCGTTGCCGCCGACGGCGTGACCGCCACGGCAGTACACGTTCTGGCGGACGGAACCACAACGCTTTCCGTTCAAGCCGCGCAACCCGGCCGCCTGCAGCCGGGACGCGACCCGGCGGCCATGGCGCAAACGCTGCGCGCCGCCTTTGAACGGCTGGGCGACACAGCCTTTCGTCTGACCGGACTTACGGCCGCGAATCCGCATGATCTGTTCGTGCCGATTTCGCACCTCAACGCCCTGCGGCGCGATCTGATGCGCCTGCTGGACGAAGCCTGGCAGAACGCCTGGCGCCAGCGGCGGAAGGCTTGCGCCGCGGATCTGGCCCCTGCCGCCACTGCCGCCGCGACGATTGAGTCGGCAAAAACGGTCGGGACGGCGCCCGACCCTCCAGAATATAAAATGGAGGGACGGCCTCCGTGCCGTCCGCTGGCGCCATGCAAGATGCTTTGGAGTCTGCGGATCGATCGTCGCGCCGTCCTGAATGCCTTTCAGGAGGAAGACTGGCGCGACATTGAACAGGTCGTCGTCAGCGTGATCGCCGATCCGCTCGACATCCTGCGCGCCGGACTGACCACGCTGGCGGATCATGTCGGACGCGAACGCATTTGCCTGGCGCTGCCGACGATAACCCGCGTCTGGGAAGAGGCCGAGTTGCGCCGTCGTCTGGCGGCGCTCTGGGCCGACGGCTGGCGCGCCTGGGAAGGCGCCAATCTCGATGCGTTCACGCGTTTGCGCAAATTGGGCGCCACGACCTGGAACGCCGACTGGACGCTCTACGCCACCAACCGGCTGGCGGCCCGTCAATGGCTCGAACGCGGCGCCTCGGGGCTGGTGCTTTCGGTGGAGGATGGCCGCGAAAACATCGCGTCGCTCCTGGCCGAGTTCGCCGACCGCGCCGCGGTGATCGTCTATCAAGACACGCCGTTGTTCATCTCGGAAACCTGCGCGCGCAGCGTGCCGTGTCCCCGGTGCGGCGCGCCAAACGACTGTGCGGGGGCCGACGACCGGATCACCTCCGCCCACGGCGAACGCGTCCGCGTGCTGACCCATCAGGGCCGTTCCATCACTATCAGTGAAACACCATATTGTCTGGGCGGCCGGCTTGCCGAACTGGCTCGCTTCGGCGCCCGCCGTTTGCGCGTGGAATTCGCCCACCGCCACTACGCCGCCGATGAAGCGCTAAAAATCTGGCGCACCCTGCGCGCCGGCCACTCCCCCTCAATCCCAACCCACGAGGGCAATTGGGAGCGGGGGATAGTTTAGTCAGTCAAAGCGCCAGTTTCCGATGGCGCCTCCTGAGTGCGGCGGGAGTGGCCGGGGCCGCTGCCGATGGTGCGGCCCAAGGCTTGGACACGCATGATCACGCACTGGGCGCATTGCTCGCCGGTTTCGTTCAGGCATGGCTTGCCGGGATAGAGTTGATAATCCGCGCGATATTGCGCCGGCGTGCTGTTGGGCATGAAGACATTTGCGCCGCGCTGCAGGCACCAATTGCGGCCCTCGCCTGGAAAGACGGCGTCGTAGGCCGTGGTGGCCGGGATATGCGCCTTCGGGTTAAAGAGGCGCAAGACGGCCAGCGCCCGGAAAAACATATCCGGGTCGTCATGGTAGGCGTTGCGTTCGCCGGCCATGGGCGTGTCGGGATGAACGATGAACGGTCCGATGCCGATCATGTCCAGTTGCAACTTCCGGCAAAGCAGGATGTTGGCGGAGAGCACGGCGGGCGTCTCGCCCGGCACGCCGATCATGAAACCGCTGCCGACCTGCACGCCCAGATCGCGCATGGTCGTCAAACACGCCAGACGTTCCTCCAGCGTGCAGTCGGGGTGCAGACGCGCGAACAGGCGCGCATCGCTGGTTTCGAAGCGCAGCAGGTAACGGTCCAGGCCGCACTCGCGCCAGTAGCGGTACACTTCAGGCGGCCGGTTGCCGACGGAGAGTGTCACCGCCAGCGGGGTTTCGCGTTTGATTCGTTGGATCAGCGCGCCCAGCTCCTTGTCGCCGAAGGCTTCCGATTCGCCGGACTGCAACACGATCGTTGTCTGTTGGGACTCGGGCAGGCACCGGGCCACCTCCAGAATCTCGTCCTCGTTCATGGTGTAACGGCGGATCTTGCGGTTAGAGGCGCGGATGCCGCAGTAGCAACAGTCGTTCGCGCAGACATTGGAAAACTCCACGATGCCCCGCAGGAACACCGTATCGCTCATGTGCTCCCGGCGCACGGCGTCCGCGCGGGCATAGAGCGCCTCCAACTCCGGTCCCTGCGCCGATAGCAATCGCAACGCGTCGGCATCGGACGGCATCTGGTATGACTTGGTGCTATTTAACATGTCCAACTACCTGTCCACCCCTTCAAGCACAAAACCGGCCTCAGCGATCATGGCACGATCCTTGGCCAGTCCCTGGCCGCCCGTTGTCAGGTACCCGCGCGTGAACATGGAGTCGGCCGCGAAAAGTGCCAGGGGCTGCATGATGCCGAGGCAGGCCTCGCGGCCGCCCGCCACGCGGATTTCCCGGTCCGGTAAGACCAGGCGCAGCATGGCCAGGATGCGCAGGCACTCGGCGGGTTTCAGGCGCGGCTGCCCCGCCAGGGCCGTGTGCGGGCGGGGGTCGAGAAAATTTACCGGCACGGCGTCGCTGCCGGCCGCGCTCAAGGCAAAGGCAAGTTCGATCCGGTCCTCAAGCGTCTCGCCCAGGCCGAAGAGACATCCGCTGCATAATTCCAGTCCGGCCTTCTTGACGATCTTGGTCGTTGCCAGGCGATCGGCGTAACTATGGGTCGTGCAGATTTCAGGAAAAAAACGCTGAGAAGTTTCCAGATTGTGGTTGTAGCGGTCCAGGCCGGCGCGCGCAAGTTCGCCGGCCTGGGCCGCGGTCAGCAGACCGAGCGAGGCGCAGGTGCGAATCGGCAGCTCCGCCCGGATGCGGCGCACGGCTTCGCAGAGGCGCTCCAATTCGGCGTTCGAAGGCGCTCGTCCGCTGGTGACGATGCAGTATCGGAACGCGCCGGCGCGGCTGGCCTTGCGGGCGCCCTGCACGATGGCGCTGACCGATTTGAGGGGATATACCGGCGCGCCCGCGGCGTCCGCCGACTGTCCGCAATAGCGGCAGTTTTCGGTACACATGCCGCACTTGGCGTTCTCGATCACATGCAGCCGCACGCGCCGCCCGAAATGGCGGAGGCGGACGCGGAAGGCGGCATGGAGCACCGCGAGCAACTCGTCGTCGCCGGATTTCAGCACCGCCCTGGCCTCGCGGCGCGTGATGGCTTGGCCGGACAGAACGCGATCGGATAGAAGATCGAAGTTGTTTGTTTTTTGCATGGCAACTAAGCAGGCAGGGAGGGTTCGGGGTTTAGGGTGGAGGGGTGCAAATTCATTGACGCAAAGGCGCAAAGGCGCAAAGAATACGTTTTTTAGTTAACCAAAAGGTCCCTTTTTTATTGGCGTTTTGGCGCCTTTGCGTCGAATCTTCTTCTTTCGTTACTAAACTCTCGTGGCGGTTTCGTACAGTTTTTCGCTGTGTTTCCTTTAGCCTAACAGTCTACAGCCTAACAGCCTGAACTTCCTCCGTCTTTCCATCCCGCTCGTGAAAATAGCGCAGGTCCAGCGTAACGTGTTTGAAACCGCAGCGGCGCAGGGCGGCGAGCAGGGTGTTGCGCGCGGGTTCCTGTGTTGCCAGGGCCCAGGATTCGCGGGGCAATTCCAGCCTGGCCAGGTCGCCATGATAACGGACGCGGCCATCGGCGATGCCGAGCGCATGCAGGGCCTGTTCGGCCTTTTCGACGGCGGCCAGCGCCGCTTCGGTAACGGGCACGCCGGTGGGGAAGCGCGAGGCCAGGCAGGGACTGGACGGTTTGTCGGCGGTCGGCAGATCCGCGGCGCGGGAGACGGCGCGAATCTCGGCCTTGGTGAAGCCGTGGTCGATCAGCGGACTGCGCACACCCGCCTCGGCGCCCGCGCGCCGGCCGGGACGGTTGTCCGAGAGATCGTCGGCGTTATTGCCGTCGAGCAAGCAGCGATAACCCTCCAGCCTGGCAACCAGCGCCAGCGCGGCGAAGAGATGGCGCTTGCAATGATAGCAGCGATCGGGGCCGTTGGCGGCATAGTCCGGATCGTTAAGTTCACCGATCGGCAGAACGCGATGCGGGATCTGGAGCCAGGCGGCCAACTCGGCCGCCGCGTTGAGTTCGGCGTGCGCCAGCGAAGGCGAGACGCCGGTGATGGCCAGGCTGTTGCCGCCCAGCGTTTGCGCCGCCGCATAGGCCAGGAAGGCGCTGTCCACGCCGCCGCTGTAGGCCACGACGACGCGCGCCATTTGACGAAGATCGTCGCAAAGCCGCGCCAGTTTTGCGCCCAGTTCGGCGGGGAGATCCAGCCCGCCGATGGGATTCGGCCCTTCAGACTTCATCGATCCAACCTCCTCCCAGCACCGTATCGCCGTCGTAGAATACCGCCGCCTGTCCGCAGGTCACGCCGAAAACCGGAGCGGCGAAGGCGATTTCCGCCGTGTCCGACTTGGCGCCGCTCAACGTCAATCGTGATTCGATCGGCGTTTGCCGGTAACGGCAGCAGACGCCGGCGGAGATCGCGGGCGCGGCGGGCTGGCCGTTCACCCAGGTCACATCCGCGACATGGCAGCGCGCGCTCATGATTTCTTCACGGGGCCCGACCACGACGGCGCCCGTTTGCATGTCGCGTGTTTTGACATACAGCCGCCGGGAAGAGGCCACGCCCAGGCCGCTGCGCTGGCCGCGCGTAAAGCGCAGCGCGCCGTCGTGGCGTCCCAGTTCGCGCCCGGCCCCGTCCACAATCGGGCCCGGTTTCAGGTTTTCGCCGGGGAAAAGTTGCGCATAGTCGTCGCCTTCGAAAAAATCCTGGCTTTCGTGCTGCGCCGCCAAATCGGGGAAGCCGGCTTCGATGGCCAGGCGCCGCGTCTCGGCCTTCGTCGAATCTCCGAGCGGGAAAAGCAGTCCGGGCAGTTGCGCCTGGGTCAGCCAGTAGAGAAAATATGATTGGTCCTTGGCCGGGTCCACGCCGCGCCGCAGGCGGTAGTCGCCGCCGGCCTCCGGGCCCGCGATGCGCGCGTAGTGGCCCGTGGCGAAGCGGTCGAAGGCGATGCCCGCGCGGCGCGCCGCCTCGGGCAGCAGCCCGAACTTGAGTTCGCGGTTGCAGATCATGCAGGGATTGGGCGTGCGTCCGGCGCGATGGTCGCGGCGGAAGTACTCCAGCACGCGCGCCTCGAAGGCGTCGGCCAGGTCCAGCGTATGGTGGGGAATGCCGAGGCGCTCCGCGCAGCGTCGCGCGGTTTCGATTTCCTGGGCCTCGCCGGGTCCGTAGCAGGCCGAGCGCGCATGCCGCGGCGCCTCCAGCCGTCCGCTCCAGATGCGCATCGTGATCCCCACGACCTCGAAGCCCTGGCGCTTCAGCAGCAGCGCGGCCATGGCGGAATCCACACCCCCGCTCATGCCGACGGCGATTGTCAAACGCATTTGACCACCATCCGGCCTGTCGGCCTTGCATGCCTATTCCCGCTGAATTGTGGAGCAATCACAGAATCATGATACCTAAAGGATGAGTTAGATGCAAAACTCACGTTCTATAAGAAGCCAGAAAACATAACGCGCAATAATGCACGATTATGACGTATGTAAAATAAATAGCATTATTATGTTGACAAGCAGCATACGTGCTATATAATAACCGCGAAAAGTAACAGTAAGGCAAAAATGCACCGACTAATCACCATAGCGGAAATACGAATGGGGGCGACCCTGCGAGGTCGGGACGCGACGCGTCCGACCCCGTTAGGAACCTGTTTTTTCGTGCGAATTGGCGATATTTCTCAGGATGGCGAGTTTTTGACCGATGAATTAGTCCGCATCGAGCCCAATGAGCTTGTGAATGACGAGTTGTTTCTTCGTTCAGGCGATGTTCTGTTTCCTAATCGTGGTGCCCGCACGACGGCGCTAGCATATCGTCTCGATCTGCCGCGTACCCTTGTGGGTGCGCAGTTCTTTATCTTGCGGCCAGATGCCGGGCTGGTGCTTCCTGAATACCTCGCCTGGTTTCTCAGGACGGAAGAGGCCGCGCGATATTTCGATGAGCGGCGCAAGGGCACGTATGTCAAAATTATCCAGCGGAACGATTTGGCTGAGATGGAGATGCCGTTACCACCGCTGAATGTGCAGCGGAAAATCGTGGAGGCAGCCGGTCTGGCTTTGCGGGAGCGCATTCTTGCCGAACGCCTGACCGCTCTCCAGTGGAAACTAATGAATGGACAACTTTTGAAGGCGACTAAGGACGCAAACAAATGAAAACAATGGACCAAGCCCAAATTAACGATGTTGCCTGGCGCGCCTGCGATACCTTTCGCGGTGTCATGGACCCTGCAGACTACAAGAATTACATCCTCGTCATGGTGTTCCTGAAATACATCTCCGATGTTTGGAACGACCATCGTGAACGCTACTTCAAGGAATTCAAGGGGGACGCCATGCGCGTGCAGCGCCGTCTTTCACGCGAACGTTTCCAACTCCCGGAGGAGTGCGACTTCAAAAGCCTTTATGAACACCGTAACAAGGCGGACATCGGGGAACGGATTGACGTGGCGCTGGGGGAAATCGAAGAGGCCAACAAGGGAAAACTGGAAGGTGTCTTCCGCGAAGTCAGTTTCAATTCGGAAAACAAACTGGGCCAGACACGGGACCGCAATGCCCGCCTGAAACACCTGCTGGAGGATTTCAACGATCCGCGCCTTGACTTGCGTCCCTCCGTGGTGGGCGACGAGGATGTGATCGGCAATGTCTATGAATACTTGTTGGAGCGTTTCGCTTCCGATGCCGGAAAGAAGGCCGGTGAATTTTATACTCCCGGTCAGGTTTCAACTCTGCTGGCCCGACTGCTTGCGCCGAAAAAAGGCGACACTATTTGCGATCCCGCCTGCGGTTCCGGATCGCTGCTGATCAAGGTTGGCCGTCAGGCCGACGAGCGAAATTTCGCCCTTTTCGGCCAGGAAAGCAACGGCACCACGCATGCCCTTTGCCGGATGAACATGTTTTTGCACGGTATGGATAATTTTCGCATCGAGTGGGGCGATACCCTGCGCAATCCGCGCCTGGTCGAGCATGACCAGTTGATGAAGTTCGACATTGTGGTGGCCAATCCGCCGTTCTCTTTGGAGAAGTGGGGCATGGAAGAGGCCGAGGCCGACCCGTTCCACCGCTATCACCGCGGTCTGCCGCCCAAGTCCAAGGGCGATTACGCTTTTATCACTCACATGATCGAAACCGCCCGCGAGGGTACAGGTCGGGTCGGCGTTGTTGTGCCTCATGGCGTCCTCTTCCGCGGCGGCGCGGAAGGCAAAATCCGGAGGAAGTTCATCGAGGAAAACCTGCTGGAAGCCGTCATCGGCTTGCCGGCCAATCTATTCTTCGGCACCGGCATCCCCGCCGCTATCCTGCTTTTCAATAAAGCCAAGAATCACGGCGATGTCTTATTCATCGATGCCTCCCGCGAGTATAAGGACGCCAAGAACCAAAACATTCTCACTGAGGAGCATCTCGGCAAAATCGTCAAAACTTACCGCAAGTTTGAGACCGTGGAAAAGTATGCCTACCGTGCCACGGCGCAGGAACTTGCCGACAACGATTTCAACCTCAACATCCCCCGCTACGTGGACACCTTCGAGGAAGAAGCGGAAATCGATCTTGGCGCCGTGAAAAAAGAAATCGCCGGACTGCAGAAGGAACTCATCGCCATGCGTGCAAAAATGGACGGGTATTTGAAGGAACTAGGCGTATGAATATGGCGAAAGACAAAAAGACCACGATCAGTGTACAAGGCACGGCCATTGCCATCGTTTCTCAGCACCAGGAGGACTATATCTGCCTGACCGACATCGCGCGCCACAGAAAAACTGACCGTTCCGATGACCTGATAAGAAACTGGCTTCGCAACCGCAATACCGTCGAATTTCTCGGCATCTGGGAGCAACTCCACAATTCCGGTTTTAATCCCGTCGAATTCGACGGGATTAGAATGCAAGCCGGTCTGAACAGTTTTGCGCTGACCCCCAAGCAATGGATTGAGAAGACCGGCGCCCGTGGAATTGTCTCCCGAACCGGACGTTACGGCGGTACCTACGCACACAAGGACATCGCTTTTGAATTCGCCTCCTGGGTATCGGTCGAGTTTAAACTCTACCTAATCAAGGAGTTCCAGCGGCTCAAGGAAGATGAAAACCGCCGCCTTTCACTGGTGTGGAATCTCAACCGCACGCTGGCCAAACTGAACTACCGCATCCACACCGACGCCATCAAGGATCATCTGATCCCTGCCGCACTGACTCCGGCGCAGATTAGTTACACCTACGCCAACGAGGCCGACGTGCTGAATGTTGCGCTTTTCGGCCAGACAGCCGGGCAATGGCGTGCGGCCACACCCAACATGGACGGCAATATTCGAGACCATGCCGCCATCGAGCAGTTGTTGGTCTTGGCCAACATCGAAGGCATGAACGCCGAGTTTATCCGCATGGGACTGTCTCAACCTGATCGCCTGATTCGGTTGAATCAAATCGCCATCCGCCAACTTCAGTCGCTGACGTCCAGAGATGCCGCGAAAGTTTTGGATTCCAAACCGGAATCCATCGCCAAGCGGCTGGAAGAAAAGAGGCCACATGGGAAGAGGGGCGGTCGAGAATGAAGTTTCCACGACACTGGCATGTACGCGCCCTCGAGGATGTGGCGGAGATTCAGACCGGGCTTTCCAAGAGTGCTGCCCGCCAAGGTCAATTCATCCGCTTGCCCTACCTTAGGGTTGCAAACGTTCAGGACGGACACTTTGATTTATTCGAGGTCAAGGAAATTGACGTCCCGCAAGACCTTCTCGATAGATTCCGCGTGCGTGTCGGCGATGTGCTGCTCACGGAAGGAGGAGACTTCGACAAGTTGGGAAGGGGCGCTGTATGGCAAGGTCAAATCAAGGATTGCGTTCACCAAAATCACATATTCGTCGTTCGTCCGCATCCTCACGTGCTGGAGGCGCGATTCTTTGCATTTCAGACGCAAGGTCCACGTGGGCGTGCCTATTTTCATGCGTGTTCCAAGCAATCAACAAACCTAGCGAGCGTCAACAGTACACAGTTACGACAGTTCCCAACGGCACTCCCGCCACTCTCCGAACAGCGCAAGATCGCTGACATCCTATCCTCATGGGACAAGGCTTTAGATAAACTTGACGCCCTGATCACCGCCAAAGAACGCCGCAAGAAGACTCTCATGCAGCGGCTACTTGTCGGCAAAAAGCGGATGAAAGGGTTTTCAGGAACGAGGCTTACTGCAAAACTCGGCGAGTTGTTCACCGCACGGGTCGAGCAAAACCGGCCCGAACTGAATCTGCTGTCAATCACCGCCGATCGCGGGATAGTGCGCCGAGACGACATGGCAAAACGGGATACATCATCAGTGGACAAATCCAAATACCTGCGCATTGCTCCCGGCGACATTGGTTACAATACGATGCGCATGTGGCAGGGGGTGTCGGCCTTGTCAACGCTCGAAGGGATTGTGAGCCCGGCTTATACGATCTGCACTCCCAACAAGCGCATTGATGCCCGCTTTGCTGCACACTTCTTCAAACTTCGTCATACAATTCATCTTTTCCGTCGGCATTCGCAGGGGTTGGTGGACGATACGCTTAACCTCAAATTCCCGGTCTTTGCTGGCATAGAAGTAACCATTCCTGCCGACATCAAAGAACAACGCCGGATCGCTGCCGTGCTCGATACCTGTGACAAAGAATTGAGGCTTCTGCGAGAACAACGCGCCGCACTCGTCCGGCAGAAGCGCGGACTGATGCAGCGGTTGTTGACGGGGAAGGTTAGGGTGACAGTGAAGGCTGACACGGACGGGCACGGCGCACCGATTGATTGCGCGGGCGTTGGCGTGACAGTCTGTGGGCGTCTGTGCCGGTCCGTGTTCTGAAGAGGAAGAGAAGGAACCTGTATGAGCGAAAACGAGCGCCTTTTGCCGAAGCACGGCGGGTACAAGAACCTGCTTTCGTATCAGTTGGCGGAGCTGATCTTCGACGTCACGGTGTTGTTCTGCGGGAAGTACATCCCGGTTCGGGACCGTACGAATGACCAGATGGTGCAATCGGGCCGTTCCGGTTTTCAAAATATCGCGGAAGGCTCGGTGGATTCCGGTGTTTCCAAGAAGAGCGAGATCAAACTCACGGGGATCGCCATCGGTTGCATGGATGAACTGGCCAAGGACTACAAGAAATATCTCCAAAAGAAGAAACTGGAGGAGTGGCCGCCTCAGCATCCGGCTTTGCTGGATTTGAAGAGACGGCAGGTGAAGTCGCTGGATGAGTTCCGCGAGTGGGTCAAGGATGTCTGGGAGCAATCGGGGAAAACTTTGCCGCCGGATCAGGTCGCGGCGAACGGTGCTTTGTCGTTGCTGAATCTTGCGCTCTACCTGACACGAAAACAGTTGTCCGCGCTTGAGAAGAAGTTTATCGAAGAAGGCGGCATCACCGAGCGGATGTATCGGCTCCGGAAAGAGGCGAGAGAAAGAGGCGAACGGAGAGCCGCGGGCACACGGACAGACAAGGACTTGCAATGACGGACACACGGACGAATGAGAGTAAACGGGTTCCCTCCTTCCAGGAATCTCACATCAGCCAAATCCCCGCTGTGCGGTTGCTGCAGCAACTCGGGTATTCCTACCTGAGTCCGGAGGAGGTGTATGCCGAGCGGCGCGCCAAGTTGCGCTATGTCTTGTTGGAGTCCGTGCTCGCCAAGCAACTGAAACGGCTGAACACGATCGCGTTCAAGGGGCAAACCGTGCCGTTTTCGGACGAAAACATTGCCAAGGCCATTGAAGCGCTACGGGAGGTGCCGTTTGACGGGTTGGTGCGGACGAGCGAGAAGATCTACGACTTGTTGACTTTGGGTAAGAGCCTGGATCAGACCATTGACGGCGTGACCAAGGGTTTCACGTTACGCTACATAGACTGGGTCAATCCGCGCAATAATCTCTTCCATGTCGCCTCGGAATTCGAAGTGGAACGTACCGGCAGCCGGGAGACGCGGCGGCCGGACATCGTATGTTTCGTCAATGGCATCCCTTTTGTGGCGATCGAGTGCAAACGTCCCGAAGAAAAGCATTCGCTGGAGCAGGCGCTCAAACAGAGCATTCGCAATTGGCAGAATGACGAGATTCCGCATCTTTTCCTCTATACCCAACTCGTGCTGGCCTTGAACAAGAATGAAGGCAGTTATGCCACCACCGGCACGCCGATCAAGTTTTGGGCAAAGTGGCGCGAGATGCGCGATGTGGAAGCTGAGGTGCGCGCTGCGATCAATGGGCCGGTGCGGCGCGAGGAGCATGAAAAGCTCTTCAAAGGAGCCTTCGCCTACGCCAAGCAGGCTTTTGAGGAAATGGCGGTTCAGGATCGTGAGCCGACCGGACAGGACCGGTTGATTTGGGCGTTGTGCCGTCCGGAACGATTGATCGAACTGGCCCGGCAGTTTGTGCTCTACGATGAGGGTGGCGCGGTGAAAAAGGTGGCGCGGTATCAGCAATATTTCGCCATCCGCAAAACCTTGGAACGGGTGCATCAGCGTGACACGGAGGGGCGTCGCAAAGGCGGCGTGATCTGGCAAACTCAGGGTTCCGGCAAGTCGCTGGTCATGGTGCTATTGGGCAAGGCTTTGGCGTTGGACGACCAGATCAAGAATCCACGAATTGTAATCGTTACGGATCGAGTTGACCTTGACGAACAGATTTGGAAAACCTTTCACCAATGCGGCAAAGAGCCGCGTATGGCCAAAACCGGGAAACATCTGCAAGAGTTGTTGCAGGATGATCGTGTGGCCGTGATTACCACGGTGATCGACAAGTTCCGGGCGGCCGCCAATACCCCCGATAGCTTTAAGAATGAGGATGACGATATCTTCGTGCTGGTGGACGAAAGTCATCGCAGTCAATACGGAGAGGCCAATATCCGCATGCGTAAATCGTTGCCGAACGCCTGTTTTATCGGGTTCACCGGCACGCCGCTAATGAAGCAGGAAAAGAACACAGCGCTGAAATTTGGAGGTTTCATCGAACCCGCCTATACCATTCGCGACGCCGTCGCCGATGCGGCAGTGGTTCCGCTGCTCTACGAAGGCCGCCACGTCATGCAGAACGTGAACCAGAAGGCCGTGGATCTGATGTTCGAAGCGATGTGCGAGGGCTTGACGCCCGAGCAGAAGACCGATCTAAAGCGAAAATTCGCGTCGCGCGACGAACTTAACCGCCTGGAAAGCCGCCTTTATCTGATCGCGTGGGATGTTTCACGGCACTTTTCGTCGCAGTGGGCGGGCACAGGTTTCAAGGGGCAGTTGACCGCTGCCGGCAAGAAGGAGGCGCTGATTCTCAAACGTTTCCTCGACCAGTTCGGGAAGGTGACCAGCGAGGTGGTTATTTCCGGTCCCCACGAAATCGAAGGCGATGAAGGCGCCACGGCGATCAAAGAGGAGAGCGTCGAACGTTTCTGGAAAGCCATGATGGAGAAGTATGGCACGGAGAAGGAGTACAACCGGCAGATCATCGGTGCGTTCAAAAACACCGATGCGCCTGAAATCATCATCGTGGTGGACAAACTGCTTACCGGTTTCGACGCGCCGCGTAACGTAGTGCTGTATATCGTGCGCAACCTGAAAGAGCACACGCTGCTGCAAGCCATCGCCCGTGTGAATCGCCTGCATACCGGCAAGGATTACGGTTATATCGTTGACTACTATGGTGTGGTCACGCAGTTGCATGATGCGCTGGAACTTTACAGCGCACTGGAAGGCAAGTTTGACCAGGAGGATCTGGAGGGTACGTTGACCGACCTGGCCGAAGCGCTCAAGGAACTGCCGAAGTTGCATGACGCGATCTGGGATCTGTTCCGGGAAGTTACCAACAAAAAGGACGAGGAATCCTTTGAGTTGGCGCTGGAAAAATCGGAACGGCGGGATGATTTTTACACCAAACTGTCGAAGTTTTGCCGTGCTTTGAAAATTGGGTTGTCCAGCATCGATTGGGTGAACGCCACCCCGTCAGACACGGCGGATCGATATAAACGGGACGCGGTATTTTTCCAAAAGTTGCGTGCCTCATTGAAGATCCGATATGCGGAAGAGATCGATTACCGTGATTACGAGGCGCAAATCCAGAAAATGCTTGCGACCTATGTGCAGGCCGACGAGGTCATCCAGGTGGTGGAACCGGTGAATATCTTTGAACGCCAAGCCTTCGAAAAGGAAGTCGAGAAGGCGCGATCCCCCAGGGCCAAAGCCGACATAATCGCCAATCGGACGAAGAAAACGATCACCGAAAAGATGGCTGAGGATCCGTTTTTCTACCGAAAATTCTCGCTGCTGTTGGAGCAAACGATTGCCGATTACAGGCAGCAGCGCATATCGGAAGCCGAATATCTGGCCCAGGCGAAGGAGATCATGGAAAACGTGCGCGATCGGCGCAAGTCGAACCTGCCGGTCTCGCTCGATGGAAATGATTTTGCGCAGGCCCTTTACGGGGCGGTTTCAGAACAACTGTCTCCTGCCACAGGATGGGTTGTGCGGGAAAGTCCAGTTCCATTTGGAACCGAGGTATTATCTGAGGATTCCGTGATTGAGCAGATTCGCGCGGAAATGAGTCTGCAATTGGAGAAAATCATTCGGGATGAAGTTGTCGTTCGCTGGCGGGACAATCCGGATGCCCAGAACCGCATGCGAAATAAGATGGACGACTTTTTGTTCCAACTTCAGAACACACGGGGGATCACTTTATCCTTGGAACAGATGGACTCGCTGATCGAATCCTGCCTTCAAATTGCGCGAAACCGCCCAAATGACGTGTAAATGGAAATTATTACTACAACCATTGGCCGTTGTTTTCTGGAGCGAAGCGGTCGCCGAACGCTTGCGATCAGCGTGCTACCGAATGGCATGGTGGAGGTTGTCGCACCTTTGAACGCCGGCATTCCTGAAATATGGGAAAAGATTGCGAAACGTTCGGGTTGGATATTTCGACAGCGCCGTCATTTTCTCGCCCTTCAAGCCGAACGTCCGGAACGACGGTACTGCACCGGAGCAACCCATCGTTATCTGGGGCGGCAATACCGGTTAAAAGTGTCCGTAACAGACAAACCGGTCGTTAAAATGCGTGGTGCCTACCTTCACATCGGTTCGCGATCCGCTTCCAGCATGGCGGTGGCTTCTTTGCTCTCAGGTTGGATAAGGGAAAGGGCCAAGGAACAATTCGAACGACGTTTGGGGAAATGGCGAACCTGGTGTGCGAAACGTGGGTTACCAGAACCCAAACTGCGTCTACTCGACATGCCCAAGAGATGGGGCAGTACCCACACTAATGGACGCATGTTTCTGAACCCGGAATTGGTGCGCGCACCATCCCCCTGCATCGATTATGTGATGATGCACGAGGTTTGCCATATCAAACATCCCCGACACGACAGCGGTTTTTATGCCGAACTTCAGAAGCTTTGCCCTACGTGGAAAGCGATCAAACGGCGCCTGGAGATGTCAGAGTTATGATTCAGTGTATCCCTGACGCCGTGCTCCGTAAAGGCCATGGGGGCGTATTGCGTGCCACCGCGCGTCTCTGTTTTTGAGGTCACAAATTGTGACCTCAAAGTTGCAGCATCTGTGGCCTCTGCATTGGAGGTGCCAAATTGGCACCTCCAATCCTTGCTCAAACGTGGCGATAGGTTCGGTCGTGTATAAGGCCGTTTTTGCATTAAACAATCCTCCTCAAGCCACGGGCGGCACGGATACTTTGCGTCCCGTGGCGACGGACTCGCGCAGGGCTTCGAGCACGGCGATCGGCGCCAGCATGCGGGCGTCGTCGAACGGTTCTATTCCGCTGCGGAACATGGTCGTGAACAGTTCCGTGGTGGCCGCGTAAGCGCTGGCATCCATCTTGATTGTCTCGTGGAATGCGCCATCCATGCCCAGCACCGTGATCGAGAACGGCTTGACCCCCGGCATGCCGATCGTGACGTTCAATCCGTCAGGATAACTAACCACGCTTGCCAGTGTGCTGCCGTTGACCGTTGCCATGACCGACTCGGCCTGCATGCCGAAGAGGGAAATCATGAGATCGACCTGGTGGATGCCATAGAAGAAAATTCCGCCGTACTTGCTGTGGGGATCGCCGGGACCGTTCAGGTGTACGGTTCGCAGCGCGCCGATCGTTCCCAGTTGGCTGCGGATCCCGCCGATGCAGGACTGATAGGGAATGCTGCTGAGGGTCGTGACCGGCACGCCGCGTTCCCGGCGGAAACGCAGGAATTCGCGCGCCTCGGCCAGCGAAGTGCTGATCGGCTTGTCCACAAACACGGGGATACCGGCCTCGACAAAGGGCCGGGCGGCCGCCACATGATACTGCCCGTCGCGGTGGTCAACCATCAAACCGTCGATTTGTCCGAGCATCTCCGCGGGGTCGGAGACGATGTTTGGAATCTGCCCCGCCTTGGCTGTATTGGCCGCGAACTCGGCCGTCTCGCCCCAGATGTGCGTCACGGCGAAGCCCGCCGGCGTCTTGGCGATGTTGATTTCCTTGGCGATGGCCGCCGCGTGCGAGTTCTCGGCGCCGATGATGCCGATCCTGAACGGTGTCCGGGTTGTCATGACTGGCCTGGCGTTCATGCTATCTCCTCACGGCAAAAGAGCCTGTTCGAATAAATCGAACAGGCTCTGACTATACCCGTTAAGGCAGGGCGGTTCAGCCCTTTTTCGCCGTCATCGCGCTGTCCACGGGAATGCGCATGCCGTAAAACGAGCGATAAACGAAGAACAAAGCGACGACGATCAAACTGCCCGCGAAGCAATACTTGAACATCATCTGATCCGCCGGCACGGTCACGGCGATTTCCGTGGCCAGCAAGCCGAACAGCGTGGTGAACTTGATCACCGGATTCATGGCCACCGAGGAGGTGTCCTTGAACGGGTCGCCGACCGTGTCGCCGATCACGCTGGCCGCATGCAGGTCCGTGCCTTTGGCGTGCATGTCGACTTCCACGATCTTCTTGGCGTTGTCCCAGGCGCCGCCGGCGTTGGCCATGAAGATCGCCTGATAGAGGCCGAAGATCGCGATGCCGATCAGATAACCGATGAACAGGTAGGCGTTCAGGAAGGGCAGCGCCAGCGCCAGACAGAAGATTGTCGCGAAGATGTTGACCATGCCCTTCTGGGCGTAGATGGTGCAGATCTTCACGACTTCCTTGCTGTCCTGGATCGAGGCCGAGGCCGCGTCGTCCAGCCGCATGTGGTCCTTGATGTAAACGACGGCCCGGTAGGAGCCCGTCACCACCGCCTGCATGGAGGCGCCGGTGAACCAGTAAATCACCGCGCCGCCGATCAGCAGCCCAAGCAATATCAGCGGCTGCACCAGGCTCAAGTGCGACATGATCTGGCCGTTGGCGATCGTGTTGTTGAGCAGCAGGATGATGCCGAAGATCATGGTCGTGGCGCCGACGACCGCCGTGCCGATCAGCACCGGCTTGGCCGTGGCCTTGAAGGTATTGCCCGCGCCATCGTTCTTCTCGAGGATATCCTTGGCGTTCTCGAAGTCCGGGACGAAACCGAACTGCCGCTCGATCTCTTCCTTGACGCCGGGGCGCGCCTCGATGCGGCTCAGTTCGTAGACCGACTGCGCGTTGTCGGAGACCGGGCCGAAACTGTCGACGGCGATCGTCACCGGGCCCATGCCCAGGAAGCCGAAGGCCACCAGGCCGAAGGCGAAGATCGGCGCGGCGAAGGCCATTTCCGGCGGCAGCAGGGTTGCCAGCGTCTGAGTTTGCGAGAGCGCGAAGCTGATGGCCATCAGGGCGACGATCAGCAAGCCTTCCCAGAAGGCCGAGAAGTTGCCCGCCACCAGCCCGGAGAGGATGTTGAGCGAGGCGCCACCCTGTTGCGAGCAGGTCACGACTTCCTTGACGTGGCGCGAATTGGTGCTGGTGAAAGCCTTGGTGAATTCGGGGATCAGCGCGCCGGCCGCGGTGCCGCAGGAGATCACCGTGGCGAGCACCCACCAGAGGCCTTGATACTGCGCCGCCGGAAGCAGCCAGTAGCTGGCCACATAAGTGACCGCTATGGAAAGCAGCGAGGTGATCCAGACCAGGTAGGTAAGCGGTTTTTCGGCGTCGAAATGCTGTTCATTGGCAAACAGGCTTTCGCAGAGTTTGCTGTTGATGAAATAAGAGGCCAGCGAGGTCAGAATCATCAGGATGCGCATCACGAAGATCCAGACGATCAAGGTCCCGCACAAACCCTGGTCTTTCACCAGCGCCAGGGCCAGCAGCGAGATCAGCGCCACCCCGGTCACGCCGTAGGTTTCGAATCCGTCCGCGGTCGGGCCGACGCTGTCGCCGGCGTTGTCGCCCGTGCAATCCGCGATCACGCCGGGGTTCTTGGGATCGTCCTCGGGCAGTTTGAAGAAGATCTTCATCAAGTCCGACCCGATGTCGGCGATCTTGGTGAAAATACCGCCGCAGATGCGCAGCGCGCTAGCGCCCAGAGACTCGCCGATGGCGAAGCCGATGAAGCAGGCGCCGGCGATGCGCGACGGCAGGAAGCACAGGATGCAAATCATGAAAAAGAGCTCGACGCTCACCAGCACCAGCCCGACGCTCATGCCGGACTTCATCGGGATTGCCAGCGGCAGCCAGGGTTTGCCGCGCAGGGCCGCGAAGGCCGAACGGGAATTGGCCTTGGTGTTGATCAGGATGCCGAACCAGGCCACGCCGTAGGAACCGAGGATGCCGAGAATCGAGGCCAGCAGGATGATGCCGACGTCCGTCGCTGGTTTGTGCTGCAGCACGGCGAAATAATAGATCATGCAGGCGGCGATCAGCAGCCAGAGCACCGAGAGGAACTTGCCCTGCTGCCAGAGATAGGTCTTGCAGGTTTCCCAGATCGTCTGCGAAACCGAGCTCATCGCCTCATGCACGGGGATGGCCGCCGTCTGCCGGTACTGGACCAGTCCGAAGATCAGTCCGATCGCGCATACCACCAAGCCGATGTACATCAGGTGCATGCCCGTCATGCCGGGAAAATTCACCAGTTCAAGGTTGGGAAGGTTGATGTCCGCTTCGCTGGCCCACGCCGTACCACCTGTCAATGCCAGCAGCGCAACCGCCGCCAGCGCCCAGAACCGCATGCCCGACAACCGTATCATGAAACATCCCCTTTTTTCCGATGTGTCCGGGAAAATCCCGGTGTTTGAAGGCGCGCCGCCCACGGAGGCGCGCATATAAAAACGCGCAGCGAATCAAAGCATATCCGGTCATGGCCGGTCAAGGCGGAAATGCCGCAAGTTTCCGGTTGCCGTGGCGCGGGGTGGGGGAGCATCATAGCGCCACCGCTCCACCGAACTGGACGGTGGGGTGGAAAATCATGGGCGATACGGAGATTCAACGCATCGGCGTCTTGGGCGGCACCTTCAACCCGGTGCATGGCGGACATTTGATCCTGGCCCAGGATGCCTGCGAATTGTTCGACCTGCAACAGGTGCTGTTCGTTCCCAGCGCCCAGCCGCCCCACAAACCATGCGGCGGGCTGCTGGGCGCGGAACACCGTCTGGCGCTGCTCGAACTGGCCGTGCAGGACGATCCGCGCTTTGAAGTGTGCGACATCGAAATCGCGCGCGGCGGCGTGTCCTACACCGTGGACACCGCGGCGGCCCTGCGGGAGCGCTACCCCGGCGCGGAGTTGTGCTTCATCGTCGGCTCGGACTCGCTGCCAGAACTGCATCTCTGGCGCAGCGTCCAGCGCTTGCTGACGCTGGTGCGCATCGTCTCGCTCGCCCGCCCCGGTTTCGAGGAGGCATGGGCGCGCGCGCTGGATCTAAAACTGCCCGACCCCTGGCCGACGCGGCTGCTTGGCGATCTGCGCACCGGGCATCTGGCCGACATAGCATCCTCCGACATCCGGCACCGTCTCGCCGAGGGGCTGGGTATCCGCTACCTGGTTCCCGATGCCGTGGCCATGTACATTGCGGAACATCACCTGTATACTGGTCCAACTTAATGAAACCACTTACATCAGAATCGTCCGTTCCCGCGCCGGCAACCACCACCCTGACCGAGGCCCGCGATGTCGCCGTGCGCGCCCGCGGCCTGCTCCTCGAAAAGAAGGGGCGCGAGGTGATTGTGCTGGACGTGCGCGGCGCATCGTCGATCACCGACTACGTGGTGATCGCCTCCGGCGCCACGGCGCCGCAGATCAAGGCCATGACCAACGAACTCAAACGCGGACTCAAGGAAGTCGGCGTGCCGCTCTACCGCCAGTCCGGCCAGTCGGATGACGGGTGGGTGGTGATGGATTACGTGGATGTAGTGGTCCACCTGTTCATCGACGAGGTGCGCGCATACTACGCCATCGAGGATCTTTGGACCGCTTTGCCGAGGCTGGAATAGCGAGAACAGAAGTCAGAAGTCAGAATTCAGTAGTCAGAGGCTACTGGCTTTTATTCTGACTTCTGCTGCTTTTTGCTACGCCTTCTCATCCGCCAGGCTCAGCAGGTCGGCGCTCGACAAATCCTCGTCAAGCCCTTCCAACTGCAGTAGATCGTGAGCCAGCCCGTGGTGGTGATCGCCGGGCACAACCGGACTGCCTGTGCCTTCCTCGTCGATCAATACGGCCAGTACGCCGGCCACTTCGGCGGTCCGGTTGGCCTGGCGCTGCCAATGTCCATAGACGCCCGCTCCGCCCGCCGCGCCCAGCAGCATTACAATCGCCGCGGCGCGGGCCAGCAGGCGCACGGCGCGCTGGTGACGCATCCGCCGGGCCTGACGGTATTGCTCCGCGTCGGCCAGCACGCGCGCGCCCAGAAATGCCGGAAATGTGACAGCTGCCTGTTGCGTGCGCGCCACGGTGTCGAAGCGGCGCAGCGCGTCCCGGAATGACCGGCACCCGGCGCAGGCGGCCAGATGCGCCGCCAAAGCCGCCGCCTCGCGCGGGGAAAGTTCACCCGCTTCGTTCAGCAGTATCCGTTTTTCCTCTTGTTCGCAGTTCATTTTCCACGCCTCTCCGTCGCAAATTCAGCTCCCAAACTTTTGCGTAACCTGCCCACCGCGTAGTGCATCCGCGCCAGCGCCGTATTGAGCGGCACCCGCTGCACGCGGGCGATTTCCTTAAAATCCAGCCCTTCCGCCCGCAACAAAAAGACCTCTTTTTGCTCCGGCGAAAGCGCGTCCACCGCCGCCGCCAACTGCGCACACCACTCTCGCCGCTCCGCCGCCGCATCGGGCTCCAGCCCGTGTCCCGGCAGCAGATCCAGCCGCGTGGTCCCGCCGTCGCCCACACCCTCGTCCAGACTCACCGTCGGTTTGCGCCCGCGCGAGCGGTCAATCAGATGGTTGCGGCAGATCCGAAATATCCAGCCACGAAAACTGTCGCCGCGAAACCCGCCCGACTTCCGCACCACCCGCCGCCAGACCTCCTGTACCACGTCATTCGCATCCGCGGATTGTCCGGTCATCGTCAGCGCCAGCCGGTACAACGCCGGACTGTGCCGCTCAACCAGTACGGCCAGCGCCTCGGAATCGCCCGCCTGATAACGGGTCAGCAGCTCTCCGTCCCGGATCTCGTCCGTTGATGCTTCGATTGACACGCATTACCCCTATAAACGTAACGCAACGCCGAAATATTGTCAGTTAATCCATGAGTAAAGCAAGCCCGCACTCCAATCGCCCACGGGCTGCAGGAGTTTGGCCCACAACCAGCCCAGTATCAAAAACAGGTGCTGCCAGAGGGCATCGCCGGTCTGTCCCAGCGTCGGAGGAAAGACCGCCACCACCCACAGGAGCAGGCCGATTCCGTTCGCCAGTATGATCAGCGGATAGGCCAGCCAGCTGCCGACCTGCCGCACATCGGGCTGTCCGCCGGCCAGGGCCGAGATGGTGAAGGTGACGTGGAAACTCCAGCTGGCGCCGAGGACAGCCAGCCAGATATAACGATATGGCGTCTGGTCGGAAAACAGGCCCGTCAATCCCCAGGCGGCGAGTACACCCCACGTATAAAAAGGAAAGAAATATGGGGCCAGGGTGACCAGGACGTTGCCGTTGCTGACCTCCACGCTGCCGCCCTGGGAGTTCAAACGCAGGCGTTTGACGCGTCCGCCCATCGCCAGCGCCCACAAGGCATGGGTCAATTCGTGCGCCAGGATGTAGCTTCGCATGGGCCGCGGAAAGACCAGGAATAGAAGCATCCATGCCAGAAAGCCGCCCGCCAGCGCGGCATTTTCCCAGGTGGCTAGCCCGCCCCCCTGCGCCTGCGCCCAGCCCAGCGCGGTCAGCAGCGTCCAAAGGACCGCCACGCAACAAGGCCACAACAAGATGCCCAGTAAGGCTCGCAGGAATCGCATTTCGGGGTTAGGGGTGTTCAGTGTTCGGTTTTCAAGACGGAAGACCTTTGATGGACGACATTTTATCACAAGTAATTAGACCCCATAAGAAGAAAAGGTTGATGCTGCGAAGGTATCCAGAAGTCAGAATTCAGAATCCAGAATAAGAAAAGGCCTGGCCAAGTCGCATTCTTGCATGGCGGCGTTTGACCTCCATGCTCCCGAAATGTCCCGACGCACATATTGGTCATGCGCTTTACGAAGTCCGAAGCTTTTGTGTTTCATTCTGAATTCTGGATTCTGGATTCTGAATTCTGGATTCTGACTCCTGACTTTTGAAAAATCGGCTGACGATGTAAAATAGCAGCGGACCGCAGGGGTGGTTTGCGATGCCTGGGCGGAGAGGAAGATTTATGAAGAGCACAGGAGAAAACGGGGACGACGGCAAGGCCGGCGCGGCGCGGCGGGCCATGGTGGAGCTGATCCGCAGGCGGGGCGTGCGCGACGAGCGGGTGCTGGCCGCCATGGCGCGGCTGCCGCGCGAGCTTTTCGTTCCCCAAGCCAACATAGCGACCGCCTATGCCGATGCCCCCTGGCCGATCGGCGAGGGGCAGACGATTTCGCAACCCTACATCATCGCCTACATGACGGAGGCGCTGGCCCTGCGGCCAGGCGAACGGGTGCTCGAAATCGGCACTGGCACGGGCTACCAGGCGGCCGTGCTGGCCGGCGCGGGCGCGCGGGTCTGGACGATCGAGCGAAATCCCGTGCTGGCGGCGCGGGCGCGGCGCGTGCTCGACGCCCTGAAGATCGAAGGCGTGCAGGTGCGGGTCGGCGACGGCTACGACGGCTGGCCGGAAGAGGCGCCGTTCGATGGCATCCTGGTGACCTGCGCCCCGCCGGAAATGCCGGCCCGCCTCACGGAGCAACTGGCCGAGGGGGGACGGATGATCGCGCCGGTTGGTCCGGTACACGGGGCACAGCAACTCATTCGCTTGCGCCACGCAGCCGGCCGCCTCACGGCTTACGAGGATCTGTCCGTGGCCTTCGTCCCGATGTTGCCGGGCCTCGCCGCCGCCGCACGGGAATGACAAAGCGCCGGGCTTACGATCATTTCCGGCGGCGCAGGGTCAGGCCAGCAGCGCACCGAGGCGATCCTTGATCGCGGATTCGATCTTCCCCTTGAAGAGCATGGCCGCGAAAGGGAGCTCGCCGGAGATGTCCACCTGCGACGGATTCACGGTCAAACTCCCGGTTATGGGATAACCCATGGCCGAGAAATCGAAGCGGCCCGTATGGCCGTCCCACGCCTCATGCAATTCTCCGATCGTATCGGCAAACTGCGTTCTCACATCGCCAAGCAGGTGCTTTACGCGCTTGACCGCTTCATCCTGCGCAAGACTGTGCGGGACCGTCATGTTGAATTTGGGCATTTCTTCCGTTTCTTTATTTTCCGGGTTTGTTGTCTGAAAGATATGCGAGGATCGCGGCCTTTTGAGGTTGTTCCTGGAAAATGGCTTGACGTTGCCGCTAAAAATCATAGTATAGGGCCGGATTTAATAACAAGCACGATCAGCAGCAGGGAAAACGGCCTATGCCAAACATCAAGAGCGCAGCCAAGCGAGCCCGTCAGGCAATCGATAACCGCATTCGTAATCGCAGCGAAAAGGCGCTAGTAGCCAGCATGCGGCGGAAACTGATCGATGCCCTCGAGGCAAAGGACGTCGAAAAGGCCAAGTCGATCGCCGACCGTTACGCGTCGGTGCTGGATAAAGCGGTCAAAAAGGGCATTGTCCCGAACAATACCGCCGATCGCCGTAAGAGCCGCGCCGCCTTGGCGCTGGCCAAGCTCTCCCAAGCCAAAGTTTGATTTTAACCGTCCCGGCGTCTCTCGCGAAAACTTTCGATGGCGGCGGGTTCATTCATGGTTCGCCGCTTGATTTTTTTGGCGCTGCCCGGCGGCAGGTAGTTTTCGCCAGTCACGACCTTTTTGCCGGTCTGGGCTTCGAGTTCCAAACGGGCGTGTTTTGCAATCCTGCCGCCGGTCTTCGCGGCGGTTTGGTTTTCAGGCAGGCCGGTGGCGGCGGTAGTCTCGGCAATCTGGCGGGTGGAAAGCTCGGCGAGGGCGGTAAAGATGAGTTCGGCCTCGCTCATGTGGTCGTGCAGGTTCTGGGTTTTGAGCCCTTTCAAATCCTTGTGGGCAGTGACGCTGACCCCGCTCCATTCCTGATGGATGAGATTGGTGAGGATGGCGTATTCGTCGCCTTGCTTGATGTCGTGCGTGGCCCAGTAGTCGGTGAGTTTGTTGCGGGTTTCCTGCCCGGTCATGCGTTGCTGAATCCACTTGTCGCTGCGGCCATGTTTCTGCCAGGTGGCGCGGGCGCGTTCGAGCGTGCGGGCGGGGTCGGCCATCTCCTGCATCCGCTCGTAGCCGACTTTGGCGAGCCAGAGTTTGATAGGCTCGGCCTTGGGGCTGGGAACGCTCTGGACGAGGCGCAGCAGTGTCTCGGCATTGGCGACGTCGGTGTGGTAGCTTTTGCCGTCGGCGGCGGGCAATTTGAGTCGGTGACAATTTGTCACCGACTGGTTGCCTTCCGTCCCAAGCCGTTCTTTCAGTTTGTTCCAATACTTTCTAGCCGTCTGGAAATCGGGCTGCTGGGTGAGAATTTGGATGATATCCACGACGGAGAAGAACCAGGTTTCGGTCTTCTCGTCGTAGATACGGCGGATTTCGTGTCCCTCAAAAATGGCCAGGTCTTTATTCACAACAGCGAAGCCTATTTTGCAACAGACTCCTTCTTGTCCGCGGCGACCGGCTGGGTGGATTCCTTGATCCGCGCGATCAGTTTCTGTTGCAGGGCGACGTCGTGGACCAGCAATTCGGCGGCGGAATCGCGGCCCTGGCCGATCTGCTGCCCATCGAAGGAAAGCCACGAGCCGCGTTTTTCGATCAGTCCGCGATCCGTGGCGCAGTCCACGATCGAGCCTTCCCAGTAAATCCCGCGCGCGAACAAAATATCGAATTCCGCCTCGACGAACGGCGGTGCGACCTTGTTCTTGACCACCTTGACCCGCGCCCGATGGCCGATCACCTTGCCGGTCGCGTCCTTGATGATGTTGATCTTGCGGATATCGAGGCGCACCGAGGCGTAGAACTTGAGCGCCCGGCCGCCGGGCGTCGTTTCGGGACTGCCGAACATCACGCCGATCTTTTCGCGAATCTGGTTGGTGAAAATACAGAGCGTTTTCGACTGCGAGATCGCCGCGGTCAGTTTGCGCATCGCCTGGGACATCAGGCGTGCCTGCAGGCCGACATGCGCGTCGCCCATGTCGCCATCCAGTTCGGCCTTGGGCGCCAGCGCCGCCACGGAGTCCAGCACCACCACGTCCAGCGCGTTGCTGCGCACCAGCGTCTCGGTGATGTTGAGCGCCTCTTC
This sequence comes from uncultured bacterium, assembly GCA_903925685.1. Taxonomy (GTDB): domain Bacteria; phylum Verrucomicrobiota; class Kiritimatiellia; order CAIKKV01; family CAIYGI01; genus CAIYGI01. The sequence goes on from CAIYGI010000336.1 coordinate 29,853, forward strand.
GCCCGATGAGGGCTGCGAGACCAGCAGATCGTCCAGATTGACCCCGATCTTCTTGGCGTATGCCGGATCCATGGCGTGCTCGGTGTCAATGAAGGCCGCGAGTCCGCCGGTCTTCTGCGCGCTGGCGATCACATGAAGCGCCAGCGTGGTCTTGCCGGACGACTCCGGGCCGAACATCTCCACCACGCGACCGCGGGGCAGGCCCCCGACGCCCAGCGCCATGTCCAGCGTCAAAGCCCCCGTCGGAATCACCGCGATGTTTTTCTGCGTCGCCTCGTTGCCGAGGCGCATGATGGACCCTTCGCCGAAATCCTTGCGAATCTGCGCCAGCACGGCATCCAACGCGGTCTGGTCTTCCTTCACATCCTTCTCGCCCTTGACCTTGCTCATGTTTTCTCCTTATTCGTAACTGATCCTTACCACTATTCTAAACAAAACGTGACTCGAAAAGCACTGTTTTAACGCGTTTTCCCCTTTGTGACGTATTCGGCCCGCTTCTCCGCCACGGCAACGACTTTACTGACGAATTCTTCCTGGCCGATCCGGCCTTCATAAAGGTCCTTGATGGGAAAACACATTTCATAGTCCCCCAAACGAGATTCCCGTGCGTCAGCGAGAAACCCTTGAAATGCTCCTCGTCCAGAAACCGGCGGGTTTCAGGATTCGGAGAAACCCGAAGAAACGGCCCAAAATCAACGGTGGAGACATGGCCATCGCTGAATGTCAGTTCCAGCCGATATCGTCCCAGGTGGTCAACGCGCACAATATCCAGGGCAACCCCTGTGGCCAAACTCATGGCAACCTCCTCGAAATCAATTCCTACATCACCACCGTAGGTCTTGCACGTCTCGGCGACGCGCGGCACCACGTAGGTCGGGATCGAAATCCAGACCCGCAAAAGTCCCGCCGCCGTCCAGCAACGGTTCGACGCAACCACGCCCTCATCCGACACCGACGGGTTGAAAACCCATCATGGCAAAGTGCCTGTCGTATCCAGCGAAAAGGTTGACCTTGTGTTTCCGCATGAGCGCAAAACTGACGCAATCGGCGTAACTGAGGGGGTTGTCGCCATAACGCCGCAGAATTTCGCGCGCTTCCGTCCGCGTGGTTGGATCGTCCTCCAGCAGACGCAACGGTGAGGCATCCACATGATCGAGAAAGGCCACGGCCAAATCATGCCTTTTCAGAGAACAATTGAGGTAGGTCACGGTTTCGCCAACGACACTTTCCGACGTAACGATTTCGTTGTCCTCAAAATCTCCGCTGAATACCTTTGTGGCATTGCCATGTTGACTGTCTTTGGCGTCCAAGAGGGCAATCCAAAAACCAGTATCGACATAGATGGCGCGATTCATGGCTTGTCAACCCCCGCGAGGTATTCGTCGTGCCGATCGGCGCCATCGGGTCGCTCCGCTACACATCCAATCAGATTCTTGAAGCCACGCCATGAAGTGCCGGTCGCCCGCGGCTTGGTCTCAGATACGGATTCTATGGGTTGGTTTTCGACATCCTCAAATACGACAATGAGATTGTGCAGACCGCTCACCTGCAGTTTTCGTTCCCATTTCACCATCCCGTTGTCGTAAATCGCTTTTACAGTCAGCATGGCACACCTCCCGTAGTGATCGTTCGACTCCAATACAAGCCATGCATCCTTTATCTCCTCGTCATGTGCGGCCTGCAAGAATCGCCGTTACAACTCCTCGAAGTAAGAACCTGATGCGCCGGGATTTCAAGCCTTTTCTTTTGCCCAGTACGGGTTGAGCATCAAACTCTCGGCGCCGCCCGAAATCGGCAATCTTGAATCTCCTGTATGATTCTGCCACTTGCCACAATACTAAACTACGAAACACGCGAAAAGCGCGAAAAAGATTGGTTGGCGAAGCGCTCTTGCATTGTTCCCATTTTCGCGTCTTTCGCGTTTTTCGTAGTTTCCTCTTCTCCAGCCATCACTATTCGCCGTACCCTTGCGGGTGCTGGCATTTCCATGCCCAGGCGCTTTGCAGAATGTCGCTCAGCACCGGAAATTCCGGCTTCCACCCCAGCACCTCGCGGGCCTGTGCGGATGCCGCCACCAGCCGGTCGGGATCGCCCGGACGCCGCGGCGCCGTCACCGCCGGAATCGCATGTCTGGTCACCTCTCGCGCCGCCGCTATCACCTCGCGCACGGAGTAACCATCGCCGTTACCAAGGTTAAAGGGACCGCTCACGGATTTTTCCAGTGCCAGCACATGGGCCTGCGCGAGATCGAGCACATGGATGTAGTCCCGGATGCAGGTGCCGTCGGGCGTGGCATAGTCCTCGCCGAAGATCGTGATCTGGGGCCGCCGTCCCAGCGCGACATCAAGCACCAGCGGGATCAGATGCGTCTCGGGCCGATGGTCTTCGCCAAAACGCGCGTCGGCGCCGCAGGCGTTGAAATAGCGCAGGAAAACCGGCTGCAGCCCATAAATCCGTTCGTACCAGCGAAACACGCCCTCGCATTGCAGCTTGGATTCGCCGTAGGGATTGATCGGCCGCTGGGGCACTTTTTCGTCAATCGGCACACGTTCGGGATGGCCGTAAGTCGCGCAGCTCGAGGAGAAGACCAGCTTTTTGACGCCGGCCAGGCGCATGGCCTCGGCCAGATTGATCCCGCCGCCGACGTTGTTGGCAAAGTACAGGCCGGGATTTTCCATGGATTCGCCGACATAGGCGAAGGCCGCGAAATGCACGACCGCATCGGGCCGCGCGGCGGCCAGCGCGTCGCGAATCGCCGCCGCATTGCGCAGGTCGCCCGCCACCAGTCTGGCGCGCGCATCCACGGCCGCGCGGTGGCCGCGTTCGAGGCTGTCGAACACGACCACGCTGTGCCCGGCATCCAGCAGGCGCCTGGTGGTCACGCTGCCGATGTAGCCCGCTCCGCCGGTGACGAAGACCTTCACGGTTTGCGAGTTTCCTCCAGCGCCTTGAGGCGCGCTTCCAATTCCGAGACCCGCTCGCGCAGTTGCGGCAGGCGCGCCACGGCGGCGTAGCGCCGCGCCGCATCGCGGTGCGGAATCGCCGGCACACCGAGAACAATGGCCCCGGATTTGATGTCGTTATCCACACCCGAAGCGGCGCAGACCGTCACGTCGTCGCCGATCACGATATGACCGGCAAAGCCCGCCTTGCCGCCCAGCATGCATCGCGCGCCGATGCGCGTGCTGCCGGAGATGCCGACCTGCGATGCCATGGCGGTGTCGGGCCCGACCACCACGTTGTGCGCGATCATGACCAGGTTGTCGATTTTCACCCCGCGTTCGATGCGCGTTTCGCCGAAGCGCGCGCGGTCCACGGTCGTGTTCGCGCCGAGTTCCACGTCGTCGCCCAGCACCACGATGCCCAACTGCGGAATCTTCTTCCAGACGGCGCCCTGCTTGCTGTAGCCGAAGCCGTCGCTGCCGACAACCGCGCCGTTATGCAAAATCACGCGGTCCCCGACGCGCACGTACTCGCGCAGCGAAACGAAGGGATAGAAGCGGCAATCCTCCCCCACCAGCGCGGACTGCCCGATGTAGACATGCGCCACCAGCACCGTGCGGTCGCCCACCTGGGCGCCGGCCTCGATCACGCAATAGGGGCCGATCGAAACATCCTTGCCCAACCTGGCCGTCGGGGCAATCACCGCCGTCGGGTGAATGCCAGGCGCCGCGACGATCGGCGGGTTCGCGAGCAACAGCGTCACCTGGGCGAAGGCGGCGTCGGGATTGGCCACCCGGATCAAGGCCCCCGCGGCCGTGTCGCCCTGCCAGTCGGGCCGCAGGATCACGGCCGCCGCATGCGTCCCGGCCATGTCCCGCGCGTATTTCGGCTGGCTGAGGAAACTGATCTGGTCGGTGCGCGCGTCGTGCAACGACGCCACCCCGGTCACCACCGCCGCGCCCGGACCTTCCAGCGTGCCGCCGATGCGGCCGGCAATTTCTGCTACGGTCAGACTCACGGTTTGTCTCCGACCGGAAGCGCGCTCTTGGCGTCGGACTTGCCCGCCGGATTGGCGGGCGCCGCCGGCGGGACGGCCGCGTTGTCGTCGGCCTCCTTCATCGCCGGACGGCGTTCCTTGCGCGGCGACGCGGGGGCGTGCTGTCCGGCATTCAGCAGTTGAATCGCGCTCTCCGTCATGTCGAAGTTGGTCTGGGCGTAGATGACCGTTTCAAGTCCGATGGGCGACACCGCGGCGGCGTCCAGGACGATCGTCGCGCCATTGCTGACCGCCAGCGTGCGCACGGCGTCGCGAATGTCGCCGACCAGCCGCTTTTGCAGCCGGCGGCCTTCCTCGTCGATTTGTTTGCGGCGCACGGTGAGCGTTTCGCGGGCCTTGTTTTCGAACTCCATCAGGCCGGTGAGCTTCTCCTCGGCCGCCTCTTTCTTCTTGCCGCGCGCCTCTTCGCTCAGGGCCTTGTTTTGCGCCTCGGCCTTGAGCGCGTCAAAATCCTTCTTGAGGTCCGCCGCGCCTTCGCGGAGTTTCTTGACCTCGGCCGACATGTCCTCGAGTTCGTCCTGCAGGTATTCGTCGGCCTGGGCGGCCTTGTAATACGACTTCAAGACCCGCCCGGAATCCACCGTCGCGAGTTTGACCTCAGGCGCCGGCGCGGCGGCCGCCGTTGAAACCAGACCCATCGCCACGAGCGCCGCTGCGCCAGTCATCCATCCGTATGTTTTCATGGGAACCTTTCCTGTCGTTGTTCAGAAGCCATAGCCTACCGCAAAACTGAACCGTTCGGTGCGTGTATTCGGATCGTCGCGCTGGATCGGCCAGGCGTAGTCGAGCCGGATCGGGAAGCCGGGAATGTTGAGCCGGATGCCGAAGCCCGCGCCCACCGCCAGGTGGCTGAAGTCCGTCTCGTAGGGATCGAACCAGGCGTTGCCGGCATCCACGAAGGTCGCAAAGCGCAATTTGCTGACAATCGGCACGGTGTATTCCACCGTCGCGATCGCCAGCGTCTGGCCGCCGATCGGACGGATGTCGCCGTTGTCCACCGCCACGCCCTTCGGGCCCACGCCGCGGTAGCGGAAGCCCCGGATGGTGCGGAAACCGCCCGCAAACAAACGTTCGGACACCGGTATCGGGTCGTTGTCCGTCAAGCCGTCCACCACCTGCGCCCGCACGCGTCCGTTCAGGATGTGATCCCACCAGGGCGAGACGTGCCCCGCAACACCGGCTTCCAGCTGGTAAAGTTGCGTGTCGCCGCCCATCGGCCCGCCCATCAGCATGCCCGTCGCATAGAGGCGTGTGCCGCGGGTCGGCAGGAAGACGCTGTCGCGCGTGTCGCGGCTCCAGGTCGCGGCCAGCGAGCTTTCCAGCCGCGGCGGTTCGACGAAACTGAAGAGGTTGGTTTCACCGTGTTTGTCCACGTAGACGTAGTTGTTGGTGTCCGTGATGTCGTTCACTTCCACCCGTTCGATGCGGTAGACCCAGTCGAGCCGCTGCGGCCCGCCGAGGCTCATGCCCAGACTGACGGCGGAGCCGATGCGGTTCAGACTGTAGTTGTCGTACTGGCGTTCCTGGTAATACAGGTCCACCCCCAGCGACAACTTGCGGTCCAGAAACCAGGGCTCGACGAACGACACGGTCAGGTCGCGGCGGTTGCTGCCGGCTTCGACGCGGATCTTGGCCTTCTGGCCGTTGCCGACGAAGGGCCAGCCCCGGATGTCGAAGTTGCCCTGGCTGATTTCCGCGTAGCCGATGATCTGGTCGATGCTCGAAAAACCGGCGCCGACCATGAATTGCCCGGTGCGCTGCTCTTCGACCTCGAAGACCAGGTCGCTGCGGTTGGATGCCGCGGTGGCCTCTTCGTAAGTCTCGACCGACGAGAAGAAGCCCAGGTTCTTCAGGCGCTTTTCGCTGCGCCGCATCTGCACGCCGTTGAAGGTCTCGCCCGGATAGACCGTCAGTTCGCGGCGGATCACCTTGTCGCGCGTGATGGCATTGCCGCGGATCGTCACGTCGCGGATGGTGGTCAACTGTCCCTCCTGCACCGGAAAGCGCACATCCACCAGCCCCGTGCTGTCGTCCATCAGGTTCTCGAAGCTCACGCGCGTGCGCATGTAACCGCGGCCTTCGTAATAGTCGCGCAAGGCGTCCACCGCATTGTGCAGCGTGTCCACCGAGGCCACGTCGCCGGGCTTGACCGCGAGCGCCCGACGCAGGTCGTTTGTGGAATAAATCGTCGCGCCGGTCACCGTCAGCGAACGGACGCGATAGAGGCGGCCTTCACTGATGGGGAAGGTCACCTCGTAGCGGCCGTCGCCACGCTCCAGCACGATCGGCCGGGCCACGCGCGCGTCAAGGTAGCCCTTCTTCTGGTAGGCCTGGACGATGCGGTCGAGATCGGCTTCGAGCTCGTCCTGGTCGTACGGCGTGTGCGTGAACCAGCCGATCGGGTTGTACCAGGAATCGAGGCCGATGGCCTCCTTCAGCTCCAGCCGTCCCATGTGGTCGTTGCCAGTGAAATGAAAGCGCCGGATCGTGGTGCGGCTGCCCTCGTCCAGCGTCACGGTCAAGCGCGCCGTGCCGTCGCGCTCATTGACGTTTTCCAGTTTCCAGGTCACGCGGATGAAAACGAAGCGCTTCTTGCGGTATTCCTGCTTGAGTTTCGAAACCGCTGCGGCCACGCTCGGCTGGTCCACGAAATCCCCGGCCTTCAGCCCCAGCAAATCATGGACGCTGCTGACGCTGTTGTAATCGTTGCCTTTCACCACCACGGCGTCGATCAGTTTGAGCTTCGGACGGATGCGGTAGGTGAGCGTGACCTCGTCGCCGCCCGCGGAACTGACGTCGGCCTGCACGGTCGAGACCCGTTCGGCCTTGAGCAGCGTGCGCACGTCCTGTTCCACCGCGCCGCGATCGAGCGTCTGGCCGGCGCGGATGGCCGTGTGCGCGATCAGATATCCGGTGTCCACCGTGCCCGGCCCCTCCAGCGCGAAACGGACCTCCCGCACGGATTCCGCGCGCGCCGCCGCGGCGAGCAGCAGGATCGACGCCAGCGTTACGCCATATCGCCAGGTCTTCATGGTCCCATCCTTTCGTCGCCGGCGTTCATGCCGTGCGCGCAATCGCGGAAGCGGGTGAAGTCTTCGTCGAAGAGCAGTCGCACTTCGTCGTTGGTCGGCCCGTTGCGGTGCTTGGCGACATCCACGATCGCCAGCGACGGCGTGGATTCGTCGTAGCGTGGATCGTCGGGATTCTTGCCGGGACGGCGCAGCAGCAGCACAACATCGGCGTCCTGTTCGAGCGAACCCGAGTCGCGCAGGTCGGAGATCTTTGGCACGCCCTGCTTGTCGCGCGTCTCGGGATTGCGGTTGAGCTGGCTCAGCACGAGCACGGGAATGTTCAGTTCCTTGGCCATGCCCTTGAGCGTGGCCGAGACATGGGCGATTTCGCGTTCGCGGCTCTGGCGCGCGAAGGCCTCGGAGCGCACCAGTTGAAGGTAGTCGATCACGATCAGTTCGACTTTGTGTTTTTTCTGCATGCGCCGCGCCCGCGAACGCAGCTCCATGATGTCCAGCCCGGCCGTGTCGTCCAGGAAAATCGGCGCCTTGGACAGACAGTCCACGGCGCTTACGAGCTTGCGATGGTTGGCCGCCGTGACGATGCCCTGCATGACCTGGTGCGAGGAGACCTCGGCGCGGCAGCAGATCATGCGGCGGGCCAGGTCGGAACAGGACATTTCCAGGCTGAACACGCCCACCGGGCGCGGCGGCGAGGAGCGGTAGTTGGGCGAGCCCGCGGCGACGCTCTCGACGATGTTCATGGCCATCGAGGTCTTGCCCATCGAGGGGCGCGCCGCGAGGATGATCAGGTTCGCCGGCCGCAGTCCGAGCAGGACATGGTCGAGATCCAGAAAGCCCGTCGGAATGCCGGCCATGACGTGCTGGCCGGATTTGATGGCCTCGATTTCGCCGACCAGGGCGGTCACCACGGAGGACCAGGAGGGCATCTGGCCGTGCTGCCGCTCGCTGATGTCGTAAAAGGCCTGCTCGACCTGACCGAGTACTTCGTCGGCGCGCCCCTCCTCGGCGTAGCACAGCCGTTCGGCTTCGCGCGCCCTGTCGATCACCATCCGCAGCAGATGTTTCTGGCGGACCAGGTCGATGTAATATTCGGCGTGGGCCGCGGTGGGAATGGCGTCCACCAGCTGGTCGAGCACCGCCGGACCGCCGATGCGGTCCAGCAGGTTGGCGGAGCGGAAACGTTCGGTGACCGTGAGCAGATCGATCGGCCGGTTCTCGCGGGCCATCTCGATGCAGACGTCGAAGACCGCCCGGTGCGACGGATGGTAAAATGAATCGGGGCTCAGCTGCTGCGCGACGCACAGATCGAGCACGCGCCCGGCGTCGAGCAGCAGACAGCCCAGGACACCCCGTTCAGCTTCTTCGCTATGGGGCGGCACACGATCCAAACGCGGCGCGGCGGCCGGAGTGGGAATGCCGGGGGCCATGAGCGTACCCGGGACTAGACCGCCTGGACCACGGCCACCTTGATCGTCGCCTCGACTTCGGGATGGATGCGGACCTTGATCTCGCAGGCTCCCAGAGCCTTGATCGGCGCTTCAAGCTGCACGGCATGCTTCTCGACTTCGAAACCCTGCGCGTGCAGCGCCTCGACAATGTCCGCGGCGGTCACGGAACCGAATATCTTGTCCTCGGCGCCGACCTTGACGGCGATCGTATAAGCCTTGCCGGCCATGGCGTCCGCCAGTGCGCGCATTTTACCCAGCACGGCTTCGCGTTCGGCCAGTTGCGCGGCCTGGAGCTTGACCATCTGCCGGCGCGTGGCCGCCGTCACCGGCGCCGCGAGCTTCTGGGGAAACAGATAATTGCGGGCATACCCGTCCTTGACCGACACGACGGCGCCCAGCGCGCCGAGTTCCTTGACATCCTGCATCAGCATTACTTCGATCGCCATGGGCGTTCTCCTTTGGAGTACCAAACAATAAAGGCGGGCTTGCCTACTTGACCAGCCCCACGACGCGCGAACGGCGGATCGCCTTGGCGATTTGCCGCTGCTGCTCGGGCGTACACCCGGTGCGCCGGCGGGGCATGATCTTGCCCTGCTCGGTCACGAATCGCCGCAGGAATTCCGGGTCGTTCAGGGCCAGCTCCTTGACCCCTTCCATAGGCAACGCGCGCCGCCGCATCACGCCGCCCATCATATTATTGCTGTCCCTGTCGCGATCACGATCGCGGTCGCGGTCTTTGTCTCGTTCCCTGGCAACAATTCGCATAGCCATATTCGTTCTCCTTGTTACTAAAATCCTTTTCGCCGCTTCACACTAAAACGACAGATTGTCTTCGACCGGCATTCCCGGTCCAACTGCCGTGTCCGCGGACGCACTGGAATCAGAAGCCTGTTTGGTGGCCGCAATAATCACCAGCCCGTTCTTCATACAACATTTCGTTTTGTTATTCAAGTTTTTCATGCCCGCTACAGATGTTGCTTGGCGAGATGCGATCCCAACGGTCTCTGTGAGCAAGACAGTCCGGAAGCCAATCTGTCGGTCGGCGGTGTCCGGGTAGTAGTTGGGGCGAAAAGCAAGCCGACAGAAGTCGGTGCCGTAGGACCAACTGCCGCCGCGAAACACGCGGTACGAACCCGAAGTCGCACCTTGCGGATCACTCACCGTGCCGGGGTAACTCCCGTACCAGTCCAGGCACCATTCCAAAACATTTCCGTGAATGTCGTACAGCCCCCACTGATTTGGCAGATAACTGCCGACTTGGGCCGTCGCGCCTGATGTATCCACAGACTGTTCGTAGTTACTGCCGCCGTTATACCAGTACCGCCCAACCTCGGACATGTGCGCGTCACTGTTCGTGTTGGTAAGGTTGTAGCCCGAGTTCAGTGCAGTGGTCGTGCCGGCCCGGCCGGCATACTCCCATTGCGACTCCGTCGGCAGGTCGAATGTCTTTCCCGTACGTGCCCGCAGTCGGCCCATGAACGAATCTACGTCCACGTTGCCGTTGGCAGGCCAGTTTGTGCCGGCGCTCGCCCCGCGAATGTCGTTGTAACTCACCTGTTCAACTGGACGGGAATCGCGATAACTGGTGTTATTGAACCAACTCGGCCAGGTTCCCATGACCCTTTCCCACTGCTTCTGCGTGACATCGAAGACGCAAATGTAGAATGGCTGCTTCAGGGTGACTTGATGCTGGGTTTCGTCGTCGTATCGCCCGAGTTCGTTCGTAGGCGAGCCCATCGTGAAGGTACCCGCCGGGATACGCCGAAACACCAGTTTGGTGGTCTTGTATTCTTCCGTCCATCCGCCCGCGGGAACGGTTGTCAGATAACTCACCGGGTAGTTCGTTGCCGACGGACCGGCAGAAAGGTCAATCATCATGTAGTCGGCAATCTCTGCCACAACTCGGTAGAAACAACTCGCCTCACTCACGCCCACCGTTGCCATGTTCTGACTGTAATCACGTGCCACGATGCCCGTCACGCCGGGCGAACCGGTGTACCACACACCTGTAGGAGCATTCGCCCATTCCACCCGATATACGGTGGCTGTCGTGAATTCGCTGAAAGTCAGTTGTCCAGTGATATCGAAGGACTTGATCACCAGATCCGCCGCCTGGGTTAAACGCCCTGTATACATTACGCCACCCGCCATCGCCAATACCAACAACCATATTCGTGACTTCATCATGACTTGCCTGTTTTCAATCTTCATCACGAGCCCGCTTTTAATGGCCACATTGCGTAGGACTCGCCATCGTAAATTTCCACAAATATGTGGCATTGGCCTACTGTCTGAGGAAATCCGACCACCACTAAGACCGTGGCCCTGCGGTCTTTCTGGAGAGACTGTAACCCAAAAGGATCAAGAGAAGAGAAAGTAAAGTCCCAGTGGTATACCAGAAGACGTAGAAGTTCGCGGGCAACTCGGGTGGAACTCTGCTAGCCCATTGGGCGGAGTTGATCACCGGCAGAAACGTGACGACAAGGCCCACGGCACCGGCCAGAGCCAGAACGAAACCAAAGATCGCTCGACATGTTGTGAATAGCGACTTCATAAGACTGAACTCAGAATTGACGGTCCAACCAATAGTACGCTCGCGTCGCTCCGTAAACAGCCGGATCGACAAACCAGTCAAATACAACCGTGCCGAATCCGTTCTGCAGAAGGTTCCCGTACGTCACGTCGGTGAACTCCTCGCACTTCGACCATTTGCCTATGTTCCGCGAGATAAGCATGTCTCGAATCCAGGTGTTCTTGCTGTAGCCCCAGTAGCTTATTGTGAGCGCTGTCGGCGACGTAGCATTTTTGCAACTCTTGGGTCTTAACCCCACGTTCCACACTAGAACGGCAGATTGTCTTCGTCCGGCAATCCCGGTCCCGCTCCAGAATTCACGGCTGAGCCCGATGTAGAGGCCGCCGCTGCGACTGCGGGAGTGGGCGCAGCAACAGATGGCGACGCCCTATCTGGCGTTGACGCCTGGGCCGTCCCACTGCGGGCCGCTGTATTTGCGGATGCGCCATGCGGGGCTTCGCCGTCGGCTGTCCGGCGGGGCGGGGGCCCCACGAACTGGGTGCGTTCCGCCACCACGCGCACGCAATTGCGCTTTTGGCCGTCCTTCTCCCACTCGTCGTACTGCAGCCGCCCCTCGACGAAGAGCGGCGAGCCCTTGGACAGGTACTGGCCGCAGGTTTCGGCCTGCTTGCCCCAGACCACCACGTCCACAAAACAGGTCTCTTCCTTGTCCTCGCCCTGCTGTGTCTTGAAACGTCTGGTCGTCGCCAGCCGCAGAGTGGCATTGGCCATGCCGGAGGGCATATAGCGCACCTCCGGATCACGGGTCAGATTGCCGAGCAACAGCACACGATTGACTGAAACGTTCATGCCGGACGATCCTAACGGGAATACCGGTCATGCGGCGCGCGATAATCGTGATCGTCGCGCGGGGGGCGGTCTTCGCGCGGCGCCGGCGGAGGGGGAATGCCCTTCGGCAACTTGCCGATCTGGGTGCGGAAGATATCCTCCATCAGGCGAAAGCGCGGCATCAGGGCCGTCACCTGCTGCGGGGTCATTTCGAAAAAGACCGTCACGTACCAGCCGGCCTCGCATTTCTGCATCGTGCGGGCAAAAGGCCGGCGGCCCATCGCGCGCACTTCCAGCACCTTGCCGCCGTGCTTTTCGATTTCGGCGCGAACTTGGGCGGTGATGCCCTCCACCCGATCCTCGGGCAGTCTTTCGTGGTAGATAAACAACCCTTCGTATGTCATGCCCGTTCTCCTTCTTCGATCGCGCCCGTCGTGGGCCGTCCATTAAACCGATTCATCGCCGTTTCCAATCCCTGCGCAAGCCAGCAGGCCGCGGCATCCGCCGCCCGTCCCACCGCCTCGCGCATCGCCGCCCATGCCTCCGCATCCAGCGGACGCAACACTTGTTCGACCAGGGCTTCCGCCGCCGCGGACCGGCCGATGCCGATCCGCAATCGCGCAAATTCCTGGCTGCCCAGATGCTCGATCACCGACGCCAGCCCGCGATGTCCGCCGCTGCCGCCGCCGGGCCGCAATCTCAGCACGCCCGCATCCAAATCCGCGTCATCCGCCACCACCAGCAACTCCGCCGCGCCGGCGTTGCGGTACCGCATCAGCGGAACCACCGCCGCGCCGCTGGCATTCATAAACGTCAACGGCTTCACCAGAAGCAGCGCGCCGCCCGCGGGCGCCTCCGCCTCGGCCACTTCCGCCTCGAACCTCCGCAGCACGCGGAACGAGGCGCCCCAGCGCGCGGCCAGTTCGTCCAGCACCAGGTACCCGGCGTTATGCGGCGTACGCGCGTACTCCCGCCCCGGGTTGCCCAGGCCGACGATCATTTTCATCGAAAACCAACTCAAGCCTTCTTGGCCTTGTGTTCCTTTGGCGCCGGCTTGTCCTTGCCGGCTTCCGCCTTGTCCTTGCCGCCCGCCGCTTCCTTCTCCTTGCCGGCCTCGGCCGCCGGGGCTTCCTCTTCGCCTTCCTTCTTCTTGCCGATAACTTCAGGACCCGCCTCGGCGCCTTCCACCGCGGCCGGCGCGGCCTCGACGACCTCCGCCACCATCTCGGTCACCGTCGCCACCGCCAACTCGGGCGAGGTCAGCACCTTGTATTTGGCGTCGAATTTTACGTCGCGCACCAGCAGCGATTCGCCCTTGTGCAGCTGGCTGACGTCCACCGGGAAGGAATCCACGATGTCGCCCGGCAGACACTCGACGTCGAACGAGCGCAGCGAGTGCTGCAGAACGCCGCCTTCGACCGTAACGCCCACCGGCTCGCCGACGAACGCGATGCGGATCGTGACGCGCATGCGGTGGGTCATCGAAATTTCCATGAAATCGCCGTGCAGCAGCGCGTTGTCGACCGGGTGATGCTGCAGTTCGCGCAGCAGGACCTTGACCGGCGCGGCGCCGTCCACCACCAGGTCGAGCAGCATGTTGTCGCTGGTCGAGTGGCGGAGCAGGGTTTCGAAATCCTTGGTCTTGACCTGCAGGGCGCGGGCGCCGTGCTCGCCGTAGATGTTGGCCGGCAGCAGTCCGTCGCGCCGCAGACGGCGCGAGGTTGAACCGCCGTGCGTCGTGCGCGTGGTCGCATTCAGTGTGATCGTTTCGGTCGCCATGGTACGTATCTCCTTGGTAAAGCGCTTAGATTTTGAACAGCGAGGATACCGATTGGTTGTCGTGAATGCGCAGGATCGCTTCGCCCAGCAGCCCCGCCACCGAAAGCACCTTGATCGGCAGGGTGGCCGTGTCGGCCCGCAAAGGCACCGTGTCCGTCGCCACGAATTCTTTGATCGGAGCGGCGCGCAGCCGCTCGACGCCCAGCGGCGTCACCAGCGCATGCGTCACGGCCGCGTAAATATCGCCCGCCCCGTTTTTTTTGAGGATTCCTGAGGCCGCGCTGAGCGTGCCCGCCGTCGTGCAGAGGTCGTCCACCAGCACGCAGGTACACCCTTGCACGTCGCCGACCATCGAGAGCACGTCCACGTCGGTCGGCCCCTTGCGCTGCTTGGCCACGATCGCCAGCCCGGCATTCAGCATCTCGGAATAACTGTGGGCCATCTTGAGCCCGCCGGTGTCGGGCGAGACCACCACGATGTTCGAAAGGTTCTTGTCGCGCAGATATTTCACCAGCACCGGCGCGGCGTACAGGTGATCCACCGGAATATCGAAAAAGCCCTGGATCTGCTGCGAGTGCAGGTCCATCGTCAGCAGCCGCTGCGCCCCCGCCGCCACCAGCAGGTTGGCCACCAGCTTGGCCGTGATCGGCACCCGCGGCTGATCCTTGCGGTCCTGGCGCGCATAGCCGTAAAAAGGCAGCACGGCCGTGATGCGCGCCGCCGACGAGCGGCGCAGCGCATCCATCATGATCAGCAGTTCCATCAGGTTCTCGTTGGGCGGGTTGCAGGTGGGCTGCACCACAAAGCAGTCCTTGCCCCGCACGTTTTCCTGAAGCTTGACGAAGACCTCGCCATCGGGGAAACGCTCGATCATGGCCTTGCCCAGAGAGATGCCGAGGGAATCGACAATTTTCTGCGTCAAATGCGGATTTGCCGTGCCGGTGAAAATTTTCAACTCGCTGGTTACTCCTCGTTGCATACAATCCATCGTCTTCCGGTTGGTTGCCCGACTAGGATTCGAACCTAGACTCTGGCCTCCAAAGGGCCGTGTGCTACCATTACACCATCGGGCAGCAGTCTCGCGGCCCGCGTCCACAACCACGGGCCCATCGTCATGCGCAAACGGTTCTCGACCTCGCGCGCGCGCCCTTCGTCACGCACAACGCCGAATACCGAGGCGCCGCTGCCCGACAAGAGCGCGCGCAAAGCGCCAGCCTCTGTCAACGCCTCCGCCAGCACCGCCAGCAGCGGATACTTGGCGAAAACCACAGGCTGCAACGCATTGCGCAAATCGCGCACGCCGCGTTCCACGTCACCCATTTCAAGCGCAAGAAAGGTATCTTTACCGGGATTTGGGCTTGGGGTCAAGCCGGATTTCATGTTTAGCCGGGCATACACGTCGCGGGTCGGGACCGGAAACCCCGGATTGGCCAGCACCAGCCACCAGGGCGGATGCGCCGCGCCTTCCGGGAAGAGAGGTGTCACGCGCTCGCCGCGGCCCTGCATCCGGCAGGCCCGGCCCAGCACCAGCGCCGGCACGTCGGATCCCAGGCGGGCGCCAAGTTCGAGCAGCCGGTCGGTGGACAGATTCAACGCCCACAACCGGTTCAGCCCCAGCAGCGCCGCCGCCGCGTCGGCGCTGCCGCCGCCCAGTCCGCCGCCGACCGGTATGCGCTTGCGCAATAATATCGCCGCGCCCCGCTCTCCGCCGCACTCCTCGCGCAACAGCCGCGCCGCGCGCAGGATCAGGTTGTCCTCCGGCCGCGGCGGCCGTCCGCCAAAAGTCGCCCCGTCGCTCTCTTCCATCTTCAGCGTCAGCTCGGACCCCGCCGTCGCCGTCAGTTCCAGCTCGTCGCACAGATCCAGCGGCGCCAGGATGCTGTCCAGTTCATGATAGCCGTCCGGCCGCCGCCCGAGGATCTCGAGCGTCAGATTGACCTTGGCTGGCGCCAGGATGGTAAGTTTGTCGGATTCATAAGCCATGCCATGCCAATACCAGTCCCTCTCCACTACGTCAAGGACAGGGCGAACGAATTCGCACCCATTGCCTTGAGCCCCGTGACCTGGTTGCCGCCGGCCTTGCGGTTTGGTATATGTTGCGCGTTAGCGCCATTCACATCGAAAGCAGCAGGCAGGCGATGTTTCAGGGGTTCTGGCCATATCTTTGCGTGGGAATCGGAGGACTGCTCGGCAGTCTCTGCCGTTACGGTCTCGCACTGCTGACGCAGGGGTACTCCTTTGCCCTGCCGCTCGGAACGCTGGGCGCCAACATCGCCGGCTGTTTTGTCATCGGCGTGGTCGCGCAGATCACCGCCGGCACGGAGCTTATGTCGCCGGCCACGCGCCTCTTCCTGGCCACCGGCTTCTGCGGCGGATTCACCACCCTCTCGTCGTTGATCTACGAACTGGCCCAGATGATGAAACTGGGGGAATGGTGGTACGGCTTGCTCTACCTCAACGTCACGTTCATCGGCGCCATGGCGGCCTATGTCCTGGGAACATTGGCCGTGAAAACGGTGCTCAAGGTCTAGGGGGCGCTTATGGAAATCGAAGGCGAAGCCAAGTTGTTGCGTATTTTCGTCGGTGAGTCGGATAAGCACCGCCACCTGCCGCTCTACGAGAGCATCGTCAAGGAAGCGCGCAGCGCCGGCCTGGCCGGCGCCACCGCCTGGCGCGGCGCCATGGCGTTCGGCGCCTCCAGCCGCATCCGCTCGATCAAGGTCATGGACCTCTCGTCCGACCTGCCCATGATCGTCGAAATCGTGGACGCCGGGGGAAAAATCGACGCCTTCCTGCCCCGCCTGCATACGCTCTTCGATGAGGCCCGCTGCGGCGGACTGGTCACCATCGAAAAGGTTCAGATCATCAAGTATCTGCACGGAACGAAATAGGCCTCCTAACTGTAAACCCCATAACCGAGCGAGTTGTTGCCGATGATCTTTGAACGCCGCTGCGAAACGATGTCCCGGGACGAGTTGCGCCGGCTGCAGGGCGAACGCCTGCATGCCATGCTGCGGCGGGTGTACGAGGCTGTGCCTTTCTACCGCCGCAAGCTCGACGAAAGCGGCGTGACGCCGGAGAGCGTGCGCTCACTGGACGACCTGCCGCGTCTGCCCTTTACACTCAAGACCGATTTCCGCGACCAGTACCCCTTCGGCATGTTCGCCGTGCCGATGTCCAAGGTGGTGCGCGTGCATGCCTCATCCGGCACCACGGGCAAACCGGTGGTGGTCGGCTACACCCGCAACGACATCGCGCTCTGGGCCCGCACCGTTGCCCGTACCCTGGCCGCCGGCGGCGGGACGCGGCGCGACATTCTGCAGATTGCCTACGGCTACGGACTATTCACCGGCGGCCTGGGCCTGCACTACGGCGGCGAGAAACTGGGCGCCACCGTGGTGCCCATGTCGGGCGGCAACACCCATCGGCAGGTCATGTTGATGCAGGACTTTGGCACGACGCTGCTCTGCTGCACGCCGTCGTACGCGCTGGAAATCGCCGAGGTGGCCGAGGAACTGCACGTCAACCTGCGCGACCTGCCGCTGCGGGCGGGATTTTTCGGGGCCGAACCGTGGTCGCAGGAGATGCGCCGGAAGATCGAGGAACGCATGGGCATCGAGGCCTTCGATATTTACGGACTGACCGAAGTCATCGGTCCGGGCGTGGCCTGCGAATGCCGGGCCCACAACGGCCTGCATGTGTTCGAGGACCACTTCTATCCCGAAATCGTCGATCCGGTCAGCGGCGCGCCGCTGCCCGATGGCCAGCGCGGCGAACTGGTATTAACCTGTTTCACCAAGGAGGCGGGGCCCCTGATCCGCTACCGGACCCGCGACCTCACCGCCCTGCACCGCGAACCTTGCGCCTGCGGCCGCACGCTGACGCGCATGGAACGGGTCTCGGGGCGCACGGACGACATGCTGATCATCCGCGGCGTCAACGTCTTCCCCTCCCAGATCGAGACCGCCCTGCTACAGGTGCAGGGTGTGGCCCCGCATTACCTGATCATCGTGGACCGCAAGGGGCCGCTGGACGAGATCGAGATTCAGGTCGAGGTGGACGAAGCGCTCTTCTCCGATCAGGTGCGCAACCTCGAAATGCTGCAAAGACGCCTGGCCCACGAGGTGCATGGCAGCCTGGGCTTGTCGGCCAAGATCACGCTGGTGGAACCGAAGACGATCGAGCGCACGCCCGGCAAGGCCAAGCGGGTGATTGACCGGCGCAAACTTTAATCGCAGGAACAGGGAGGTCGGCATGAATGTGCGTCAGATCGGTTTGTTCATCGAAAACCGTGCCGGACGTTTGCAGACCGTCGCGCAGCGCCTGGGCGACGCCGGGATCGACATCCGGGCCCTGTCGCTGGCCGATACGAGCGACTTCGGCATCCTGCGCCTGATCGTCAACCGCACCGAGGATGCCGTCGCCGTACTGAAGCAGGCCGGCTTCACGCTCAAGTTAGCCGAAGTGGTGGCAGCCGAAATCCCGGACCGCGCCGGCGGCCTGGCAAGCGTGCTGGCCGTGCTGGAAGCCGCCGGCATGAATGTCGAATACATGTACGCCTTCGTCGAAAAAACCGCCAGCCAGGCGGTACTGGTCTTCCGTTTCAACGATCCCGCCGCCGCCGTCCAGGCGCTGCAACAAGTTGGCATCCGCGTGCTCCAGGAAGCGGACGTGGGGCGGTTGTAATAACAAACCACTGGCGTCCCGCGGGTACGCAAAGGCTGAAGCAGTTTAGGCTGAAGGCTGTTAGATGGAATTGCACGGGTCGCATCTGCGAATCGTCGTGGAAGCGCCTTGCCTTCTGGAGGGACGGGCTTGCTACTCTGCGAAGTGCAGCTTCGCAGAGTAGCAAGGTCGTCCATCCAAATTCGCGCTGTTACTTCCTCGTTGCTTTCCACCTGCAGATCACGATTCGCAGATGCGCCCGAAACAAAGCCGTTGGCGCGTTGACTGTTGCGCCCCGAACCTATAACGTGCATCTCATTGTGTAGGTCGTCGCTCTTATCACGAGGCAGGCTTAATTAAGACCCTTTGCGTCATCGCCCAAACACAGGAGACCGCGCGTCTCTCGTATGCGTCAGTCTGTCGAGTGGTTGCTACAGACTGGAAGAACCTGCCCGGAATGACGAATCAAGAGATACGCTTGACCATCAAGAGCAAGATTCCTGAGGTTAAACCGTCTGATGTGCACTTGTATATTGATTCTCATCCTTTCCGAATACCTATCCCGGTTAAGCCAGACGGAGCTTTCTCGCTTCCCATCTCGGATGATCTTCTGAAGGAGAATCCGGATATTGTGGCAGACCAACCGCGCGGGACCCTTGAAGCCGACATAACGTTCAAGGGCAACCCTGCACCCCAAATGCCAGACGCGATCGGGGATTTACAGCGGTATGAGAGTCTGTTTCTCCTGGAAGATGTTAAGCAGCAACTCGCAAAGGCTCTGGCTGAACAGACTGCGGACAGCGTATTGTCGCGCACCGTAGTTGTGGCGTACCTTATTCCCAAACGTGATCCCGGGACGGCCCAGGTTGTGATTGAGGCCGCAAAAGGTGCCATCCGGGTACTGAGGGAAACGAACGGGACGTTTCGTCTGGCAAGGGACCCTCTCCTTGCAAGCGAGAACCCGTGGGTTCTAATGCCTACGAACCACGAGTGGAAAATAGAGATGCGACTGGAAGAACAAATAGAACACGGCGGTGGAACCCTACGCCGCTAACGCAGCGATGTTCACTGCCAACGTTGGTGGAAGACGAAAACGAAACTCATCCAAGCAACCATGGGCGCATTGCTGGCCGGTTTTTTCGCAGGATGCAGCACGGTCAAGGTTGCCCGATTGCCCGACCCTCACAGCCATTTCGGCAACCTTCACGCGCAACCCGCGGATACCCGAAGGGGATGCTGCTGGAGACTATCGACCATCGCGCGAGCAGGGGGCTTCAGACCTTCTACACCTCGAACTTCAGTCTCGGGGATTTGGATCGAAGGCTTGGCCCCCGGATCACCTCCAGGATCCTCAGGAACGGGTGTGTGTGGTTGAGATAAGGGCGGGTTTGGGCGAGCGTCCTCGCGAGCCGCGTGGATGTGAGGTGCCATGCCCGTCGACAGAATATCGAATGACTATAGGCAAGGGTTTGTGATCGATGATGCCTGTTGACATGCGGTATGGTTAGACGTAACATGTTCTGAGTAACGAACAATGCAGGTTGAC
The DNA here is from genome assembly GCA_903925685.1 of uncultured bacterium. Taxonomy (GTDB): domain Bacteria; phylum Verrucomicrobiota; class Kiritimatiellia; order CAIKKV01; family CAIYGI01; genus CAIYGI01. The sequence goes on from CAIYGI010000336.1 coordinate 49,684, forward strand.
TTAGGGTGGGGGCCTTATGACGGAATCCGATAAAACCTTAAGCGAGAGCACGGAAAATTATCTGGAGACGATTCTTTTGCTGGTTCAAAAGAGTCCGGTGGCCAGGGCCCGGGATATTGCTTTGCGCCTGAAGGTCAACCGCTCTTCGGTGAGCGGGGCGCTTCACGACTTGAGCGGGCGTGGGCTGATTAACTACGAGCCTTACGGTTTCGTCACGCTCACGCCGGAGGGGATGGAGATCGCGACCAAAATTCTGCGCCGTCACGAGGCGCTGCGCGATTTCTTTGTCAACGTCCTGAGCATCGACCGCGCCGAGGCCGATCAGGCGGCCTGCCGCATGGAACATGGCGTCTCCAATGCGATTGTCGACCGCCTGCTGGACCTTTCGGCCTTCATGAAAACCTGCCCGAGGGTGGGGGACAAGCGTCCACGGCACATCGCCAGGAGAGTGCGGCGCACACGCGAACCCGGTACGGGATAGACCATGCCAGACAAACCGACAGACTGGAGTCTGGTCGAGCAGGTCAAGGCCGGGGATGACAGGGCTTTTGACGCGCTGATGGCCCGTTACAAACTTCCGGTGCTGAACTTTGTCTATCGTATGACCGGCGATGGGTCTGAGGCGGAGGACGTGGCGCAGGAGGTCTTTGTGGACGCCTACCGGACCATCCGCAAACCTTCTTTCCATCGGACCACCGCGCAGTTCTCGACCTGGCTCTTTCAAGTGGCCCGCAATGCGGCGCTGGACTCGCTGCGGCATCGTAAACGGCATCCCGCCGAGTCCCTGTCCGTGCTGGAAGAGAACGGCGCCATGCTGGCAGGCGCCGCGCGAACGGCGCAAGAGGAGTCGGCTGACAAGGAAACCGGCCAAAAAATCGCCGCCGCCGTCGCGCTCCTGCCCGAAGATCAACGCAGCGCCCTGATTCTTTCCGAATACGAAGACCGTTCCTACGCCGAAATTGCCGCCGTCCTGAAATGTTCGCTGAAATCGGTTGAAGCGCGCCTCTACCGAGCCAAACACTTCCTGCGCGACCGCCTGCGGAATCTGCTCGAATGACCATTCGGCGGATTTGTGCACCACGAAGAGAAGAACACGAAGTTGCTTAAGAACGAATAATGGGCGCTAATTCGTTGACGCAAAGACGCAGAGACGCAAAGAAAGCGATTTTATTGGTTAAAACCATCAATCGGTATTCTTTGCATGCTACTCTGCGAAGAAGCGCTTCGCTACGTAGCACGAGTCTTAGCGCCTCTGCGTCAAATCTTCCGCTTTCGACGTCAAGCGCAATAGCTGAAACAAGCCGAAGACGGTGAAATGTGGCCGTTAGTCGTCTTGACTGTTACACCCCGAACCTATACCATGCATCTCATTGTGTGGGGAGTCGCACTCATCACGAGGTAGGTTCAATAAGACTGTTCGCCAGAGAATAAAATGAAAACCAGACATAGCAACCAACTCACACGCCAGATCGGGGAGCATCTTGTTGTTTCCAAACTTGGTCGGCTCGGCATCCTCGCGACGCCATTTGCAGGAAATGTTCCAGATTTTGATGTGCTTGCCTCAGACCTATCAGGGCATTCCCTTCCACTTCAAGTCAAGACGATCAACGGGGGATCTTGGCAGTTCAATGCGAAAACGTTCTTGGAGATTGAGCAGCAGGGCGATTGCCAAGTCGTGAAGGGCGAGAAGAAACTCCGGAATCCAGATCTGGTCTGCGTTTTCGTCTTGCTGGCGCTCGATGAGAGAGATGAGTTCTACGTCTTTCCCTTGAAAACCCTGCAACAGTATTGCCGCAGAATCTACCGTGACAAAGGCTCCAAAGAGGATGCGTTCCCACGCGAAGTGCGCCGCCGAAAGAACCCAAAATCAACTCACTGCGCCGTACGGCCCCGCGACTTGCAGGAGTACCGAGTAAAGGAAGACCGGCACTGGGCATTGATAACCAAACACTTCAGTCCTATCATGGGAAGCGGCGAACAAGAGGCGGAACCGTACCGTTGACCCGCGGCGGGTCAACGTTCGGTTCGCCTCGCCGTTGGCCAAAGAAGAAATATCGGAGATAGCAGAATGAATAATACGTTTCCAGCAATCACAGTCGAGGGCGGCAGGATTGACGCAAGACATTATATTGAGAAAGGAACTGGAGGCGCCGTTTTCGGTGCGTTCTTCTTGGCGATTATCGGATCGCTGTTTGGAATCCTCGTGTCATATGGCATCCTGCTGATTGTCCTGCTCTTCTACCCCATGTTCGCATGGTACCTTCGCAAGAAGGCGACGGCATTGATTCATGGCTCCGGTGTCCACGTCAGCGAGGACCAGTTTCCTGAGATTAACCGTTGTGTCGCGGATTTCAAGGCACGCCTCGATCTCCGAAAAGACGTTGATGTGTACGTTGTTGAAGACAACGTTACAAATGCGCTCGCAGTAAAATACGGCAAGAAAAACGTGGTTCTACTGACGGACGACCTGATTCATGGGTGTCTTGCGTCTGGACATCCAGAAGCCCTGGCCTTTGTTATCGGTCATGAACTCGCCCACATCTCCCTCAATCACAACGGCGTGTTCCGTTCTTGGATGTCGCAGCATATGAAAAAACTCGGACGCTTGGACGAGTACTCGGCTGATTCGGTGGCGACGGCTTTGGTGGGTGACAAGGCCGCAGCGTTTCACGGCCTGCTGCTCCTGACTGTAGGTTACGCCTTGCTCGCCTATGTGAATTCGGAAAGCATCGTCCGCCAAGCCCAGGAGGTCGCTGCCAACAAATACTCAAAAAAGGCCGAGCGAGGGCTGACACATCCGTTGCTTCTGAACCGCTTGCAACGCATTCTTAAGGGCAATTAGGCGAGGTCTTGGGACGTCCGACACGATGCACCAGAAAAGCTGTTGACGTGTAATCACAATGTGACTACATTGAAGGCATGAAAACAACACTGATACCCATCGGGAATTCGCGTGGCGTTCGGATACCGAAGCCGTTCATAGAGCAGTGCGGCCTTGGCGAGGCAGTGGAGATGGATGTACAGGACTGCATGATCCTCATCCACGCACCCCGCCAACCGCGGGCTGGCTGGAGTGCAGCGTTCGACCGTATGGCCCGGCAGGGCGACGACAAGTTGCTTGACCCAACGCCTGTGCCCGCACAATGGGATAACGTGGAGTGGCAATGGAAGTAAGTCGCTTCGATGTCTTCCTCGTCGCTCTCGACCCAACGATCGGGCGCGAAATCAAGAAGACCCGTCCATGCACGGTAGTCTCGCCGGATGAGATGAATCACCATGTGAATACGGTCATCATCGCTCCCATGACCACCCAAGTACGCGCCTATCCAACGCGTGCGGCCTGCACGTTTCAGGCGGTTGACGGACAAGTCGTGTTGGACCAATTACGCACGGTTGACAAGACAAGACTGGTCAAGAAACTGGGGCGGTTGTCTTCGGCGGCGGCAGACCGCGTGCTGGATGTTCTGATCGAGATGTTCCAGAAATGAAACCCCAATTTCATCCACCTTCGTGTTCTTCGTGACCTTCGTGGTGAACTACACACAACCGCCCGCCTGATCTCATTCCACTCACGGCGGCCGGCCCTCCAAAACATACGGTCGCCTTCTAGCCCAAGTTTCGCGCTTTGCGTCATAAATCATTGAAAATCAACGCCCAAATTTTCGCGGCACTACAAAGTTGCCGACCGGGCGCGATCTTCGATCTGAACGGGATGTTTCCCGATCACGGATCGGTTACGGGGCA
>CAIYGI010000337.1 GCA_903925685.1 uncultured bacterium
CCACAAACTCCTGGTACGTGCGCGGATAGTCGATTCCGGCCTTGGGTCCTATGCGGTCGTCCATGCCCACGGACACTACACCTTGTGGTCGTTTGCGTCAAGTGGATACCCCCTTTTCGAGAAATGCTTTTGCCATTGTCAAATCCTTCCGCTTTCACCTCGCGGCGCTCCTTCACTGACCTCTCAAAAAAGAGGGGCGTGACTACTCACGCCCCAGTACAGGCACGGGAATGCCCTCGAAGGAGCGCTTTCGGCACGCCCCAAGCGGGGCGTGCGTCGAACGCCATCCTTCGATCGAAATTTCCCGTTTCGTACTGGACAGCAGCCGATGCCGCAAAATTTTATAGTGTCGTACCGTTTTCTAAATCGTTCCTGTCTCCTTCAGTTATATGCGTCCCGCACAAAGCGCGGCCACAACGTCACGAAGTAAGAACCACACGCGCCGGGATTGCAAGTCTTTTTTTGCGCCTTGTCATTTTCACCGACGCCAGTTGGAAATCAATGCGCACCGCACTCACCAACGGCAGGACATCTCCGGACATCAAGTTGCGATGAACGGATTGCTGCGTAATTCACGGGCGATGGTCGTGGCGGGGCCGTGGCCGGGGAAGACGCGGGTGGCCGGGGGGAGTTTGACCAGTTGACGCAGCGACAAGCCGAGCTGACGTTCGTTGCCGCCGGGAAGATCGGTGCGCCCGACCGAGCCCGCGAAGAGCGTGTCGCCGCTGAAGAGCAGTCCGTCCTGCTCGAAATAGTAGCAGACGCCGCCTGGGGTGTGGCCGGGGGTCGGTATAATGCGGCAAACGGGTCCGCCGGCGGTCCACACCGGCATCGCGGCGACATCGAGTATCTCGCCCGCGGGACGGATGGGCCTGGGGTAGGGCGGCAGCTGGTTAAGCGGTGTAAAGGCCCAACCGGCATCGTCCGCGGCAAGTCCGACGGGCGCCGGGAAGCGTTTGTGCAACGGGTTCAAGGCGCAAAGATGGTCCATGTGGCCGTGGGTCAGCAGATAACCGGCGACGGTCAAGCCCTGCTTGTGCAACTCTGCGGCGACCTCCGCTTCGTCCGCGCCGGGATCGATCACCAGCGCGCGCGCCTGGTCGTCGGCCACGAGGTAGCAATTGACCTCGTAGGCGCCGACGAGCACCGTGTAAACCGTCAGCATGGCGGCTGTTCCAGCAGCGCGGGATTGGCGCAGAGATCGGCCAGCGCCAGTTCATGCTCGCTGCGGTCGGTCAGGCGCTTGACGCGCACCGCGCCGCGGGCTATGTCGTCCGGTCCCAGGTAAATCGCGTATTGAAAGCGGCCCGTGCCTACACGGGCAAAAAAGGCGCGCGGCTTGTCGGCGTGCAAGGCCAGGTCCACCGGCCGGCCGGCTTTCCGGCAGGCCTGCGCAAGGGCTAGCGCGGCCGCTTGCTGGGCCTGATCCATGTAGCCGATGGCCAGCAGACCGTCGGCGCCCGGCGCCGGCAGTTTGCCGGTTTCCGTCAGCAGTTCGCCGATCACGACATCGCCAAAGCCCAGCCCGACCGCGGTCATGGGCCGGCCGCCGACGCTGGCCAGCAGGTTGTCGTAACGGCCGCCGCCGAAGAGCGCGCGGAACTGCCGGGCGCGGTCGAAGGCTTCGAAGACAATCCCGGTGTAGTAGCCCAGCCCGCGGATCACGGCGATGTCGAAAACCAGGGACTCGCCGAACCCGTAGGCGGCAAGCAGCGCAAAGAGCGCGCGCAGACGGGCCACGGCGGGCGAAGTTTGGGCGAGCAGCGCGGCGGCCTCATCCAGGGTTTGCACGGCCAGCATGCGAAAGACGGCTGCAATCGCTTCGGCGTTGAGACCGGCAGCGCCCAGCAGCGCCCGGATTTCCTCGTCGCCGATCTTGCCGCGCTTGTCCAGCGCCAGGAAGGTGGCGGCGTGGTGTTCCTGCGGTATCCCCAGCGAAAGCAGCATTTCCGCCAGCAGCGCGCGGGAGTTGACGTGAACCTGCGCCAGGTCGGGACCGAGTCCGAGCTGGTTGAGGGCCGTCAGCGCGCAGGCCAGAATCTCGGCCTCGGCGGCGACGCCGTCCTCGCCGATGATGTCCAGATTCCACTGATAGTGCTCGCGCTTGCGGCCGCGCGACATGCGTTCGTAGCGGAAACACTGGGCGGTGGTTGTCCACTTGATCGGAAAGGCCAGCGTGTTCTGGCGCGCGGCGACCATGCGGGCCAGGGTGGGGGTCATTTCGGCGCGCAAAGCCAGATCGCGGTCGCTTTTGTCCTTGAAGGTGTAAATCTGCTCGGCGATTTCCTCGCCGCCTTTGCGCTTTAGCAACTCGAGCGTTTCGACGACGCAAGCGTCATACGGTTCGAAACCGAAGCGGCCGGCGGCCTCGCTCCAGGCGCGGAAGATATGGTTGCGCAGCGCCATGTCGTCCGGATAAAAGTCGCGCATGCCCCGCGGCGGGCCTAATAACGGTGTGCTCATTTTCAAGCCTCTCGTATCAAGCCTGCGATAAGACCCGCCGCCTCGGCCAGCGGGACCATTTTCTTGTCGGTCGCGGTGCGCTGTTTGATTTCGATCTTGCCCTCGGCCAGCGAGCGTTCGCTGACCACGGCGCGCACGGGGAAACCGATCAGGTCGGCGTCCTTGAACTTGAAGCCGGGCCTTTCGTCGCGATCGTCCATCAGCACCGCCAGCCCCTGGGCCTCCAGCGCGGCCACCAGTTCCTCAGCGACGCGCATGGTCTCGGCGTGGTTGACGTTCAAGGGCAGCACGGCGACCTCGAACGGCGCCACCGAGGCGGGCCAGACAATGCCGTTGGCGTCGTGACTCTGCTCGATCACCGCCTGCAGCGTGCGGGTGACGCCGATGCCGTAGCACCCCATGATAAGTGTCTGACGGTTGCCGGCTTCGTCCAGATACATCGCATCCAGCGCCTGACTATATTTGACGCCCAGTTTGAAGACATGGCCGACTTCGATGCCGCGCTTTTCGCGCATCGGCTGGCCGCAGCGCGGGCAGAGATCGTGCTCGCGGCAGATTACCAGGTCGTGCCAGGCGGCCACCTGCGCATCGCGTCCGAAACGCACGTTGAGGAGATGCGTGTCGGCGGCGTTCGCGCCGGCGATCGAGGCCTGGCCGGAGGCCAGTTCGGCGTCGGCGTAGACCGGGATCGTGAGCCCCACGGGACCGGCAAAGCCCAGCGGCGCGCCGGTGGCTTTTTCGACCGTGGCGTCGTCGGCCATTTGCACATCGGCTCCCAGCGCGCGGGCGAGTTTGTGCTCGTTCAACTCGCGATGGCCTGGGATGCAGACCGCGACCGGCTGGCCCTTGACGACATAGATCAGCGTTTTGATCAGCATCTCAGGTTTGACCTTGAGAAACGCGGCAATTTCCTCAATGGTACGGCTGTTCGGCGTGGCGACGCGGGCGGCGGGCGGCGGTTCGGGCGATGCGGCGGCGGCCAGTTTCCGTTCGGCGCGCTCCGTATTGGCGGCGTAGGCGCAGTCGCCGCATTCGACGATGCCGTCCTCGCCGGACTCGGCGAGCACCATGAACTCATGCGAGGCGCTGCCGCCCATGGCGCCGGAATCCGCCTCGACGGCCTTGGTGCGCAGACCGACGCGTTCGAAGATGCGCACGTAGGCGTTGTACATTGCCTGATAGCTTTTTTCGACGCCCTCCCAGCTGGTGTCGAAGCTGTAGGCGTCCTTCATGACGAATTCCTTGGCGCGCATCAGTCCGAAGCGCGGGCGGATTTCGTCGCGGAACTTCACCTGGATCTGATAGAAGGTCTTGGGCAACTGCCGGTAGGAGTTGATCTCGTGCGCGACCAGATCGGTGACCACCTCCTCATGCGTGGGCCCCAGCACCAGGTGGCGGTTCTGACGGTCGAGAATCTTGAACATGGTGTCGCGCAGCGTGGCGTAACGGCCGGTGCGCTCCCAGATTTCGCGCGGCTGCAGGGCCGGCATCAGAATTTCGATCGCACCGGCGCGGTCCATTTCCTCGCGCACAATGCGTTCGATCTTGCGCAAGGCCTTGAGCCCGAGCGGCAGGAAGGTGTAAAGGCCGCCGCTCAGCTTGCGGATCAAGCCCGCCCGCAGCATCAACTGATGGCTGGCGATTTCGGCATCCTGGGGTATTTCCTTGATCGTGGGAATCAGTGTTTTGGACCAGCGCATGGATCGTTTACTCCTCGTGTTCCACCTTGTTGAAAGCCGGAGCATTTGACTCCATAAACGCCTCCGGAGCAAGGAAATTCGGCCCGCTACTGTCAAGCGCCTTTTGGTCCAATTCTGCTGTGCGCGTGGCGCTTTTCATGGGCTTCCCGCATTTTGCGGAGACATGTCCGCCAAATTACACGCACGTCGCTCGCGGGTTACGGGCGCCACCTCGCAGTCCGTTGGACATGCTTTCGTAATGCCGCCGCCGGCTGGTCGAATCTTTCGGAATGTAATCGTGAAATATGCGCGATCAACCGCGCGAAATGACGTGAAGAATGCGTTATGTAGAGGGGCGTGTGTTTTGGCTGAATTTGAATGGCATATTCAGTCCTGTATTTTGTATTCTGTCAGTGAACACTGAACACCGAACACCCTTTCATGAAGCCTTCGCTGGAATCTCTGCTTGTGCCGTGCAAGGTTGCCGACCGGGCGCTGGTCGCGGCCCATTGGGCGCGCCTTGACCAGCGTTACTTCGACGCCTTTTCGCCGGACGACGTGGCCGCCCACCTCGACGCGTTGGCGCTGGTTACCCCGGCGCACCCAATCGAGGTGCGGCTGGATGCGCGGCCGGACGGGGCCTGGGTCTGCACGGTGCTGGCGTTCGATTATACCGCCGAGTTCTCGCTGATCGCTGGGGTGCTGACCGGACTGGGCTTTTCGATTGATAGCGGATTGGTCTTTACCTGGCAGCCGGCGCCGCCGGAGCCGCCGCCATCGCGCAACGCCCGTGGTAGGTTGGTGGCCGTCGCCCCTGATCTTTTGCGACGCCGCCGGATCGTGGACCAGGTCGTCGGACGGGCCACTTTTGATGGCGACGCCGCCGCCTGGCGGGCCGCGGTTTGCGCGCGCCTGACGGAGGTGATCGGCTTGCTGGAACGGGGAGATGCCCAGTCCAACGCCGAGGCGCGTCACCTGGTCAACGAGGCCGTGGCGCGCCGGCTTGGCGAAACCGCGGCGGCGGAACTGCCGCTGCTTTATCCGATGCAGATTGAGTTTCCCGGCGGACATGCCCCATACACGACCCTGCGCGTCGTTTCGCAGGACACCCCGGCTTTCCTGTACGCACTCAGCACGGCGCTTTCGCTGCAGCGACTTTCGATCGAGCAGGTGCGTATTCGCACGGGACGCGAGGGACGGGTCGAGGACGAGATCGATATTTTGGACGATGCCGGACAATCGATCGAGGACCCCGCGCGGCGCGACCAGATTGCGCTGGCGATTCTGCTGACCAAGCAATTCACCTATTTTCTGGGGCAGGCACCCGATCCTTACACGGCCCTCTGCCGCTTCGATCAGTTGCTGGACGATGTCTTGAAACTGCCCGCCCGCGGACAGTGGGTGGAATGGCTCAGCCGTCCGCGGGCGCTGCAGGATCTGGCGCGCCTGCTGGGCGCCGGCGACTACCTTTGGGAAGATTTCATCCGCCTGCAATACGAGGCCCTGCGTCCGATCCTCGAACCGCACGTCGAGGGACGCAGTTTTGCGATGGATGCGGCGGCTGTCGGACCGCGTTTGCGCGCGGCCTTGGCGGAAGGGGATTCCTCGATCGCCGCGCAACTGCGGCGGCTGAACGAGTTCAAAGATCGCGAAATCTTTGCCATCGATCTGGACGCCATCCTGAACGCGCGCCACGACGTGCGACAACTGGCGGAGCCGCTCACACGGCTGGCCGAGGAAGTCGTCGCGGCGGCGGCCGGCTTGATCTATGATGGACTCGCGGCGCGCCATGGCCGGCCGCGCACGGTGGCCGGTATCGAAGCCCGCTATGCCATCTGCGGACTCGGCAAATTCGGCGGGGTGGCGCTGGGCTACGCCTCGGATATCGAGTTGCTTTTCATCTATGACGACAATGGCCGCACCGACGGCGCGCAACCTCTGGATAACGCCGAATTCTTCGGTGGGCTGGCCCGTGAAACCGCGCTTGCCATAGTGGCCAAGCGCGAGGGCATTTTTCGCGTGGACCTGCGCCTGCGTCCCTACGGCGCCAGCGGACCCTGGGCCTGCAGCCTGGAAAGTTTTTGCCGCTACTACGGTCCCGGCGGCGCGGCGCACGCCATCGAACGCATGGCGCTGGTGCGGCTGCGCGCCGTGGCGGGCGATGTCGAACTGGGGCGGCAGGTGGAACGTCTGCGCGATGAGTTTGTCTATGCGGCGCAGGCGATCGACGTCGCCGAACTGCGCGAAGCGCGCGCCCGGCAACTGGCCGATAAAACGCGGCCCGGCGTGGCCAATGCCAAGTTCAGTCCCGGCGGACTGGTGGACATCGAGTACGACGTTCAGCTGCTTCAGGTGATCCACGGCATCACGCGCCCCGCGCTGCGCACACCGCGCATTCATACGGCTCTGGAAGCGCTGGCCGCGGCGGGCATTATGGCGACCGGCGAGAGCGCGCAGCTTTTGCGCGCCTATGATTTTTTGCGGCGGCTGATCAACGGCCTGCGCCTGTTGCGCGGATCGGCGCTGGACCTCGATCTGCCGCCCGTGGAGGCGGTCGAGTTCGGGCATCTGGCCCGGCGCATGGGCTATCAAGGCGGCGGCGGGCTGGGGGCAGGGGAGCAACTGCGCGTGGACTTCGAGCGCGAAACCGCGGTCGTGCGCGCCTTTGTGGAACGCCACTTTGGCCGCGACTCGCTGCCGGGCAGGGGCGCCGACGGGAGCCTCGCCGACCTGGTGCTTTCCGACGCGCCATCCGAAGCCTTGCGCGAAAAGATCCTGCGCCGCACCGGCTTTGCCGATCCGGCGCGCGCCTACGATAATCTCCGACGGCTGGCGGGCGCGGACGAAAGACGCGACCGCTTCGCCGGACTGGTGGTGCTGGCAGGCGATTTGCTGGCGCGCGTGCCCGACCCCGACATGGCGCTCAACAACTGGGAGCGGCTGGTGACGGTGCTGGACGACCCGACGGGTAATTTCGAACGTTTGCTGGCGCAGCCCAAACGGCTGACGTTGCTGCTCGACATGCTTTCAGGCAGTCAGTTTCTGGCCGACACGCTCGTGCGCGTGCCGGAGTTTTTTGAGTGGGCCACCGATCCGCGCAATGTCCAGGGCGTCCGCACGCGCGAAGCCTTGGAACACGATCTTGACGGCTTTCGCGCGCGCTTCAGCGGACACACCGACGTTCTGGATTCCGTCCGGCGTTTCCGCCGGCGCGAACTGGTGCGGATCGGCGCGCGCGATCTTTGCCTTCACGCCCCGCTCGCCGAGGTGACGGGCGATCTGGCGCGGCTGGCCGACGTGGTGGCCGACGCGATGCTGCGTCAGGCATCCTCAGAGGGTGAAGGTCCAAACCGCGGACAGAGCTTTTGCGTGCTTGCTTTCGGCAAACTCGGCGGACATGAACTCAATTACAGTTCCGACATCGACCTGCTTGGGCTCTACGACGATCGTGTCACGCCGCCGGACAGCGACGCCGCCGCGGCCGCGGCCGACGACGCCGAACGGCTGATGCGTCGACTGGTGTACGAACTCAGCACGCACACCGCCGAGGGTTATGCCTATCGCGTGGACCTGCGGCTGCGGCCCTACGGTCCGGCCGGCCATGCGGCGTATGGATTTCGCGCGCTGGTGGACTACTACCAAAACCACGCCGAACTCTGGGAAATTCAGGCCCTGCTTAAGGTGCGCCCGGCGGCCGGCAATCTGGCGCTGGGGACGGCTTTTTGCGAGGCCGTGCGGCCGCTCTTTCTGATCCGGCGCGATCACGGCGAGATTGTGCGCACGGTCACCAGTCTGCGCCATCGGCGCATCCAGACCCTCGGCGCGGCTGAGAACGATGTAAAGACCGGCGTCGGCGGCATTCGCGACGTGGAGTTTCTGGCCCAGGCCCTGCAACTCATGCATGCGCCCGCGCATCCGGAAATTCTGAACGGCAATACACTTGACGCGCTGGCGGCGCTGGCGCGTGCCGGCCTGCTGGAGGCCGGCGCGGCGCAACAGTTGGCGGAAGACTATGCCTTCCTGCGCCGCGTCGAACATGCGCTGCAGATTCTGGAAGACCGCCAGATTCACGCCTTGCCCGAAAACGATGCGGCCCTGACCGCCCTGGCCAAGCGTGTGCTGGGCGTGAGCGCAGACGCCACCGTCCTGCGCGCTGCGCTGGACGTCTGCCAGCGCCGCGTCCGCGCCGCCTACCGCGCCGGACTGGGAACGAATCAGGTTGTTTAGGCTGAAGGGTGGATAAAAAGCCCGTGGGTGAACGCAGTTGCATACTGCGGTTGACCGGGCGCGGAGAGCGGCGTAATTTCGTTACACTTGAAATTTGCGGTGGAGGCCAGCAGTCCAAAGGAGAATGAAATGCGATCCGCCGGATGCACGGGACAGAGCCGAAGACTATCTAAAACAACTCAGGAAGAACACCGGAGCCAAGGAATGAATTCTACAGGGGCAACGCAATGGGAACTCGAGAACAAGGTCAAACATGAATTGGAGCCGGGCGAAAAGATATTGTGGATGGAGCAACCCGTCCCGCGCTACTTCACGGCCAACTCCACCGGCATGTTTTTGTTCGCCATTCCCTGGACCGCTTTTGCGATCTTTTGGATTTGCGGGGCCGCGGGATTCAAAATCCCCGATTTCAGCAAGGGCCATTTCAATTTTTTCCCTTTGTTCGGGGTGCCTTTTGTCCTGATCGGAATCGGATTGATGTCAGCTCCCCTGCGGGCTTATCGTAAAGCCTTCAAGACGATCTATGTCATCACCGATCGCCGGGCCATCACCTTATGATTGCTTCTAGCCCAAGTTTCGCGCTTTGCGTCATAAATCATTGAAAATCAACGCCCAAATTTTCGCGGCACTACAAAGTTGCCGACCGGGCGCGATCTTCGATCTGAACGGGATGTTTCCCGATCACGGATCGGTTACGGGGCA
>CAIYGI010000338.1 GCA_903925685.1 uncultured bacterium
CCTAAAAATAACCATGGGCATCCAGAATCGCACCGACAATACTGCGAACAGGGCGTGTCGTGTGCAGCGGCACACGGCTCACGCGCCGGTCGCTCGTCAGATCGTTCTGAACCATGAGACCGGTGGGTGGCTTCGGCGCCGGCGTGCCTGATGTCCGGCGCGCCTTAACACCCTCGCGGAAACAAGTTGCCTGCCCGGCAACCACGCACCGCTCCCGATCAAGGCAGATGAAATGGCCCTGGGCATTTGGCACGTAATGAAGAGTAATCCATGGACATGGGAGGATGAGGGTGGTATTCTCCGTACGAGGTGAATGACTATGGCAAACACGTATACGGCGGTGACGAAGCAGGATGGTGGCTGGTGGATCGGGTGGATCGAGGAAGTGCCAGGCGTGAATTGCCAGGAGCGGTCACGGGAGGCGCTTCTATGCAGTTTACGGACCACACTGGCTGAAGCCTTGGAACTGAATCGGGAAGATGCCATCCGTTCGGCAATACCGGACTACACTGAGGAACTGGTCACGTTATGAAACGTGCGGAGTTGCTCAGGCATCTGCGTGAGCATGGCTGCGGGTTCATCCGCGAGGGTGGAAACCATTCATGGTGGGGGAATACTGTGCTGAATCGGCGTTCCTCCATCCCTCGGCACACCGAGGTCAATGACAACCTCGCCCGCAAGATCTGTAAGGATCTCGGCATTCCATTCACAAGATGATGGCACCGAAGAGGGTCCAGGTTACGGCTCGCAGGCTCGCCGAACCTGACCCTCGACGTTCCTGCCCCAGAGAAATGAGACGACTTCTGAAACCGATTCTGTGGGGTGCTGCCATTCTTGGCGCATAGCCGTGCTCTGGGTTCTTTTCGGATGGCTGATTTTCCGCAACGCCTTTCCCCTGAGTCGTGAGGAGATTTTCCGTCTACCGTCTCCCGATGGCAAGGTCGATGCAGTGCTGGTCGAGTGTGATGCAGGCGCCACCACCACTTGGTTCTAGCCGTCTGCAAGTCGGCTGCGCGATCTACCGCCGCGAGAACGTGCCGGCCTACCTGCACTTTTTCCACGACGCATTCATGGAATACGGCCTGCCTCTGGAGGTTTACGTCGATCAGGCGGGTATCTTCACGGGCAACAGAGAAGACAGCGTGACCCGGATCGGGCAACGCCTGAAGTTCTACGACGTGTCGTTCGTCGTCGCCAATACCCCCGAAGCCAAGGGCAAGGTCGAGCGCATCCATCAGGTTTGGCAGGATCGCCTGCCGCCTTACTTTGCCCTCAACGGGTTGACGCCGTCTTCCGACTTGGAAGACGTCAACCACCACATCCACGCCCTGCGCGAACATCGCAACCGGCGCGAACGGCATCGAGAACTGGGAATGACACCGCAGACGGCTTGGGATGAAGCCACGGCACAGGGGCGAAACAAGCTGCGCCCAGTGCCCAAAGAACCCTGGTGGAACTACGTCTGGTCCCTATGGCAGTCCGTCACGATCGCGGTCGGTGGCCGCGTCCACTTCGGACAAGACACTTTCCCTACTCAAGCCATCCCCGGCACCAGGGCCGTTCTCTGTGAACACCTGGACGGGAGCGTCTCGATACTCAAGGAGCGCCCAGACAAGCAAAAACTCCCTGTCGTTCTGTTTACCAACCGCCCTCGTTGAACACAGCCAGCTTTCCGCTTTTGCTCGCTCCAAGAATTCCGCTTTTGAAAACTCCACGACAGCTCGATTTTTTTGTGTCGTTTTTTTTGTTGCAATTGCGCCTAAGCATGATATAGTGCTTAGGAATGAATGAACGAAGCGATTACGAATGGTTGCTGCGCGAGCGCCGCCGGTTGCTGGGGCAGTTGGCCGCCTGGCCGCCGGTGTTGCGGGGATCGCTGCGCGAGCATGCAAGCCGTTGTGGCAACCCGAACTGCCGTTGTCGGGCCGAAAAGAACCCGGTTTTGCACGGTCCATATCGGTATCTGTCCCACCGCTACCAGAATCGGACACAGACCATTCTGTTGACGAAGACCAAACTACCCTACGCACGGGCCTGGGTGACCAACTACAGGCGACTGATCCAGACCGTCTACGAACTTCAGGCACCTCACATGTATACCCGACTCCCCCCGATCCGATATAGTCATTTTCATTGTTCAGACTCAACAGTTTTTCCTTTTCATGCCAGTCCAGCATGTTTGCGTAGTCATCATGCAGCAGTTTCATCATCCGATGCAAATGATCCGGCTCGTCATGCATCCAAAGGAACATATTTTCCATACCGATGAATTCGGTAACTCTTCTTGTCATTCCATTATGCGCCTTACCGCACGACCACCTTGCCGAATGTTGTCGTTTCGTGAAACAGCATTCCAAAATCGATTTTAGAAAAGACTTGGACCATCCCTTTCAATCCTCTCACCCGCTGGCGGCAGAGATTAAAATACCATGGGGAGCTGTCGGTCGGCTTTTGACCCGCCATGCCATGTAGCGGGTCAAAATGTCCGCCCTCGGGGGCGGCAACCGGAAGGCGCAGTTCAACGCTCCAGAAGTTCTTGCCTATATGGGACGCCGCCTCGGCGTCCGGCGACCACCGCAAATGAAGGCCTTGTTGCCGATCCCTGTCCGCCCCCACCACGGCTCCGGACGGACTGATGGCGATCTGGTAATAGGTGTGCATCTGCGTCTGGATCAGGAGATCGAGATTGTCGCCACTCCAGATCTTGGGATCGCCATTCGTTGATGATCCGATGTTCAGGTTACGCATGTCGTTTTCCCGGCAATCAATGCCAATGTGGAGCGCATTGTCGGCCCAGGCCACACGGAAAGTCGTTCCCAGGCCGCGGGAGGGCGGCTTGTTGGTTGCCGCAAGACGCAACGCGTAGGTCTCCAGTCCATCCCAAAACGGACCATCCAGTTTGCCGTCCAGCGCAAGCTTATTCATCTCGCGCTGAACCGCAACGGCCTCGGGGACTGTTTCGGCAGTGCTCGTTGCAGAAGATTTTCCCTGTTTCTTCAAGGATTCACAGACACCGGAGGGCCGTTTGACGCGCGCGGCGCTGCGGCTTTTTTCCACGAAAATATGCCGCCCGATGATCCGGCCGTGGCCGGCACCCTTGAGCCAGTCAGAGGCGCCGTTCGGGTCATATCGGCAGGCGTCATGGACATAAAGCAGCGTCTGGCCGTCTATGGCGGTGAGTTGAACGTTCGCGGTGCCTGAATTGTACTCGTCTGGACCGGAATTTAGCAGCCCGTGCATACGATAGAGCGTTTCACTGAGCGGCCAGGTCGCGCCTCGGTCGAGGGAAAAATGCACGGCGCAATCGGGCCGTCCCGTGGCCACAGCAAGCACACCGCCGGACAACTGCGCCAGCATCGGGGTCACGCTGCGGACGGGCAGTTTAACTGGCGCGCTCCACGTCGCTCCAGCGTCAAGGCTCCTCACAAGATAGAGCGGCCGGAAGGAGCCGGTTCGCATGACGCAGACCATCTCGCCGTCCGGATAGACAGCCAGTGACGGTTCCGAAAAGATATCGGTCGCGCAAACGCCGAGTTTGTGTTTTTCATCGTGCGCCACCACGCCGGCATACTTCCACGTGCGGCCGCAGTCGGTTGACTTATGCATGAAGATGGGCCATCTACTCCAATCGACTTGCCCCCAGAAGGCGCGCTCATCCGCGATGTTTTCTCCGCCTGGCACATAATAACAACCATAGGTAAGGCCGTAGAGTGCGCCGCTGGAATCGGCGGCACGTTCGTAGAAGCCGGGCCAGCCGGGCCTGCGTTTGCGCGTGCCGGCCTGCCGAAACAACGACTCCATATAAGCCGGAGGCGCGGGCCTTTGCATGTTATGGGTGACATGTGATTTATAAATTTCCGACGGATCATAGATGTCCACGCCGCGCGTGCCGGGGTATTCCAGTTCCGTCCAAGTCATGTCGGCCCAGGATCGGCCGTTGTCCGGCGACCGCCAGGTCACCATGCGATATCGGCCCGGCGAGCCGGGAATCTCAAACGGATGCCAATAGGACGTTATCTCCGTCGGGCCGGTCATGATTTTGTAAGCGTCCCAAGGCGGCGCCAGCACGGTTTGCCGCTGCCAGGTGCGGCCGCCATCGCGGCTCAAGCGCCCGTTGGGTCGGTCGGGCAAAACTGGATCGTTGATGTCCTGGTCCATGTTCCAATTCAGGAAGAGGGTATCGTTCGACTTCCAGAGCATGGGATGAACGTGGGAGCCCTCGTCCGGACTCTCTTCCCGGCTGGCGATAATAAACGGCTCGCCGATTCGGATTCTGAAGCCGCCCAGCCGGCGCGTGGCCGCCGGCGTCGTTTGCATTGGAAATTCTACGGTTGCCATGCCATTGACTCCTTGGTGACGCTGTTGTGTAAACTCAGGCAATTCGCATTAGGGCGAAGCCGCCCGCCACATTTTATTGGCCGCCTGGCGGGAGTTTTTCCACATTGCTGCGCGAAACGATGTAGCCCACCCGGTCCTGCGGGGAGCGGTAGCCGTAATGCACTATGACCGGCCCATCTACCTGGCGCAACACGCCGGCGGTTTTGGCCGAGGGCTTGTCGGTCACATATTGGACTGTGCGCGCCGTCGTCGCGCGTCCGACGGCATCGCGCTCCGTTGCCAATGCGCCATCGGCGGTAAATCCCTCCACAACGTCGCCGCGCTGCCTGGTCCAACCGGTCAAATGCGCTTGCGCGTCGTAGTGGTATTCGTCACGCCAGTCCTTGGGCAGATCGATCCACGGATCGACATAGTTGCCGCCTTTCCGGGGCGAGCTGTAGGTTACCGATTGGATCTGTTTCCGCTCGTTATAAACCCGCTTTTCGTTGTCGAGGTAATAGAAAGTGACAAAGCCCGGCGCAGAATAGTTGACGCCGTTGTGCGCGAAGGCGCCGATATCGACGCGGTTCGATTCCATCCGCGAATCCGGCGCAATCGGCCGGCGTTCGTGGTAGGGAACCATCAGTTCCACGACCGAGGCGGCCGCGTTGAGCGGCCGGATGCGAATCGCCTCTTTATCTCCGCGTAGCACAACCCATCTGTAAGTCAACGCACGTCCGTTCACGTCGCGGCTGTTTTCCGCGCTGACCACGATACGCCGGTAATAGCCGGTGGCGCGGACCACGCGCGCTATCGCCGCCGGGGTATCGAAGAGTTTCTCGCGGTTCCCGACGTCGAAATAGTCGATGTCGTGCGCCGGAATGTCCTCCTGCACGACCCGGAGCTGGATCAACGGCGGGATTTCATCCGGTTTCAGCGCGTGCGCCATGTTGACCATCTTCTCCACGTCGAGGTTTGTGGCGGAAAACACGGGCGGGTGCGCGATCCCGCTCAGGTACGAATCGGGGGACGCCACGGTCTTATTGCTCATGCGGAAAATCATCTGGACGGTCGGCGCAAGGGTGCCCGACAGCACGAGCGCTTGACGCGTCTCCTTGCGGAAAGCCGCCAGCGTGCAGGCCACAGCCTGCATGAAGGGCTGATCCGACCACGAAGAACCCTGGCTGATGATGACGTAAGGAATGTTGGCCGGAAACACGTCGCCGTAGCCGCCCTCCTTGCCGTTATGGCCCGGATCGTAATCGTTATGCTCGGGATAAAAATAGATGTGATTGTTGACATATTGAAAATAGAGGGCGTTCATCGCCTGCGGACTCAACATCGCGATGCGCGGATTGCTGCGCCAGAACGCGCCGAGCAGGGCCGTGGAGGAATTGCCCAGCGTGGGCAAATTAAAGATAAAATCAGCCTGCAAACCGTGTCTGAGGTTTGCTTCCGCCGAAGCCGTTCTGTATTTGATCGCCGCCATCCCCGGAAAGTTCCGAAGATCCAGCGCGCTGTGTCGCTCGTCGCGATTATCGTAAAGCACCCCATCCAAGCCGGCTGCCGTTTGCTCCTTGCGCCAGGCGCGCAGGAGTTCCCCCGCGCGGCCCTGGCCAAGGACGATCGGTTCCGTCACGCGATTGGTCGGCGAAAGCGCGAACATGGCGCGAAACAGATTGAGTTGCGCATCCCATAACGTGTTCGATTCCGACACGATCGCCACGCCGTCGACTACCGGAGCGGGCTCGAAATGACTCACAAGACCGTCCGGCGCGCCCGTGGCATACGCTTCGGCGGCGGCTAGAACGGCCGCATAACGGTCGGACCGGCGCAGGTTGTCGATATCGGCGTCGGCCCGCAAAGCGCGGACGTCCGTGAAACCATTCGTCACCGCGCGTTCCAAATAATCCAGCGCTTGGTCGATCCGGTCCTGCCGGGCCTTGACGCAAGCCAGATTATAGTAGTTGAGCGCCAGGGAGGGATTGCGCCGAATCGCCGCCAGCAGTAACTGTTCCGCTTCGGCATACTGCTTCTGCTGGAAGAATTGCGCCAATTGCAGTTGGGCCGCCTGCTGTTCCATCACGAGCTTCGGGATTTGAAACACGTTGATGGCCGCGTTCGTTGCCGGGTTACTCGCGCGGTCCTGGGCGGCGCAGAGGAATGGCGCCAGAAATAGAACCGCCGCCGACCACCGGCGCGCTATGGGCGCGACACCGATCGCGCGCGGGCACTCTTTCCGATAGGCGTTAGCCCAAGTTTCGCGCTTTGCGTCATAAATCATTGAAAATCAACGCCCAAATTTTCGCGGCACTACAAAGTTGCCGACCGGGCGCGATCTTCGATCTGAACGGGATGTTTCCCGATCACGGATCGGTTACGGGGCA
>CAIYGI010000339.1 GCA_903925685.1 uncultured bacterium
CGGACGGCACTTTCGTTTCCCGTTGCTCTCCACCTCCGTTTTCACAGACGCAGTTACGTTCAACTACCGATCGGTCAGCGAACCGCTCGGAGGAGGACTTCCACCTCCTTGACTTGGCACCCTCACGGGCGCACGAGGGCGGCGGGCCTCCGCCGCTGCGCGGGCGTGTGGCACCGTTCTGATGGGAGTATGAGAGAACAGTATCGAGGGAGATGCCGTTTATGACCCTTTTGGCACACAAGGGCCAACCGCTCGTGGAGCACCTGATGGACGTGGCTGGCCTGGCTGAGCCCTCCGGCCGTTTTTTGGTGGCGAGGGGCAAGCGCGGTTGGCGGGACTGCTGCATGATCTTGGGAAGGCGAAGCCACACTGAGGATATGCGGGGCGTTGGCCATCCGAAGATACCTGGACGTTCCTGCAATACCAGACACACTTCTTTGCGTGATAACGGATGAGACAGCAATGACAACGAAACCATACGAGATCCAGTTAGAAATATCCGGCCCGACGGCAATGTGGACCCGCCCCGACACCGGCGACTGCCCTGTCAGTTACCCCGCACCCACTTATTCCGCGGTCAAGGGGATTTTCGAAGCAATCCTCTATTTGCCGGCCGTCGAGGTCGTCCCGTTCAAAACCGAGATATGCAAACCGTTGCATTTCCACGGATACGCCACCAATTACAACGGCCCACTCAAAAAGACTGGAACCGACGGCGCGTATCAATTCCTCGCGACCGTCCTCACCGATGTCTGCTACCGGCTTTACGCATTCGTTCGTCCGCAGAAGGAAAAATCCTCGTTCAATGACAAGGCTCGGAACTGGGACGCGAGAACCACATCGCCAGGACACGCCTACGCTTCGATTTTAGAACGCCGGCTGAAGCGCGGCCAGTGGTTTGTTCTGCCCTGCTTGGGTTGGAAAGAGTTCACCCCATCATATGTGGGGGCTTTCAGAGACGTGACCGTCGTTCAGGACGACATAAGCACAGTCCTGCCCTCGATGCTCCGGCAGGTGTTCAGCGATGGGCCGAGCGCGCCGGTCAGATTCTCATACGACCAGAATGTCAAAATAGAACGGGGCGTCCTGCTTTACCCATTGAAAGGCGGCGAAGCATGATTAACGAACTGGTCAAAGTCGCGAAAGCGATGGAAGATGCCGGCGTTTCCGCAAAAGACTGGCATCCACGGCTGAAGCCGCTGAAAAAGGTATCTCGGAAAGAACCGAGTATTCGGATCTGGCTGACATCCGAGGGGCGCATTTATGACATTGAACCGTTGCCCCCGGATCTCGCCTCGCAACTCCGCAAGTTCGAGCCGGACGCCGGGAAATCGCTTCCCGGATTTAATGTCTGTCCGCTTTATCGGATCGTGAAGTCTGACAAAGACCTCAAGAACGCCGCGAAAGTCTTGACTGACGCGCTTACGAAAGGCGATTTTTCATGGGATGACGTTGTTGCGGAAGGCGAGGATTTTTGGGGAAGAACGCGCAGTGTGTTGGAACAATTGAAAGAGCGCGTGTTGCCTAGCATGAGAAAGATGTGTTCCGCGAATCTTAAGCCAGATGAGACGCTCGCGAAATTTTTTACCGCATTCGACAAAATCGACATCGAACAATTCAGGAACGATTACGCGGAAAAGGCGAAGGCGAAAGTTAAAGCCGGCACTCTCCCGCCGTCTCTTGTATGCTATTTCGTTGACGAAAAGAAGAAAGCGCAGGAGGATTCAGACGCAAACTCGCCGGTCCCCAAACCGCAAGTTTTTCTCGATGTCAAAGATTACACGGATTACCCCGTGGCCCATCCAGAAACCGTAGCCCGCCTGAATGAATTGCTCACGGCAACCGATTCGAATGACGGCGAAGCCGCAATGGGACAACCTCCTGAAGGCATGGATTGTGACGCATATGGAAGAGCTGCCAACGGATCGAGCGAGAAATTCGCGCCAGTTAGGGTGCCGGTTCTGGGCGACGTGATTCTGCGTTCGCAAGTGGCGGCCGTTCCGGCGCAGTCGCGATACCACCTCTGCGATGCTGACACCTTCCCGGTTGGTTCGCAAACGCGCAAACAAATCAAAGCGGCTTTGGAATGGATATCCTCCAACGACCGGTACGGCGACACTTTCGGCATCGCCGGCGACAAGGAGTTGTTTTTCGCGTTCCCGAGCAAATTGCCGCCGAGCAAGGTGCCTATGGCCTCACTTTTCGGCGTACGCCGCCAGGTGGACGATGAGACGTTGAATGTGGAGAAGTTCGAACGGCTCGCCCAAATCGTCATCTCCCAGTTGAAGGGGATCGGGGAAGCCGCCTCCGACGTGGCCGAACTCAACATCTTCTCTTTGCGCAAAATGGATAAGGCCCGCACAAAGGTCGTCTATTACCGCAACATTACGGTTAGTTCGCTCGAAAAAGCGGCGAAAGACTGGCACGAAGGATTCCAGAATATCCCAGCCCTCGACATCAGCGATTGGAGCCTGACCAAGAACAACAGGGGCAAGAACTCTCCCGTCCCGGTTGAAACTCGGACGCTATTTCCCTTGGAACTGCACAAAATCCTCAACACGGTCTGGGCGTTCGACAAGGACGCGCCTAGGCAAAGCAAGGTCATAATCTTCGCGCCTTGCGTTGGATTGAGTCTGTTGCTGGATTCACCGAAAGGCGCATCGGCGGCTCATGTCGCGGAACGCTTCTTGAACCATGCGCAGGCCTATTTCGTGGCATTGTGCCGCGCGAAAGGAAGAAACGAAGTCGCAAAATTGCCCGACAAGAACCTCTATCCAGGCATACTCGGGCTTTTGCTTTACAAACTAGGAAAAGACAAGGAAACCTATATGAACGAAAGTGCCTATCAACTCGGACGTTTTCTGCGCGTGGCTGACGAAATCCACCGCCTTTACTGCGAGGTCGTCCGCAAAAAGGATCTTCCGCCGGAACTCTGCGGCAGTTCCCTGCTGACCTCAATGCTTGAAGCCCCGGCGCGGACGCTCGACCAACTCGCGATGCGTTCCACGCCTTATGTCAAATGGGCAAGAGCATTCCATGACCCGGATAAGGTTGGGCTTGTCCATGATTGGATGCACCAGTGGGCTCAAATCGCGGATACGCTCCATGAAATCAAATGGCCCTCCCGCCCGACGCCGGAGGAGCGTGCCCAGGTTTTTCTGGGCTACCTCTCGTCCTTCCAGAAATCAGAATCGTCACAAACAGAATCCAAAAACGGAGAACAGAAATGAGCAATGAAATCAAACGCGTAACCGGCCTGCTGATTATCGAGGTAGTCAACTCCAACCCCAACGGGAACCCCGACCAGGAAAGCGATCCCCGTGTCCGCGACAACGGGCAGGGCGAAATCTCGCCCGTCTCATTCAAACGAAAACTCCGCGATTTGATCGAGTTGAAGGACGGCCCCGTCTATCAAACCGTCACAAACAATCTGTCCGGTGCCATGGAGGGCTACCAATACGAAATCCTTGAATCGCGTGGCCGTGACCGGAAAGAGATATCCAAGGAAATGGGCGACATTAAAACTTACGACGAGGCGAAATTCCTGCAAAGCGTTTTTGTCAAAAAATACTGGGACGCCCGTTTGTTTGGAAATACATTCCTTGAGGACGGAGGCGCCAAAGGTTACATCAAAACAGGTATCGTCCAGATTGGAATGGGCCTTTCCATCTCGCCGGTTATTATCCAGCGCCACACCAACACGAATAAGGCCGGCGTCCAAGAAGGCAAGACCCAAGGGATGGCTCCTCTTGCCTACCGCGTCGTTCAGCACGGCGTGTATGTGATGCCGTTTTTCATTAATCCCAGTTTTGCGCACAAGTCCGGATGCCAGCCCTGTGATGTGGAATTGCTAAAACGCCTGATCCCCTACGCTTACGAACATACCCGCTCCGCTATCAGGCCGGATGTCCGCATCCGCCATGCCTGGTGGGCAGAGCACAAGAACCCGCTTGGCAGCGTCCCTGATTACAAGATCATCGATGCGCTGACACCGAAGCGTAAAGGCAACGACCCTCTCACGCCTTCGGAAAAATGGAGCGACTACGACGTTCCTGGTTCCTTGCCCGATGAGGTAACCGAAAGAGTCGTCTGTGTGGATTTGGTATGACCTATCTGGCCCGAAGCCAAGCCACTGTATCGGGACAGCCGCAGACATACAAAGAACATATCTGCAATGTCGTCGCGGATGGTTTAAACCGTCTTCGCGACGCATTGCGGTATGCTCCGGCTTTTTCGGCGGATGATGTTACACATTTGTTTTTTCTGGCCGCCGAATACCACGACCTCGGAAAACTCGACGATGCCAACCAAGCCGTGCTCTCGGGCGCGAAAAAATCTACGCATCTACCCATACCGCACGCTGACGCTGGCGTTGCGCACTTGCTTACAATCAACGCCATCCTTCCTGCGTTGCTGGTATACGCGCACCACAAAGGACTTCCGGATTACTCCGATATCGACCTGCGCGGCATGCGCTCCGAGCGCGTGAAAGATTTCGTTGACGCGCGCCTTGCTGAATACCTTCGCAGACATGCGTCAGCGCTATCACCGAAATGTACCACCAACATTGACTCTCCGCCCGATCCTCCGCCTTTGAAAACCGCAGATGTCAGGGTTGTCTTTTCTTGTCTTACAAATGCCGACCACGGTGACGCTGCCCGCGCCTCCGGAGAAAAAATCCGCCCCGCCCCGCCGCCGTCGCTCCGACCGGACGAACGTCTCAAAGCCCTTGAACAATATGTCGCCTCCCTGCCAAAATTAGACGAAAACATAAACCCAAAAGAAGTCGAAAGAAACACTCTCCGCGCCTTGTTCTTTGAATCTTGTCGATCCAAACCCGAAAATGATGCCCCGTTGTCATTCTGCGACGCGCCCGTCGGAACCGGCAAAACCACCGCCGTAATGGCCCGCCTCCTTGGTATTGCGCAAAGGCAGGGACTTCGCAGGATATTCGTCATCCTGCCTTTCACAAACATCATTTCGCAGTCGGTGAAAACATACCGCAAGGCGTTGGTCCTGCCAGGTGAAGATCCGACTGCTGTTGTCGCCGAAATCCACCATCGCGCCGACTTTCAAGACGTTGCTAGCCGAAAACTCACAGCCCTGTGGGACGCGCCGGTGGTCGTCACAACTGCCGTCGCGTTTTTCGAGACACTGGCATCCGCTACGCCGTCAACCGTGCGAAGGCTTCAAAACCTCCCTGGTTCAGCCATATTCCTCGATGAAGCCCACGCGATGCTGCCGGCGAAATTGCTCCCGTTGGCGTGGATCTGGCTGAAACGATTCTCCTCCGCTTGGTCATGCCATTGGATTCTCGCATCAGGCTCGCTGTGCCATTTCTGGACAATGAGCGAATTCGATTCCGCTCCGCCGCCCGTTCCGAACATCATTCTCCCTGCTGCTCGTTCACCGCTTTCCGTTTTCGAGGCGACCCGTGTTAACTACCAGTACAAGCCCGAGCCTCTAGCCGTTGTGGACTTCGTCACGTGGCTTGCCACCTTGGACGGGCCTATCATCGCCGTCCTGAACACTGTCCATACGGCGGCGGCTGCCGCAAAAGCCGCGCTTGCCATATTCGGAGAAGGCAATGTTTTCCATCTTTCCACCGCCTTGATGCCACATGACCGCGATGCCTCGTTGAAAGCTATCCAGGACCGCCTGAAAGACAGCCCAAATCCTCATTGGTGCCTCATTGCGACAGCCTGCGTGGAGGCGGGTGTGGATCTGTCGTTCAAAACCGGTGTCCGCGAATGTGCCTCTTTGCTTTCACTTCTCCAACTCGCTGGCCGCGTCAATCGCAACGGCGAATATAGCGCGGACGATGACGATGAAGGTTCGCAATCTGCCGTCTGGTCCGTCTGTCTTGATCCGCACGACGATGCCGTCGTATCCAACCCGGCCTTTGAAAAGTCAGCCTCAATTCTTCGCGAATACCTTGCAAGAAATGCCGTGATCTCTCCTGGTTTATGCACCGAAGCTTTTAGGCGGGAAATACGCGAGAGCGCCGTGTTTTCCAGCGAATTGCAGAATAAGGAAAAGAATTATGCATTTTCATTCGTTGAATCAAAGTTCAATGTCATCGATGACCAGTCAGAGATTGCTGTGGTGGATCCCGTTTTGATTGATAAAATCCGCAGATTTAAGGATGTATCTTGGCACGACATCCAAATGGGCAGCGTTCGCGTCCGCCGAAAAATCCTTGAAAAAATGGCGATACAAGAATCAACCCGCTATCCGGGCGTATATCTGTGGACTGCCGAATACTCGCCTTTCCTCGGATATATGGAAGGTGTTCTCAAACTGGAAGCCATGAACTCGGCGGGATTCGCGATGGTTTGAACCGCCCACAAGCGGTCGATTGACTGAGCGAGGTGTTGAGGGTCGCGGTTCACCGCTTGAAATCTTATGTCGCTTGAAGACTTTATGACCTGCGCATAGAATAGGGACCGAAAGAGCGACAGTATGAAGACGTTGCCCGGACGTATTGTCATTGATGCCGCCGTGTGCGGCGGGAGCCCGCATTTCAAAGGCACACGCATACCCGTGTACGTAGTCCTGGCGGTGCTGGCGAATCAGGAGATATGGCCGGAAACGAAAGCGTGAGGTACGCGGATAGATGAAGACGCCTCGGTTCTACTTGGATACGTCGGTCTTGGGAGGTTACTTCGACACGGAGTTCGAGGTTCCGACACGGAGACTCTTTGCCGCACTTGAGGCTGGCTGGTTCGTGGCGGTGCTGTCGCCAGTGGTTGGCAGTGAATCTGCGTGAAGGGTACAAGCCCATAGACATCCGCAGTCCGATGGAGGTGACTGAAAATGAAGACTGAATTCAAGGTTTTGCCATGGTTGCGGGAGGTGCGAGACCGGCATGCTCGTGAAACGGAAGGACTGACAGCTGAGGAACGGGTCGCGGCCTTGGAACGGGAAACCCACCCCTGGACCGAAGCATTTCTGCGCAACCATCCGGGAGCGGTGGTCCGCGAGGCGCCCGCCCAGGCGCGGGTCGCCGAACAACCTGAACCTTATGGCCAGAAGCCGAAAAAGTGAGACACGAGGCCCAGTTGTGTTCACCGAAGACGGTCTACTACCCCTTTCCGCGGTCGCGGACTTCGTGTTCTGTCCGCGCCGGGCGGCGCTGCACCGCTTGGAACAGGTCTGGCAGGAAAACGTCGCCACGGCGGAAGGCCACGCGCTGCACGACCGCGCCGATTCGGGAGCGGGGCGATATTTGCACCGAATAGAGCGTTGGTTAGGATAACCGAAGGGATGGAATGCGCATGGACAAAACAAAAACGGTTGACGCCGTGACAATGATCGCCGTCTTCAAGGGACGGCAGGTCAGGCGGGTGCTCCACGAAGACAAGTGGTGGTTCTCTGTCGTGGACGTGGTGGGGGCGTTGACAGACAGTCCCGATGCTGGAGCATACTGGAGAAAGCTTAAACAAAGGCTGACTGAGGAGGGAAGTCAGGTCGTGACGTTTTGTCACGGACTGAAGTTGCCGGCGGCAGACGGAAAAAAGTACGAGACCGATTGCGCCGACACGGAGGGAGTCTTTCGCATCATCCAATCCATCCCATCGCCTAAGGCAGAACCGTTCAAGCGCTGGCTGGCCAAGGTGGGGTTCGATCGGATCAAGGAGATCGAAAATCCGGAACTGGCCACGAAGCGCACCCGGCTGCTGTACAAACTCAAAGGTTACAGCGATGACTGGATCGAAAAACGCATGCGCGGAATTGCCATCCGGGAGGAACTGACCGATGAGTGGCAGAAGCGCGGCGCCCAGGATGAGAAAGACTACGAGATACTTACGGCGGAGATATCCAAGGCGGCCTTTGGCGTGACCCCCAGCGAATACAAGGCGATCAAGGGGCTTCGGCGCGAAAACCTGCGCGACCACATGGATGACTTCGAACTGATCTTCTCCATGCTTGGGGAACGGGCAACCACGGAGATTCATCGGCAGGAAGATTCCAAGGGCGTGCCGAAACTGAAATCCGACGCTCACGCCGGTGGCAGTATTGCCGGCAATGCCCGCATAGCCTTGGAAAAGCGCTTGAAGCGCCCGATTGTATCCAACCAGAATTACCTGCGGCAGAACGAGGGGCAGAAACGACTGAAGGACTGATTGAAGAGTACCGTACGCATGTACCCCGAAGATGATCTTTTGCCGCTTTCCGCCGTCGCGGATTTCGTGTTCTGTCCGCGCCGGGCGGCGCTGCACCGTTTGGAGCAGGTCTGGCAGGAAAACGCCGCCACGGCGGAAGGCCATGCGCTGCACGCCCGCGCCGATTCGGGAGCAGTGGAGTCGCGCGGCGACCTGCGCATCGCGCGGGCCTTGCTCCTGCGGTCGCTGCGCCTCGGCCTGACCGGCAAGACCGACATCGTGGAATTTCATCGCCTGCCTGAGTGCGCCGCCGGGGTCAAGCTTCCGTACGCCTCGGGCGTCTGGCGGCCCTTTCCGGTTGAATACAAGCGCGGCATCCTGCGCCACGAAGAAGCCTACGCGGTCCAACTCTGCGCCCAAGCCATCTGCCTGGAGGAAATGCTCCAAACCACGGTCCCGGAGGGTGCGCTTTTCTACGGTTTGTCCAAACGACGCTTGGACGTGACGTTCACGGAAAATCTTCGGCGCGCAACCGACGAGGCGGCGGCAGGGTTGCACGAATTGATCGCTTTCGGCAAGACGCCGCCGCCAATCTACGAGAAGAAATGTACAAAGTGCTCGCTCTTCGATCTGTGTCTACCCAAGACGACCAGCGGCAAACGGTCGGCGGTCCGATATCTTGCTGAGGCCCTGGCATGAAAAAACTCCTCAACAGTCTCTACGTCACAACTCAAGGTTCCTACCTCTGCCACGAAGGCGAATCGGTCCTGGTGCGGGTGGAACAAGAGACGAGACTGCGGGTGCCCATTCACGGCCTGGGCGGCATCGTCTGCTTCGGGCAGGTTTCCTGCAGTCCGCCGCTCTTGGGGCTCTGTGGCGAGCGCGGCGTGTCGGTCGCCTTTCTCTCGGAACGCGGCAAGTTCCTGGCACGGGTGCAAGGCCCGATTTCCGGCAACGTGCTGCTGCGGCGCGAGCAATACCGGCGAAGCGACGATCCTGTCGCCGCCGCGGCAATCGCGCGCTGTATGGTTTTGGGGAAACTAGCCAACGCCCGCACAGTGCTCCAACGGGCGCTGCGCGACCACGCCGATAAGGGGCCGTCCGACGCACTGAAGTTCGGCGTGCTGCGGCTCGGGAACATCCTGGAGGACGTGCAACGCGCAGATGTCCCTGTGGAACGATTGCGCGGGATCGAAGGTGACGCCGCCAAGACTTATTTCGATGCCTTCGACGACATGATCACGGCGCAGAAGGAATCATTCTTTTTCCGCGGCCGCAGTCGGCGGCCACCGCTCGATAACCTCAACGCGCTACTTTCCTTCCTGTACACGCTGCTGGCTCACGATGTGGTGTCGGCCCTGGAAACGGTCGGCCTCGATCCACAGGTCGGCTTCCTCCACGCCGAGCGGCCGGGCCGCCCATCGCTGGCGCTCGATCTGATGGAGGAGTTTCGTCCCTTCCTGGCGGACCGGCTGGCGTTGTCGATGATCAACCTGCGCCAAGTGCAGGCGAATGGGTTCAAACCAACCGAGAGCGGCGCGGTCTGGATGACCGATGACACGCGCAAGGAAGTTCTAGTTGCATATCAGAAGCGGAAACAGGAGGAGATCCAGCATCCGTTCATCGAGGAGACGGTGGCTACGGGGTTGCTACCGCATGTACAGGCGATGCTGTTGGCGCGGCACCTGCGGAAAGACCTGGACGGATATCCGCCGTTTATTTGGAAGTAATGGCGAGTGGTCAAGGGGAGCGTGGAATATGATGGTGCTGGTCAGTTACGACGTGGCGACCGTTGACCAGGCGGGAAGGCGGCGGTTGAACCGTGTGGCCAAGACGCTACTCGATTACGGACAGCGGGTGCAGAACTCGGTCTTCGAGTGCCAGGTTGACCCCGCGCAGTGGACCCAACTGAGACAGGCACTCTGCGACATTTTCGACCCCAAGCAGGACAGCCTGCGTTTTTACTTTTTGGGCAGTCACTGGGAGCGGCGCATCGAACATGTCGGTGCGAAACCGACGGTGAACTTAAATGGCCCTTTGGTCGTATAAAAGGCTTCCGCGAACATGGAGTGACCACGAAAATCCCGGCAGGTTCGCGGCGATTACGAATAGTCCTATAAACAAGCAAGTTACTGCCATCTGATGTCTACGGCCCTGTTCTTTGACATGTGCATCATTGCCTTTCGCGTCGAGGTTCGCGGAAACCGTCATTTGACGTACGTGGCAGCAATAAGATACGGTGATGCGGTCGCGCCCCACGCGGGGCGCGTGGATTGAAACATGCTGAAGGAGTCCGGACCAAACGTCGAACCGGTCGCGCCCCACGCGGGGCGCGTGGATTGAAACTGGCGCACCAACCAAGCCGCCCTCGCCGCCACCGTCGCGCCCCACGCGGGGCGCGTGGATTGAAACAGGATGTTCTGGTTCAACAAGCGAGACCCGCGAGTCGCGCCCCACGCGGGGCGCGTGGATTGAAACTGGCATTGCTCCAGTCCGGGGTCTGTCGGACGGAGTCGCGCCCCACGCGGGGCGCGTGGATTGAAACCAACAGAAAAAGTTGAACTATCGGTTTGTCACAGTCGCGCCCCACGCGGGGCGCGTGGATTGAAACGTCGCGCTTGGTCGACTCGGCGGCAAAAAGGGCGTCGCGCCCCACGCGGGGC
>CAIYGI010000340.1 GCA_903925685.1 uncultured bacterium
AGCAAGCCGTGCAGACCGCCCCATTGCCCTACCGACAGATCGTCGAAAGAAAACACAACCTGTAGGGGGCGTTTGCGTTACATGGATACCCCCTTTACCAGAAAAGTGCCAACTCATTTTCCTCCGAGATCAGGAAGTGTGGACTTCCGACCTCTGACCTCTGACCTCCGACCTCTGACCTCTGACCTCCGACCTCCGACCTCCGACTTCCGCCCTCCGACTTCCGACCTCCGTTCCTACCCGATCGGGTGCGGCAGGAAGATTTCCTCGAACAGGCTGCGGGCGTAGCGGTCGGTCATCAGCGAAATGTAATCCACCACGATCTGCGACAGCGCCGGCTGTCCATCCTGCGCGTACATTTTGCCGATGAATTCATGCAGTTCGCGCGCGGCATGGGAATCCGAGACCAGCGCCCGGCCCCACTGCCGCTGGGGACGCGACGCCAGCGTGCGCTGGGCAAATTCGAAGATGATGGTCAGCATTTTTTCGGTGCGCGCCGCGTACTCGACAAGCTGGGGATGGGAATAGATCTGGCGGCTGTTGTAATCGTACAGCTGGTGCAAGGCGTCGAAGACATCCTCCGAGAAGCCCATGCGCCCGGGCGTTTCCAGATTCGTGCGGATCATGTCCGTGACGAGGGTGTTGATGATCGCGCGGTTGTCGCCTCCCAGCACGCGGGTCACCACCCGCGGCAGCGGAGGCAGGCGGCCCAGCACCGCGCAGGCATCCTCGTAATCGCGTCCGATGTAGGCGATGCGGTCGGCCATGCGCACCACGCAGCCCTCCATGGTGAGCGGCGCCTGGCCGCGCGCGGTCAGTGTCTCCAGGCGCGGTCCCGGCCTGGGGCGGGGCGCCAGGAAGCGCTCCGTGCGTTCGCCGCAGTGGCTGACGATGCCGTCGCGCACTTCGTAGGTCAGGTTAAGCCCCCGTTCGCGGGTCGAAGGGCGGACGGCCAGCCGGTCCACCACCCGCAGGCTGTGCAGTTCGTGCTGGAACGAGCGCCGGGGGTCCGCGTTTTTCCAGAGTTTGTTCAGCAAATGCTCGCCCGCATGGCCGAAGGGCCCGTGCCCCAGGTCGTGCCCAAGCGCGATGGCGTAGGCCAGGTCCTCGTTGAGTCCCAGCGCCCGCGCGATGGTTTGCGCGATCGAAGCCATGTAGAGCGAGTGATCCAGCCGCGTGGCGACGTGATCGCTCTCGGGCGCGAAAATCACCTGCGTCTTGTAGCGCAACCGCCGGAAGGCCGTGCAGTGCAGGATGCGGTGCGCATCGCGCTGGAAACAAAGGCGGATCGGGTCCTGCGGCTCGTCGCGCAACCGCCCGCGGCTGTTCGCGCTGCGGGTGGCGAAAGGATGGTCGAGCGTCTTGTCTTCCCGCTCCTGCGCCAGTTCTCTAAGGGTCATGGTCATGGGGAGTGTTGGGGAGGATAAAGGTTGTTTAGGCTGAAGACTGTTAGGCTGTTAGGAATACGGTTGCGGGGAAGATAGTGCCTTGCGGATGCGAAAAATGCAAGTTGGGCTTCCGCTATCGCCAAACTTGGTCGCCAAACTTGGATCTTGCGAAAAGGCCCCTTTCCGGCTATACTATTGGAAGCTAAGAGGAGCAAGGACGGGACCATGAAGAACAGTCAAAAAACAGTCTGGCTGGCGCTGGCCGCTTTGGCGGCGCTGTTGCTTAACCCTGCCCCCGGCGCGGCTTTCGTCACCAACACGACCATCGGCGTGAACGGGGTGCAGGGATTCGAGACCTATGCGGGTCAATTTCCAGTTACAGTGTTCTATGCAACCAACTTCCCGGATGAGTGGGCGATTACAAATGTCGGCGTTTTTAGCAAAACGTCACAAGATCTGAGTCATGTCCACGGCGGTACAAACTCTGCCTGGTTCAACAAGTTTTCCAGCGGCGAGTCGGCGCTCCGTTCGCCTTGGATTCCCGACGGTGTGGGCGCGATGACCTTCTGGGCCAAGACCTCAATAGGGGCTACCACTAACTGGTACGGACTGGAGACATCCACCGATGGCACAAACTGGGTGCTTAGAGATTCGATAAAGGCCGCTTTGTCGAGCGCGAGCTGGACGCAGTTTACTGGTACGGTCAATCGGGCGGAGGGTGCTTATCTACGCTTGCGTTTGACAAATGAGTTGCCGAATACGAGCGTCACCAAATTGGATGATCTGGCGATCGGTTATCCTCAGGCGACCATTTCCATCACCAACGGCCTGCCATCGCCCAATCCGGTCAATGTGAATATCCCCTTCAACATGACGGCGACGGTGACGCCGTTTGGACTGGTCTCCAACGTCACGGTCACCACCGTCTGGAGCAACGACGGGGGCCTCTCCTGGCATACCAACGCCATGGTTACCAATGGCGTAAACAGCTTTATCACCACCAGCGCCATTCCGGGACAGCCGGCGGTGACGATCAAGTACTACTTCAGCGCCGGTTTCCAGGGGCCGGATGCGGTCAGCCCCTTCGTTTCGGCCACCAACGAGTTAAAGGTCCAAGCCCTCGCCAACATCAGCGGCTATAACAGCCTGCTGGTGCAGGGCGATCTCAGCACCAACCTCTGGCTGATCGGCGATTACAGCTGGATGGGGGTGGCGCAGTCCGCCGCCGCTCTCACCAACGCGCTGGTCAAGTTCCAGGGCGTGACCACCAATCAACCACCAACGACCAATACCTGGGGCGATGCCGCCCAAACACAGACCTTTTTCCGCATCGACGGCACCGCCGCCACCAACGGTCCCGAGATTCTGATCGGCGGCACCAACAGCGGGACCTTCATCTTCACTTTTGTGGAAACCAATCTGGCCTACTCGATCGACCACGGCGTGTATCAGAGTTTCGACGATTGGCCCTTGAGCGGCACGAGCAACGCGGGCTGGAGCAGTCTGACGGGAATGAACTTCGGCGACGGCGACCACTCCCACCGCGGCCAGAGCGCGCAACTGCCCGTCAATGGCTGGGTCATGACACCGTACCTCAGCCTGGGCATCGGCCAGATCGGTTTCTGGTACCGGGACTATCCACCTATCGGCCTGCCGGCCACCACATGCAGCGTGCAGAAGTCGGTGGACGGCGCGAACTGGACCACGCTCACGAATCTTACGGTTACCAATTATACCTACCAGCGTTTCACGCTGACCGTCGAAGATCGCAACAGCCGTTACGTACGACTGCTCAACGGCAGCGGCGAGCAGCTTTGTCTCGACGATGCGACCATTACCGACCCCTTCTGGTCGGGGGTTACCTTCGGCGCGGTCACCAATCTGCCCGCCGTGCCCACTTACACCAACACAGTCACGATCAGCGCCGCGCTTGTCCCGGCATCCGGCACATCCAATATATACGCCACGCTTTATTACCGCGGCGGCGGCAGCGGCGCCTATAGCGCGCTGGCGATGACGAACAGCGGAGCGACCTACTCGAATACCGTCGCCATTCCGGCCGGCATCGGCCCCGACGACGGCGCAGGGCTGGT
Source organism: uncultured bacterium (assembly GCA_903925685.1). Taxonomy (GTDB): domain Bacteria; phylum Verrucomicrobiota; class Kiritimatiellia; order CAIKKV01; family CAIYGI01; genus CAIYGI01. Next base: position 3,482 of record CAIYGI010000340.1, read on the forward strand.
GCAATACTTCATCGCCTACACCTTCCAAGGCTATAATAGCGATCTGGTCAGTCCCGCCTACTATCCGCCCGACACCAACTTCCCGTCCGTTTACACCATCGCGCGCTCCTATCTTGTGCTGACCAACGCGGCCACGATTCCCGCCGTGCCCAATACGACCAATACGATCGCGCTGGCCCTGGACATTCTGCCCTTCGTGTCCGCCTACAACGTGACCGCGACGGGCTACTACAGCTTCGGGTCGGCCAGCGGACCGTTCACCGCCATCGGCATGAGCAGCACCGGCGGCAATCACTTCGTGACCACCACGTCCATTTCGGCGTCGAACGCGCCGTCGGGCACTTTCCTTTACTACTACTTCAGCGCCACCTGCCTGGGCGCCAATCCGCTTGTTCCCACCAACTACCCCGCGGACGGCGCGGCGGCGCCGCTGGCGGCGCAGATTCGCGCCGCCCCCTTCGCCTCGCTCTATACGAATCTGGTTACGACCGGCGGCGGGCTGACGCCCGGCATGATGCTGGTTGGCAACGGCCTCTGGCAGGGGGTTGTGACGGTCACCAATCTGGTCAACCCCGGCTTCTTCTTCACGGGGCAAAACAGCGGCACGACCAATTTCGGCGCGCTCACGCAACCGGTCACCAATTTCCCCTTCTACGGCGCCGCCAGCGCCGGGGCCGGCAACATCGTGCTCTCCGGCACCAACAATGGGACGCTGCTGTTCAGCTTCGACGAAGCCAGTCTGGCCTGGAGCGTGCTGCGCGCGGACTACGTCAATTTCGACGCCTGGACCAACGGCACCGGCGGTTATGGAAACTACACCAACAGCGGCTGGGTGCTGACGGTCGGCCGCGTCACCAGCAATTCGGCGCCGGATACCGATCTGGCGTTCTTGAACCGTTCCGGCATCCTCAACGCCGGGCCGACGACGAATCAGTCGCTGCGCTCGCCCCATCTTGCGAACGGCATCGGACAGGTCGGTTTTTGGTACCGCAATGCGCAGACCAACGGCTCGCCCGCGGCCGGGTTTACGGTCGAGGTGGCCCCCGATCCGGCGGCGGGACCATGGACCACGATCGCCACCGTTACCAACGTGCTCTCCCGCGACTACCTGAACTTCACCGTCCAGCGCAGCGACCGCGACAACGGCTATCTGCGCATCCGCAACCTGACGGCAACCAACCACCCGGCGCTTTGCCTGGACGAAGTCATCGTCACCGAACCGGGCGCGGGCGTCGCCTTCTCGGCGGTTACCAACACCCCGGCCGCGCCGAACTTCCTCGACAGCGTGAACATCACCGGGATCCTGACCCCTCTGGTGGGCGCCACCGGCATCACGGCCCGCGTCTACTATCGCGACAGCACCAACACGGCCTTCGAGTATCTGGATATGGCCAGCACCGGCGGCAACTACTATGTGACGGCCACGCCCCTGCCCGCGACGGCGGTGAGCAACAGCATGCAATATTACCTCGTGGCCTCCTTCGGCGGTTTCCTGTCCGCGCAGAGCAGTCAGGTGCAATACCCCGCCGCCGGTCAGCCCCTGCTCAGTTATCTGATGGGCGACCGAACGAACGGCGACCGGGTGGTGCAGGGGTTCGAGACCTATCCGTCGGCCAAGCCAGCCGTAATCAATACGGGCACGACGAATTATTCCGATGGATGGTCCTTCCACAATCTTGGCATATACGGTGCGGTTCCACAGGAACCCAACATTGTCTTCAACGGGACAAACTCCGCACAGTTGAATAAACTCTCGATTGGCGATTCATGGATACAAAGTCCGGTGATTAGCAACGGTGTTGGATCGCTTATGTTCTATGCGCGCAGTGCGC
>CAIYGI010000341.1 GCA_903925685.1 uncultured bacterium
TGCGCGCGATAGGCGCGGCGCTGGGTATGAAGGAATACAAGACGGTGGCAAAGGCCATTCAGCGGTTCGCCTCCGCCATGCCCCGCGATGCAACAAAACGGCGCCTGGTCAGAGAGTGTCTGAATGAAATGGCGAATGTCGTTCCGCTGAAATAGTCCGTTTCCACACTGGGCGTTCGGCCCGGCGCCACGCGCCTCCACGCCCGACCGGCTCCCTCTGTGCCAACCCGCGACGCCCGCGTCCAGTCGATCCCTCTACATCGCGGCCTCTCCTTCGTCCCGGCGTCGCGCTACCGCGCCGCCGCCTGTCCTGCCCTGCGGGGCCTCGGCCTCAGGCCACTCCCTGAGCCTGTCGAAGGGCCGCCCTGCCTCCCGCCCCCTCTATGTCACTTGAGCCATTACACCACGCCGTTTTTTTTGTTCGACTTCCGCCGCTCTTTTCCGCATTATCGCCGTTCCGTCCGCCTGCCAGTCAGGCGGACGCTAACTTATGAACGAACGGCAAATCGATGGTGTGTGCGGTGTGACGGCGGCGCGGGGATTCCGCGCTGCGGCCGTGCGCGCCGGCATCAAGGCCAGCCGCAAACGGGACGATCTGGTGCTGATCTTTTCCGACAAACCCGCCGCCGTGGCCGCCACCTTTACCACCAATCCCGTGCGCGCCGCCTGCGTGGATCTCGATCGCCGGCACCTGGCGGGCGGGCAGGCTCGCGCCATCGTGGTCAACACCGGCGTCGCCAATGCCTGCACCGGTTCCCAGGGCGCCGCCGACGCCCTGCGCATGGCCGAACTGGCCGCCGCCGCGCTCAAGATTCCCGTCCGCGAGGTTTTTGTCTGCCAGACCGGCACGATCGGAATACCCATGCCGATGCCCTGCGTCGAGGCAGCCTTCCCGGCGCTGGTCGGGCGATTGGCCCGGGAGCAGGGCGCCGCCGCCGCCGAGGGCATCCTGACCACCGACCTCGTGAGCAAAACGGTCGTGGGCACGCTCGAAATTGACGGCTGCACGATCACCCTGGGCGGCATGGCCAAGGGATCGGGCATGATCGCCCCCAACATGGCGACCATGCTGGCCTTTTTCACGACCGACGCCGCCGTGGCCCCCGACGCGCTGCAGCGCGCCCTCGGCGAGGCCGTCGAGCAGAGTTTCAACCGCATCCTGGTGGATGGCGACGAAAGCACCAACGACACCGTGCTGCTGCTCGCCAATGGCGCCTCGGAGGCCCCGCAACTCGACGAGCGCCATCCCGCCTGGCCGCGTTTCACCGCCTTGCTTCGCAAGTTGACCCTCGATCTGGCATTGCAGATTGTGCGCGATGGCGAAGGCGCCACCAAGTTTGTATCCATCACCGTCGAAGGCGCCGACAGCGCGGATGACGCCCGCCTGGCCGCCCGCGCCGTGGCCTGTTCGCCGCTTTGCAAAACCTCCTGGTTCGGCGGCGATCCCAACTGGGGCCGCGTGATCGCCGCCGTGGGGTATTCCGGCGCGGCGCTGGATCCGGAACGGATCGAGATCGATTTCGACGCCGTGGCCGCCGTGCGCAACGGGCAGCCCGCCGCCGGTCTGGCGATCAAGGAACTGGAGCGGGTTTTCAAGCAAAAGGCCTTCGCGATCACGATCCGCTTGCACCACGGCGCCGCCGCCGCTTACACGGTCTATACCTGCGACCTGAGCGCGCAGTACGTGGCCATCAACGCGGAGTATATGACCTGAGCCATGCAAAGTCTGATTGCCAAAGCCGATGTTTTGATCGAGGCGCTGCCTTACATCCAGCGCTTCCAAAATGCGATCGTCGTCGTCAAATTCGGCGGCAGCGCAATGGAAGACCAGCGCCAGATCGACAACATCATGCTCGATGTGGCCTTCATGACCTGCGTCGGCATGCGCCCGGTGGTCATCCACGGCGGCGGCAAGGCCATTTCCCGCGCCATGCAGAAGTCCGGCTTGAAGCCCGAATTTGTCAAAGGCCTGCGCGTGACCGACGAAGCCACGATGGGTGTCGTGGAACGGGTGCTGCGCGACGAGGTCAACGCGAATCTGGTCGCCACGCTCGCGCGCATGGGCGCGCCGGCGCGGCGCGTGGACGGGCCTTCGGTATTTCATGTCGCCGGCCGCACCGGCCGCGACGAAGAGACCGGGGCCGAATTGAACTGGGGTTATGTTGGCGAGGTCAAGGAAGTGGATGCCGCGCCGGTGCGGGACTGCCTGACTGCCCGCGGGATACCGGTGCTCACGCCGATCGGCCGCGGGGTTGACGGACACCTTTACAATCTCAATGCCGACGATGCCGCCGCGGCCGTCGCCAAGGCGCTCGGGGCCTGGAAACTGGCCTATCTTTCCGACGTGCCGGGCCTGCTGCGCAACCGTGCCGACGAAAGCTCCCTGATGTCCACCCTGCACATCAAGGAGGTCGAGGAGTTGATCCGGCAGGGTGTCGTCGAGGGCGGTATGCTGCCCAAGATTCGCAGTTGCGTGGAGGCGCTGGAAGCCGGGGTGAAGAAGATTCACATCATCGACGGCCGCCTGTCGCACTCGCTGTTGCTGGAGATTTTTACTGACAAAGGAGTAGGAACGGAGATTATAGCATGAAGACAACCGCCGAAATCGCAGAACAATATCAACAATTCGTGATGCCGACCTACAGTCAGAGCCTGGCTCTGGTCAAAGGCAAGGGCACGCGCGTCTGGGACGCGGATGGAAAAGTCTACCTCGACTTCATGTCGGGCATCGCCGTCCAGAACGTCGGCCACTGCCACCCGGCCGTCGTCGCGGCCATCCGCGAACAGGCCGGCAGGATGATGCACTGCTCGAATCTCTTCTACAACGACCTGCAGCCGCAACTGGCCGCGCTGCTGACCGACATCTCCATGCCCGGCAAGTGCTTCTTCTGCAACTCCGGCGCCGAGGCCAACGAGGCGCTGATCAAGCTGGCCCGCCTCTGGGGCAGTGAGCAGGGCAAGTACGAAGTCGTCACGATGCAGGATTCCTTTCACGGCCGCACGCTGGCCACCCTTGCGGCGACGGGGCAGACCAAGTACCAGGACGGCTTCGAACCGGTTCCCGAAGGCTTTGCCTATGTGCCGTTCAACGACTTCGAGGCCCTGCAAAAGGTCGTTTCGCCGCGCACGGCCGCCGTCCTGATCGAGGCCGTTCAGGGCGAGGGCGGCGTCGTGCCGGCGGACATCGAATATCTGCAGGCCGTTCGCAAGTTCTGCACCGAGCGCAGCCTGCTGCTGCTCTTCGACGAGGTGCAGTGCGGCATGGGCCGCACCGGCCACTGGTGCGGCTTCCAGCGCGCCGGGGTGGACGCCGACGCCTTCTCGCTGGCCAAGGCCCTCGGCTCGGGCTTTCCGATCGGCGCGATCGTCGCCGGACGCAAGCTTGCGGATGTCTTCCAGCCCGGCAAGCACGCCAGCACCTTCGGCGGCAACCCGCTGGCCTGCGCCGCGGCGCTGGCCACGATCCGCACGATCGAGGCGGAGAAACTCGTCGAACGCGCCGCCGGCACGGGCGAGGAATTCATGGCCGTGCTCGGCGAGTTCGTCGGCAAATACGCAAACGTCAAGGCGGTTCGCGGCGTGGGACTGATGATCGGGCTGGTGCTTGACAAGCCCGCCAAGAAATTGTGCAAGCTGCTGACCGAAAACGGGCTGCTTGCCATTCCGACCCACGACAACATCGTGCGCTTCCTGCCGCCGTTGAACGTTCGCGACAGCGAGATCGAGGAGGCCATCGAGATCCTCGACGACTGCCTCGCCGAGTGGCATGGCGCGTCCAAACCTGGCAGCGAAGAATAAGTCGGAGGTTTCAGCCATGCACTTAGCCGGGCTCACCAGTCAACATGTGGGCTTTTGCGCGTCCGGCGGTCTCGACAGCCGCACGCTGACGAAGAAATTCGTCGAACTGGGCGTCAAGGTGACCTGTTTCACCGCCGACCTGGGCCAGCCGGACGAGATCGATATCGGACAGATCAAGACCCGCATGGCCGCCTGCGGGGCCGACACGGTGCTGGTTGACCTCAAGGCCCCCATGGCCGAAGCCTGCTTCGAGGTTTTGCAGGCCCTGGCCATGTACGACGGCGGCTACTGGAACTCCACCGGCATCGCGCGCGCCGTCACGGTCAAAGGGCTGCTCCCGGTCATGCAACAGCATGGCTGCGGAGTGCTCGCGCACGGCGCCACCGGCCGCGGCAACGACCAGATGCGTTTCGAGCGCTATACCAACGTGCTGGCGCCCGCGATGAAAGTCTACGCGCCGTGGCGCGACCCGGAACTGCTCAAGGAGTTTCCCGGCCGCACGCAGATGGCCGCCTATCTGACGCGCTTCGGGCTGCCCGTTCCCAAGGGGCACCGCAAGCAGTATTCCACCGACTCCAATCTGGCCGGACTTTCGCACGAAGCCGAGGATCTGGAGAGCTTGGAAACGGCCATGACCATCGTGCAGCCCACCATGGGCGTCTGGCCCGCGGCGGCGCCGGACAAGGCCGAAAAGATCGCGCTGCGCTTCGAACATGGCCGCTGCGTCGCGATCGACGGCCGGCCGGTCACGCCGCTCGAAGCCATGCAGACGGCCAACCAACGGGCCGGACGCAACGGCATCGGGCTCAAGCACGCGCTCGAAAACCGGATCATCGGCACCAAGAGCCGCGGCGTCTACGAAGCGCCGGGCATGGAACTGCTCGGCGCCGGCCTGCGCTACGTTTATCAGGCCGTCATGGACCGCCGGTCGACGCTGCTGTTCCAACAACTTTCGAAACTGGTGGCCGATCAGATTTACGACGGCCGCTACTTCGATCCCGTCACCCGCGCCGCCCAGGCCGCCATCGCCGTCTGGACCGCCTACGCCACGGCCAACGTGACGCTGGAAATGTACAAGGGCAACCTGCATTTCCTGTCGCTGACCGACTGCCGCGCCTCGCTCTACAACGAGGCCGATTCCTCGATGGAAGCCAGCGATGGCTTGAACCCGGTCAGTTCGCAGGGCTTTGCCGAGATTCAAAGCGTCGAAGCCCTGGCCCTTGCGCGCGCCGGCCAGATAAGCAAGCAGTGAACAGTGAACGGTGAACAGCCTGTCTGTCTCACGATTGCCGGGTCGGATAGCGGGGGTGGGGCGGGCATCCAGGCCGATCTCAAGACCTTCGCCGCGCGCGGGGTTTTCGGCACTTCCGCCATCACCTGTCTTACGGCGCAAAATCCCGGCGGCGTCAGCGGCATCCACGCCGCGCCGCCGCGCTTTGTCGTGCTGCAAATCGCCGCCGTTTTCGACGGTTTTCCCGTCGCGGCCGCCAAGACCGGCATGCTCTACTCGGCCGCCATTGTGCGCGCCGTGGCGCGGTTCTGGCGCGGCCGCGGCGCGGGTGCGCCGCCGCTGGTCGTCGATCCGGTCATGCTCGCCACCTCCGGCGCAAGCCTGCTGCGGGGCGGCGCCATGCGCGCGCTGATCGACGAACTGCTGCCGCTGGCCGCCGTTGTCACGCCCAACCTGCCCGAGGCCGAAGCACTGGCAGGCATCTCCATCCGCACGCCGGCCGGGATGGCCGCCGCCGCCCGCATCATCCACGAGCGCTGCGGCTGCGCCTGCGTCGTCAAAGGCGGCCACCTGCAGGGCGGCGCGAGCGTGCTCGACGTGCTTTGGGATGGCGCGCGCCTGCACCAGTTCCGGCGTCCCCGGCTGGCCGCCCGCGAGACGCACGGCACCGGCTGCACCTTTTCCGCAGCGCTGGCCGTCGGTCTGGCCCGCGGCCAGTCGCTGCCCCGCGCCACCGCCGCCGCCCAGGCTACGGTTTACGAGGCCCTGCGCCGCGCCCGTCCCGCCGGTAACCACTGGCCGCTCAACATTATTTAGGTTGATGCAGACTTTTCCTTTCGCAGAAGGCTTGCAATGCGGTATGGTTGGGATGGTTGGCGCGGATTCGCGGCGACCGTGGGAGTTTCATGAAAATCGCATTGCTCGGTTTTCCCCAGGCGGGGAAGAAATCGCTGTTTCGTCTGTTGACGGGCCGGGATGTCCCGGCCGGGCGCAAGGAGGACGAGTCCATCGAAGGCATCGCGCCGATCGGCGATCCGCGCGTGGACAAATTGTCCGAGCTGGCCCATCCCGAGCGCACGCGCTACGCCGAAAACAACTTTGTGCTTTGTCCCGACACCTCGGACCAGGACCGGCGCGTTTGGCTGGACGCGGCGCGCCGCTGCGATCTGCTGTGCGTCGTCGTGCGCGACTTCGCCTCGCCCGATGTCTATCACCCCAAGGGTTCGGTTGATGCCGCGCGCGACCGCAACGATCTTGAGATGGAACTGCTGCTGGCGGACATGGAACTGCTGGACAAGCGCCTGGAGCGGATCGGCAAGGAGAAGCGCGCCGGTTTGACCCCGCAGCAGATCCAGGAGGAGAAGGCGCTGCAACGCTGCCAGGCGGTCGCGGCGGCCGGCGCAACGCTGCGCACGCTCGAACTGGACGAGGCTGAGCGGAAGTCCATTGCGAGCCTTGGCCTGGTAACCCGCATGCCCATCCTTTGGGTGTACAATGTGGATGAAGCGAGGGTGGCCGGGGCGCCGCCTGCGCCGGACGGTCTGGTGGTCTCGTGTCAGATCGAGAGCGAAATCATGGCCATGGAAAACGCCGCCGACCGGCTGGCCTTTATGCGCGATCTCGGGCTGGCGCAGTCCGGGCTCGATCGCATGAACGCCGCGGCCTACGCGACGCTCGGCCTGATGTCCTTCTATACCTCCGGCCCGGACGAGGTGCGCGCCTGGACCATACGCAAGGGCGCCACGGCGCCGGAAGCGGCGGGCAAAATTCACAGCGACATCGAGCGCGGTTTCATCCGTGTCGAAGTCATGAAATACGACGACCTGGTTGCCGCCGGCAGCGAGGAAGCCGTGAAAAAACTGGGACGCGCGCTGGTCAAGGGCCGCGATTATGTGATCGAGGATGGCGATATTTGTCACTTCCGTTTCAATGTTTAAACAACTAGAAGGAGCAGCAAATGATCGATAAAAGCAAGGCGGGATTTGGGACCTGGGCGGGATTACTGGCGGCGGTTTTGATGACGGGGTCGGCGCTGGCCCAGTCCGCAACTGCTCCGCGGCGGGCGGCCGCTCTGCCGGACGATTCCCTCGACGGCATGGGCCTGGGGGTCACGGCCAAGATCGGCACGCTTGGACCGGGCGTGGATGTGACCCTGGCCTTGAACCGCTACCTCGCCGTACGTGCGGTCTATTCGCAGCTCAACCTCGATCCGCTGGTCCGCACCGACGATCAGGACATAAACTTCGACCTCAACTGGCTCAACTACGGCGGGCTGGTGGACCTGCATGTGGCGGGCGGCGGCTTCCGGATAAGCGGCGGGCTGATGGCTAACAACAACGATTTCAAGGCCACCGCCGATCTGAACCGCTCCGTCAAGATCAACGACCAGGACTATACGCTGAGCGCGTTCAACGGCGAGATGACCTTTGCCAAGTGGGCGCCCTACGCCGGCATTGGATACGGGGCCGCCGCCGGCAAGGACGGACGCATTCATTTCGCCTGCGACTTCGGCGTCATGTTTCAGAAAAAACCGGACATTACCCTCGTCGGCACCGCCTCGGACCCGGCTTTGCAGGAAATCCTGAACGCCGACCTGGCCGCCGAGGCGGAAAAACGTCAGGAGGATCTGAGCTGGTTCGCCTTTTACCCGGTGATCAATGTCGGTATTTCCGTGCGTTTCTTCTAGGAGGCATTCTTGAGCGAGCCTTTGTCCCAAAGTCATCTGACGGTTCTGGTTCCGGCCTACAATGAGGCGACCACGCTGGCCGACACGTTGCGCAGTCTGAAGGCGCAGACCCTGCTGCCAGAAGAAGTGCTGGTGATTGACGACTGTTCGACCGACAACACGGCCGAAATCGCCCGCAGTTTCGGCGTCACCGTGCTGCGCCCCCCGCAAAACACCGGATCGAAGGCCGGCGCCCAGAACTATGCCATGAACTTCGTGAAAACCGAGTTCACGATGGCGATCGACGCCGATACCACGCTGGCGCCCAACGGCATCGAACTCCTGATGAAGGCACTGGACGATCCCAAGATTGCGGCCGCCTGCGGGCTGGTCTTGCCGCGTTTCGTGCATTCGGTCTGGGAGCGCGGGCGCTACATCGAATACCTGTTCGCCTTTTCCTTCTACAAGCCGATCCAGGATTACTACGAACGTCCGATGATCTCGTCGGGCTGTTTTTCCGTCTATCGCACCGCCATTTTGCGCGCCAACGGCTGCTGGCGCACGCGCACGATGGCCGAAGACATGGACCTGACCTGGAGCTTTTACGCCTCGCACCAGGGCGTGCGTTTCATTCCGGAGGCGGTCTGCTATCCGGTCGAACCGCACGACTACGCCTTCATGAGCAAGCAGCTCCGGCGTTGGTCGCACGGCTTCATCCAGAACGTCGTGGTTCACTGGCGTCAATTGCTGCACATCCCCTTCTTGCGCTCCGCCGTGGTGGTTTCCCTGTGGGACGCAATTTTCGCTTCCATTGCCTACCTTATTCTGCTACCCTGTCTGTCTGTGTTCGTCAGCCCGCTTTTTTTGCTGGGATATCTGATCGACGCGCCGGCCGTGGCCGTGCCCGTGTTGATCAAGGCGGCGGAACGCAAGGAACTGGGCAAGGCGCTGGCAAGTTTACCGAGTTTTTTCGTTTTGCGGACGGTCAACAGCGTTTTCATGCTGCAGGCCATCTGGCGCGAGTGGGTGCTGCGCAAGCGGCTGACAGTGTACGAGAAAGGACATTGATTAATGATCGCAGGCATTCCTGGCACGGGTATTGGCGGTATTTACTACATTTTGCTGGCGTTGCTGATGCCGGTGCATGAGGCTTGCCTCACGGTGGTAGGTTGCAGCAGTTGGCGCCGTTGGGGCATCGTCAGCATGCAAGTGGTGCATGCTTTGGGGATTCTGGGCTCGATCTACGGCATGGGCTGGCTGCTGGCTCAAGGCATCAATGCCCTGCGCTTCAACTTGGTCGCGGGCCAGTCCGGCGCCTACATCCGCTTGACCAACGTTGTCGCCACCACCAGCGCCTACATGTCGGTACTGACTTTGGGCGTCGTGCTGCTGGTGGTTTACACGCTGCGCCTGATCGTACGCGACCCGCAGCGCGCGCGCTAAGCCGCGGTTTTGCCGTTCGCAAGGGGGTGTTCGACATGAGCCGCCCTTTGACTGCCCGTGTTCGACTCGTGCAGATGGAAGTTCTGCCGGGTCGCCCTCGCGAGAATACCGTCAGGATTCTGCATGAAATTTCCGCCGCGCGCGCCGCCGGCGTTGAACTTGTGGCTTTCCCAGAATTGGCCGTGCCGGGTTATCTGATTGGCGACATCTGGGAACGGCCCGCTTTTTTGCGCGAGTGCGAAGCCTGCGGCGAGCGCATCCGTGAAGCCTCGCAGGGACTCGTCGCCGCCTTCGGCAATGTCGCGGTGGATTGGACGCGCTGCAACGAAGACGGCCGCCCCCGCAAATACAACGCGCTCTTTTTCGCGGCGGATGGCGCCTTCCACGCTCCCGACGGCGTTCCCCAGCCATTCGTTGTCAAGACCCTGCTTCCGAATTACCGCGAGTTCGACGAAAGCCGCCATTTCTTCGACCTTCGCAAACTGGCCCTGGAGGCGGGCGTGGATGCGCGCGCCTGGCTGCGCCCCGTGCGCGTCCGGGACCTGGCGATCGGCGGCTTGCTGTGCGAGGACGCCTGGGACGCGGATTACACCGTTACCCCGCTGGCGGAACTGGCGCGCCACGATGCCGACTTTTTTCTCAACGCCAGTTGCTCGCCGTTCACCCTCAATAAGAACCACAAGCGCAACCGGGTGTTCGATGCCCAGGCGCGCGCGGCCGGCCGGCCCTTGCTCTACGTCAATTGCACCGGGATCCAGGACATCGGCAAGACGGTTTATACCTTCGACGGAGAAAGCTGCATCTACGACGGCAGCGGCCATCAGACCGGGGAACTGGCGCCTTTTGAAGACGGACTCGTCACCGCGGACATTCCTTTGCGGGGTGGGGGCGCCTTTGGGCGGGACGTGACGCTGGCCGACGACGAGACGCCCAGCATTTCCGCCGCGCTGCTGTACGGCACAGGCCGTTTTATGCAGCGGCTGGGAGTCGAAAGGATTGTGGTGGGCGCTTCGGGCGGCATAGACAGCGCCGTTGCGGCGGCGCTTTATGCGCGCCTGCTACCGCCCGACCGCCTCCTGCTGCTCAACATGCCCAGTCGGTTCAACTCGCGCACAACCATCGGCCTGGCCCGCGAGTTGGCGGTAAATCTGGGCTGCCGCTACGCCGAACTGCCGATCGAGAACAGCGTGTCGCTGACCCGCGAGGAGTTCGCCGGACTGGTGGTGCAGGGGCCGGGTGGGGCGCATATCGGACTACCGCTATCGCCGGCGGCGCTGGAAAATGTCCAGGCGCGCGACCGCTCCGGACGCGTACTGGCCGCCGCCGCCGCCGCTTTTGGAGGCGTTTTCACCTGCAACGCCAACAAGAGCGAACTGACCGTGGGTTATACGACGCTCTACGGCGACCTCGGCGGCTGGCTGGCGAATCTGGCCGACCTTTGGAAGGGCCAGGTTTACGCGCTGGCCCGGCATCTCAACGATGTCGTATACGACCGCCCGCCGATTCCCGCCGGCTGCTTCACGGTGACGCCCTCGGCCGAACTCAGCCTCGCCCAGGCGGTGGACGAGGGCAAGGGCGATCCGCTGATTTACCCGTATCACGACTGCCTGTTCCGCGCCTGGGTTGAACGCTGGCAGCGGGCGACCCCGGAGGAGATTTACACCTGGTACCGCGACGGCGTACTGGAGCGCGAGATCGGTTACGCCGGCCGCGTGGCCGATCTTTTCCCGACGGCGCGGGCCTTTGTGGCCGACGTCGAGCGCTGGTGGAATGCCTATCAGGGACTCGGCGTCGCCAAGCGCATCCAAGCGCCGCCGGTGCTGGCCGTCAGCCGCCGCGCCTTTGGTTTCGACCATCGCGAAGCCCAGCTCGGGCCGCAGGATACCGAAGCCGGCGCGGCGGTGCGGCGGGAGCTGCTGAAGAAGTGAACAGTAAACAGTAAACAGTGAAAAGTGAAGATTGTTTTTCCCATTTCATACTGTTCACTCTTCGCTCTCGGCTCCACGGGCGCATCTGCGAATCGTTATCTGAAGGTGGGAAGCAATGCAGGAGGCACACCGCGAGTTTGGAGGGACGACCTCCGTGTCGTCCGGGAATCAGCCAGAGCGAGAGGAACGGACGGGACGGAGCCCGTCCCTCGTGCGCCCGTGAGGGTGCCAAGTCAAGGAGGTGGAAGTCCTCCTCCGAGCGGTTCGCTGACCGATCGGTAGTTGAACGTAACTGCGTCTGTGAAAACGGAGGTGGAGAGCA
>CAIYGI010000342.1 GCA_903925685.1 uncultured bacterium
GATCAGCGCACTCCTCGCAGATTTAACCCACGCCGCTTTTTACCACCCTGAAACCGGCGCGCGTTTGATCTACGAACTCGCCTGATAAATACCAGAAAAGTGCCAACTCATTTTCCTCCGAGATCAGGAAGTGTGAAGTTCCACCCGGACTCCGATTTTCGGTGGCACGTTCACACCTGGTCATTCTTTGCGCCCCTTGATGCCGACACAGCGAAAAAGGCCGAAAAGTTCCAACTTTCTGCCGGTGAGTCACTCAGGTTGCACAAAGAGGGGACGATGTGCGGCAAACTTTTCGGACGAGGCGGCGATCACCTCTGGAAATGGAACGGCCAGGAACTAGAATTACTGGAGGAATGTGTGAACATATGGGTGTCATGATGACTATCAACTTCAACCAACCACTTTCTCTCGTAAAAATGCATGCCGCAGCAAACATTCGCAAGGTTGATCATCTCGTAACAACACAATGTTGTACTGCCATGAAGTCCAACGCTCCGTCAGTCATAAAAAAGGCCGCCTTCGGATGAAGGCGGCCGGTGTGCTCAAACGGCGTTGTTTTACGCCTGAGGGGCGGCGCCGGCTTTGGCCTTGGCGTCCAGTTCGGCCATCGCGGCGCGACGGCTGAGCTTGATGCGGCCCCGATCGTCCACGCCGATGCACTTGACCCACATCTGGTCGCCCATCTTGCAGACGTCCTCGACGACGTTGACCCGGAAATCCGCGAGTTCGCTGATGTGTACCATGCCGTCGCGGCCGGGGAAGATCTCGACGAAGCAGCCGAAGGGTTTGATGCCCACGACCACGCCGTTGTAAATCTTGCCTTCCTCCGCTTCCGCCGTGATCATGGTCACCTCGCGCACGGCGAGGTCCAGGCTCTTCTTGTCGGCGCTGAATATCTTGACGCTGCCGTCTTCCTCGATATCTATCTTGGCGCCGGTAAGTTCGGTTATACGACGGATGTTCTTGCCGCCGGGGCCGATCAGTTCGCCGATCTTGTCCTGAGGAATCTTGATCACCTGGATGCGCGGCGCGAAGGGCGAAAGTTCCGGGCGCGCGGCCGGCAGCACGGTGGCCATGTATTCCAGGATCTCCAGGCGCGCCACGCGCGTCATCTCGAAGGCCTTTTCGACCAGCGGCCAGGGCAGGCCGTGGATCTTGAAGTCCACCTGGAAGCCCGTGATGCCGTCGCGGGTGCCGGCGACCTTGAAGTCCATGTCGCCGCAGTGATCCTCGTCGCCGAGGATATCCACGACCATCTCGGCCTTGTCCGGCGCCGTGAAGAGGCCGCAGGAGATGCCGGCCACCGGCTTGCGCAGCGGCACGCCCGCATCCAGCAGGGCCAGGGTGCCGACGCAGACGCTGGCCATCGAGGTCGAACCGTTCGAGCTCTGGATGTCCGAGACCATGCGCACGGTGTAGGGATAATCCTTGGGCATGACCTCTTCCAGCGAGCGCTCGGCGAGCGCGCCGTGGCCGATTTCGCGGCGGCCGGGCGAGGTCATGCGTCCAGTCTCGCCGACGCTGTACGGCGGGAAGTTGTAGTGTACCATGAATGCCTTTTGCACGGCGCCGCCGGTAATGGCGTCCAGGTCCTGCGTGTCCGACCCCGAGCCCAGCGTGACGGTGCCCAACGACTGGGTTTCGCCGCGGGCGAAGAAGGCCGACCCATGCACGTGCGGCAGAATGCCCACGGCGCCGAAAAGCGGCCGCACTTCGTCGAAGCGGCGGCCGTCGATGCGGCGGCCCCGGCGCAGCACGTTGTCGCGCACGCTCTGGATCACGATCACGTCGAAGGTGGCGCGGAACTGCTCCTTGGTGATTTCCGGGAAGCGCTCGGACATTTTCGCGCGCAGCGCGGTCTCGATGGCGCCGACGGCCTCGCGGCGGGCCTGCTTGGTCGCGATAAGGTAGGCTTCGGCGAGCGCCGGTCCGCAGATTTCCGTGGCGGCGGCGACGAACTTGGGATCGGCATCCACGCCCTCCTTGACGACCTTGTCGGGCAGCCCGGCCAGGCGGCGCAGTTTCAACTGGGCGTCGATCAATTCCACGCAGGCCGCGTGGGCGAAGCGCATGGCGGCCAGGATGTCCTTCTCGCCGATTTCGGTGGCGCCGCCTTCGATCATGACCGGGTTGTCGCGCAAACCGGCATAGACCATGTCGAAGTCGCTCTTGGCGCGCTCCGTGTGGGTCGGGTTGAGCACGAACTTGCCGTCGATGCGGCCGACGCGCACGCAGCCGATCGGTCCGAAGAAGGGCAGTTCCGAGAGCGTCAGCGCGGCGCTGGCGCCGAGCACGCTGAGCACGT
The DNA here is from genome assembly GCA_903925685.1 of uncultured bacterium. Taxonomy (GTDB): domain Bacteria; phylum Verrucomicrobiota; class Kiritimatiellia; order CAIKKV01; family CAIYGI01; genus CAIYGI01. The sequence continues at coordinate 2,306 of CAIYGI010000342.1, forward strand.
CTGACTCGAATTCGCCGTCGGCGGTCAGCAACTGGTTGACGATCTGAACGTCGTTCCGGTAGCCCTTGGCGAAAAGCGGGCGGATCGGACGGTCGGTGAAGCGCGCCGTCAAAATTTCCTTTTCGGAGGGACGGCCTTCGCGTTTGAAGAAGCCGCCGGGAAAGCGTCCGGCCGCGGAGAAGCGTTCGCGGTATTCGACCTGCAACGGGAAGTAGTCGATGCCGTCGCGGGGGGACGAGGAAGCGGTCGCGGCCGCCAGCAACATGGTGTCGCCCTGGCGTACGGTGACCGAGCCGTTCGCCTGACGGGCGAAGAGGCCGGTTGAAATCGTGACCGGTTTGTCGCCGATCGTCACTTCAATGGAAATTTCCGATAGATTCTGGGTCTTAATGCTCATTGGTTCTCTATTCTGAATGTGCCGTCACGATGCCGAAAGCGGCATTTAGACGTGGTTCATCGGTTGGGGAATAACCGCCGCAAATGCGGCGGTCAGCGGCGCAATTTGAGCCGCTTGATGATGCTCTGGTAAAGCGCCTCGTTGCACGCCTTGACGTAGTTCAAAAGACGGCGGCGCGCGCTGACCATTTTTAACAGGCCGTAGCGCGAACTGTGGTCCTTCTTGTGAACCTTGAGGTGCTCGGTGAGCTGTTCGATGCGCTGGGAGAGTAGCGCGATTTGTACTTCGGACGATCCGGTGTCCTGTTCGTGACGCCGAAACTCCTTCTTTACCGTCTCCCGGGCTTGGAGGTCCATGCCGTACCTCGATCCTTTCAGTGTCTGCGTTTTTTGTTTTTTTGTTGTTCGGGGGTGACTATACAGTCAGGGCGCCATGTCTGTAAAGCCTTGTTCCAAGCCAAAATTTGGGCCGGCGTTTCGAGCAGCGCGCGGGCGGCGGCGGCATCGGCCGCGATCTGGCTGACCAGCGCTTCGCGGGAGTCGAAGCGCCGCTCCGGGCGCAGCCTGGCGACCAGGAAAACGTCCACTTCATGGCCGTAAAGGTTGCCTTCCCAATCGAACAGGTGGACTTCAAAAGTTGGCTGGCCGTCGCCGGGGTGCAGGGTGGGGCGCAGACCGTGGCTGCAAACGCCGTTGCGAACCTGTCCTTCGAAGATGGCGCGCACGGCGTAGATTCCGAACGGCGGACGGACCTCGTTGCGCGGCTCCACGTTGATCGTCGGGTAGCCCAGTTGGCGGCCGAGCCCGGCGCCGTGAACGACATCGCCGTAGATGCTGAAGGGCCTCCCGAGCATGGCGGCGGCTTCGTTCAGGCGGCCGTCGGCGACGGCCGCGCGGATGCGCGAGCTGGAAATGGGGGCGCCGGCGTAGGTGACGGGGGGCTCGACCGTGATGGTGATTCCGCGGGCGGCGGCCCAGCGCACCAGTTGCGCCACGTTGCCGCGTCCGCCCTGGCCGAAGGTCCAGTCCGCGCCGACGAAAATGGCCCGCAGGGAGGGAATGCCGCGCGCGAGTTGCGCAAGGAAGGCCTCGGGGGCGATGGCGGCGGTGCGGGCGGTGAATGGCAGCACAATGGCGCCGTCCATCCCGCGCCGCGCGAGCAGCATCAGTTTGTGGGCGCAGCCGGTCAGCAGCGGCGGCGCGGCGGCGGGGACGAGCACCTTGAGCGGGTGCGGGTCGAAGGTCAGCGCCCAGGCGGCGCCGTCCAGCGCCCGCGCCCGGTCGCGCGCGCTGTCGAGCACCTCCTGGTGGCCGAGGTGAACGCCGTCGAAAAAGCCCGCCGCCAGGCAGACCGGTCCCTTTTCGTCACGCAGGGCTTCGATCTTTTGTACGATTTTCATAAAAATTGGCGGCAAACCGATTTCGCCTGAACTACTGCGTTTTGCCGCGGCGCCGCGTCTGCCTCGCGCAACGTCAATCCGCTCCTCTGGCGTGCCGGATACAATATCAACTCCCGGCCCCCATCGCCATGCTCCAAAATTATCGCGCCAGGGCAAACGCATCATCATAATGAACCGCAGATATGCGCATGGCGATCTGACAATTGGAAAACTCTTGTTCCTTCATGCTGGCCACTTGGCGCATACGAGAGGTGGGCAGGCGCGAATGCCCCTTGGGATATCCGCTGCTGCGTCCCAGTGCAGACAACCCGCCATCCTCGAATCGCCGCTGGTGTCGGCGCACACTCCTTGTAGAACAGCCAAATGCCCTCGCGACTTCTTTCTGCTCTGCCCATCCCTGATCGATCAGACTGACCATCGCATGTGCCTCGGCCATGCGGTCGCCTAGTGCGTACTGCGCGATGGCAACACCCGCAACGATCACGACGCGATGCCCGTTCTGCGTCCTCATGAGGGAGCGGGCGTTGATCCAAGTCGTGCCGTCTGGCGCGTTCACTTCAGGGAATAGTTCCCTTTGCCTCGGTGACTCATCCATGAGTGAACGATAGCATTACGGCCAAAAAAGCGGACATGTTTGAGTCCGAGCTATGAATCGGCTGCAGAATAAAAAGATTACAATAGCGCAAATATAAACTTGCGCGCGGCCCGGCCGCATGTTAAGTTTAACAGCATGTCGGTGATCATGAATGCTGGTAATGCTGAACCGGAGGACGTGGCGGTGTGCGGGTGTGACGGCATCC
>CAIYGI010000343.1 GCA_903925685.1 uncultured bacterium
ATGCCGCGTCATCCCCAAACCATTCCACAAACTCCTGGTACGTGCGCGGATAGTCGATTCCGGCCTTGGGTCCTATGCGGTCGTCCATGCCCACGGACACTACACCTTGTGGTCGTTTGCGTCAAGTGGATACCCCCTTTCCAGATATCGCTGACGATGCATATTCCGACGCACGATATCAACATGGGCCAGATCGGCATGGCCTCGTGGGAGGAATTGCTGCTGGCGTCGCAGTCTGGATCATGGATCTTCGGCAGCCACCTGGTGGACCACGACCCGATCCCCGTGGATAAGAGCGGCTACCTCGGCACCGAGATATGCAACCGGGGGTGGGATGCCGGGCACAACCGCCTGGAGACGATGCGAAGCTGGTTCCTGCGCGTGCGGAAGGAATTTGCCGAAAGCCGGCGCACGATCATCAAGCGCCTGGAATTGGACGAGGACGGCTGTAAATTCGTCGCCTATCCTTACGGCGATATCGGACAGGAAACCGATTCCAATGTCGGCGAAACACGAACCGTGCGTGAAACGATCCTGAACCAGGCCTACCTGCATTACACCCACGGCTTCCTGCAGAGCGCTTTCGGTCACGCCTGCGCGACCGACAACCCCCTGCTCTACCAGCGCTACGAGCCGGGGCGCCGGGAATCGGGACCGCAATTGGTCAAGCAGGCGCTCGAAAACCACCCCGTCATGCTGGCCCGCCGCCTGCGCGCCGAGATGGCGGCCTTGCAAGGCAAACCCTACCTGGCCAACAAGATGCTCGAAATTTTGGAACGCGACGGTTATCCCGACGAATCGTTGCGCGAACTGGCAAAATACGTCCGCGAGCGCCTCTCCAACCAAATCGCCGCGACGGAAAACCCGGCCACCGACAGGACCACCAAGGACAAGACGGGACTGGAATTGAGCCAGCCCTACCTGGGCGCGGAAATTCAACAAACGCGCGCCAACAATCAAATTTCGCAATGGGAACTGAGTTTCAATGGCGGACTTAACCTAACCCCGCACCTGCTCGTGGATGCCCGCTACGGAAAGGGCAACATCAAACAAACCTTCACATCGAATGTCTGGTCCGAGGTCACGCGCGTCAAGGTGGCAAACGAACGGCAAGTCACGTCGACCACCGAAAACGGCTCGAACACCGTATCCGACGCGACCACCACCACCTATTCCGAAGAAACCATCACCACCAACCGCAAGTACAAGTCCACCTACCAGGCGGACACGACGTTTTACGGACTGCGCGCCGACTATCGTTTCCAGGATGGAACGGTCTTTTCGGCAAACCTCGGCCAGCGCACGCTCAGCGGTTCCGACGAGCAAAGCGCCGACGGCAGCGAGTACGTCTTCGGCGGCACCCTGCAATGGAAGCCCTTCCTGGCGCTCGACGCCATGCTCCAGTATCAACATGAACTGGTGCCGTCGGCCCGCAAGCTGATCAGCTATGACCTCGGCGGACTGTCCGTGGCCTACCGCGCCGAGGACTGGTGGGATCTGACCGGATCGGGCCAGTACTCTTTTTATGAGGACGATAATTCCGCTTTGCAGTTGAACGGGCGTACGATGTGGCTGGTGGCCGAACGGCAGAATATCTACCTGGGCGCCGAAGCCGCTTTCATCACGGTGAATCAGGCCAGCGACTATTACTGGTCCCCGTATTGGGAGCAGCGTTATTATCTGGTCGCGCGCATCGTGACCGCGCGTCCGAATTTTTCCGCCTCCGCCGAGGCCAAGCTCGGCGAGGTGCATGACAAGGCGCGGCCGGCGGACATGGATGCCTACAACACGCTCGTGGCGCAGGCCACTCCCCCGGCGCAGTCCCAAAACCAGGCCTGGTATCCCGGCCCGAATCCGCAGCAAGGCTGGTCGCCTTCGGTGGGCCTGAGCGGCACGCTGCGCCGGCGCTGGGGTCTGCATTGGGAAATCTACGGCGATGCCAGCATTACCTTCCTGAACGATTATTCGGAACACAATCTGGACGCCGGAGCGATCTATCATTTCTAAGGGGAAATCATGCAAAAAAAACGGCTTGGCTGGACAGTGCTGGTTTTGGTCGCGGCGGGAATGAGTATGACGGCCGCGGCGCAGACCGGCGCGGGCGCGGCGAAGACGGATGCGTCTTCTACAAACGCGGCAACGCCGCGGCGGATCTTGATTCTGGGCGACTCGATGATGCAACTGCTGTCGCATTCCCTGGAGCGCGAATTGGCCGGGCGTCCGGGAGTGACAGCCACCACCTTCACGTCGCTGGCCTCCGGGCTGGCGCGTCTGGACGTCTTCGACTGGCTCGGCAAGATGCGGAGCGCAATGAGCGAAGCCAGGCCCGACGCCGTGATCGTCGGCCTGGGCACCAACGACAAGCAGGCGCTGCAGGCGGAGGGCAGCGCCGTCGTGCAGCCAGGCGATCCAGCCTGGAACAAAGAGTACGCGCGGCGTGTGGGCGAGGCCATGGACATCCTGGTGAACGGGGGTGCCCGGCAGGTGATTTGGATGGAACTGCCGGACATGCGCGACGAGCGGCATCAGGCCGACGCGATGGAAATCAACGCCATTCTCCGGCAGGAGGCCAAACTGCGTCCGGCGATCCGTATATTCGACACCAAGTCCTTGCTTAGCCGCAAGCCGGGAACATTCAGTCCCTACCTGATCGGCCGCACCGGCATGCCTGTGGCCGTGCGGGAGGGCGACGGCATACATCTCAGCCGCGCGGGGGCCGATTTGACGGCCGCCAAGCTGGTCTCCGAGATGGGCTTTGCCGACCTGGCGGTGAAACCATGAAGATCGGGGCGCGGCAAGCTTGGTCGCGGTTTGCGATGGCAATGGCCGTGTGCGGCTGGATCCTGCTTGCCGGGACGACCCGCGCGGCTGTTCCGCCTCCGGAGAACGCGACCGCGGGGCGGACGGCGCCCGCCGTCGCGACGTTTGTAACCACCATGACCAACATGCTGGCATCGTCCGCGGCTACGCTCACGAACAGCGTCAACGAGCGGGATGTGCTGGAGAGCAGTCCGGCCAGGAAGCAGATGTACGCGGGCATGTTGCTCGTCCAGGACAAGGAATACGCGAAGGCCCTGCCGAAACTGGAGTTCGCGATCAAGGAAGACCCGACGCTGCTGGGGGCCTGGGAAGCCCTGGGCTGGGCCTACTGGAACTTGGGACGCAAGGATGAAACGCAACGCCTGTGGGAACGTTTGCAGCGCCTCGATCCGCGCGAACCGATGGTGTACAACCTGCTCGCGCAAATCGAGAACACGCGGGGCGATATCGAGAAATCGGGCGCGCTGCTCAAGACGAGCCTGGATTTAAGGCCCGAGCAGTACGAAACCCGCTACTGGTACGCCCAGAACCTGCTCTGGCGCGGCCATTCCGACCAAGCGGCGCCGATGCTGCGGCAGTTGCTCGTCGAAGATCCAGAACGCATCGATGTGCGGATCGAACTGGCGCGCGCTCTGACCGAACTGATGGAGTATGAAGATGCGCTGGATCATTGGGCCAAGGTCAACGACGCGATCCCCGACAATCCCGACTATCTGATCCCCGAGGCGCAGTGTCTGCTCCGCATCGGTGAAATCCATCAGGCCGAGACCAACGCCATGCATGTGCTCGATATGGCGCCCGAGAATCTCAAGGCGCTCAATCTGCTGGTGGACATCGCCGAGTACAGCAACGATCCGGAGGAGGCCGTCAAGGCTTTGAGCAAACTGGCGGAGAGGACCGACAACAAAATGTATCGGTGCCGCCTCCGCCTGCGGCTCTCTAACTTGCAAAAGACCATGTCCGTGAAAGAACCGGCCAAATTTCCCGTCTCGGCCGCCATTTCGAGCGCCCGCAAGGGCTTGGACGACGACCCGCGCTACGTGAGCGGAAGGCTTTATCTGGGCGAACTTTACATCGCCGCCCGGCATTATGACGACGCTGAAGAAACCTTTAAAACGGTGTTGAAAGACTATAATGCCAACAGCCTGCGCGCAAAGATCGGCCTGATCGAATGTTATCTTGCGACCGCCCGTTTCGAAGATTGCGAGCGCATGATTCTCGACACCTACCGCAACTTCGATCCAATCAATCCCTACCGGCACATGTACATGGCCCGGCTGGAGTTCGCCCGCGGCCAGTTTTTCGAAGCCATGCGGGAGTTGGACCTGCTCGAGGCGGAAGGCCTGCGGGGCGCCGTGTTCACAACGCTCTATCACGGTCTGTCCACCAGCGAGTGGGAACCCGTGATCTCGACGCGGCGTTTCCAGGAGCACATTCTGTCGCTTAAGCAGGCGGGGTATAAATTCATTTCCGCCGACCGGATTCCCGCCTATTTCGCGGCGCACAAGTCCCTGGAATTGCCGGTCGGCAAGCCCTGGCTGTACCGCATGATCCGGTCGCTGGAGTACGATTTCACCGGCAAGGATGCGCCGACGCTGCCGGATCTGAGCATGTACAGCCCGGACAAGGTCGCCTGCATCACCTTCGACGACGCCTTGCGCGCCTCGATCCGGCTGGGCACCCCGGTGGCTGAAGAATTCCAGATACCGCTGACGATGCATATTCCGACGCACGATATCGACGAGGGACAGATCGGCATGGCCTCGTGGGACGAGTTGCGCCTGGCAGAACAGTCGGGATCGTGGGTCTTCGGCAGCCATCTGGTGGATCACGACCCGATTCCGGTGGATAAGGGCGGATACGTCGGCACCGCGCTGGTCAACCGTGGATGGGATGCCGAGCATAACCGGCTGGAGACGATGCGAAGCTGGTTCCTGCGCGTGCGGCGGGAGTTCGCCGAAAGCCGGCGCACAATCGTCAAGAAGCTGGATTTGGACGAAGACGGCTGCAAATTCGTCGCCTACCCCTATGGCGACATCGGGCAGGAAACCGATTCCAATATCGGCGAAATACAAACCGTGCATGAGACGATCCTGGACGAGGCCTACATGCATTACACGCACGGTTTCGTGCAGAGCGTATTCGGCCATGCCTGCGCAACCGACAACCCCCTGCTCTACCAGCGCTATGAACCCGAGCACCAGCAATCGGGACCGGACTTGCTCAAGCAGGCGCTTGAAAACAACCCGGTCATGCTGGCGCGCCGCATGCGCGCCGAGATGGCCGCCCTGCAGGGCAAGCCCTACCTGGCCAACAAGATGCTGTTCGCCTTGGAGCGCGACGGTTATCCCGACGATTCGCTGCGCGAGTTATCGCAGTACGTCCGCGAGCGCCTGTCCAACCAGCTGGCCGCGACGCCCGAGGCCGCCACCGACAAGTCCACCAAGGCCAAGACGGGACTGGAGTTGAGTCAGCCCTACCTGGGCGCCGGGATTCAGCAGACGCGCGCCAACGATCAGATTTCGGAATGGGAACTGACCTTGCGCGGCGGACTGAACCTGACCCCGCACCTGCTCGTCGATGCCCACTACGGAACCGGCAACATCAAGCAAACCTTCACCTCCAATGTCTGGTACCAGGTCACGCGCACCAAGGTGACGAACGAGCGGCAGGTGACGACGACCACCGAGAACGGCGTGACCACCTCGTCCGACTCGACCACGACCACCTATGCCGACGAAACAACCACCACCAACCGCAAGTACAAGACCAGCTATCAGGCGGACACAACGGTTTACGGCCTGCGCACCGACTATCGTTTCCAGGACGGAACGCTCTTTTCGGCAAACCTGGGCCAGCGAACGCTCAGCGGCGCCGACGAACAGAGCGCCGACGGCAGCGAGCTTGTGTTCGGCGTAGCCCTGCAATGGAAGCCCTTCCTGGCGGTGGATTCCATGCTCCAGTATCAGCACGACCTGGTGCCGTCGGCCCGCAAACTGATCAGCTATGATGCCGCCGGGTTGTCCGTGGCCTACCGCGCCGAGGACTGGTGGGATCTGACCGGATCGGGCCAGTACTCTTTCTACGAGGACGACAATTCCGTGATGCAGTTGAACGGGCGTTCGATGTGGCTGGTGTCAGAGCGGCGCAACCTCTATCTCGGCGTCGAAGGCTCCCTGATCACGGTGGCTCAGGACAGCGACTACTACTGGTCCCCGTATTGGGAACAGCGTTACTACATCGTCGCGCGCATCGTGCGCACACGCCCGAAATTCTTCGCCTCCGCCGAGGCCAAACTTGGCGAGGTGCATGACAAGGCGCGGCAGGCGGATGTGGATGCCTACAACACGCTCAAGGCGCAGGCCACGCCGCCGCCGCTGTCCCAAAACCAGGCCTGGTATCCCGGTCCGAATCCGCAACAGGGATGGTCGCCTTCGATCGGCCTGAACGGCACGCTGCGCCGCCGCTGGGGCCGGCATTGGGAACTCTACGGCAACGCCGGCATTACCTTCCTGAACGACTACTCGGAACACAACCTCGACGCCGGCGCGATCTATTACTTCTGAGTTTCCGCGGCGGCGGCGTTCACGGTTTCGTTGGTCGCCGTCCCCGGCGTGGCGGTGGTGTCAATGGACCAGAGAAGCGGGCCATCCTGGGTTTCCTCGTCGCGCGTCTTGATGCGCAGGCTCTCGTTTCCAGAGACCGTCCGGATGCGCGTGGTCCAGGTTTTCTCGCGGGCCGGCATGATGCCGTAGCCCAGGGAAATCTCGCGCAGCGATGTCACGCCGGTCTTGTCGTCCGTGCTCATCGCGATCACTTCCAGCGGCGAGACTTCCAACTCCTTGCGCATGCGGTCCATCCACTCGTTGTCGGGCATGTGGCTCATGGACAGGATAAAACCGTCCAGGCGGTTTTCGCGGGCGACCCGTATCAGCCATTCGGCGGGGATGTCGCTGTCCATGAAGAGCTGGATCACCGGCAGCAGGCGGAGCCGGTAGTACTGGGTGAACATGCGGACCAGCGCGGGATCGCCCACGATGCGGGTGGGCAGCGTGCCGTCCGAATTCTGGACAAACCAGACCGGGGCCAGCACCGACAGGTTCAGAGCGTCGTTTTTCACCGCATCGATAGCACCATCGCCGGACATGGCGGCGGTTGTTCCGGTCATAAGCACCATACGCACCGGCAACGGTCCGGCCTCAATGCGTCTGATGATGACGTTGGCCATTCCGAGTTGCGGCGCGTAAGGCGCCGCGCCCCACCAGCCCTGGCCGAGATCGGCGGGGATTTTCAGCGGCGTAACAAACGCGGGCTTGCCGTTGATGTAGCCGATGGCTCCGTCGCCGCGCAATTCCAGGCGCATGCGCACCGCGCCCGGGGGCCGCAGCCAGGGCTTGCTGTCATACTGCACGGCGGCGCCGTTGCGCCAGACCTGCAGATGCAGATAACCGGACTGGTCGAATCCGAAACGTACCATCGAACTTGGCCCGCGCCGGGCATAGAGCCAGAAATGCCCGCGGGCTTCGTCGAGCGTAACCTCGATGAATCCATTGCGCATCGCGTCCGAACCTTGCAGGCGCAGGAAGGCCTCCTGCTGCGCGCGGGTCGTGCGCAGGCGGTAGCGGCCTTCGCGGTTGGGCAGGTTATCGCCTGAGGAAATCCAGTTGGTCGAAATCCGGCCGTCGGCGAAGTCCTCGACGATGATTTCGCGGAGCGGCAGCAACCGCTGGTAGATCTGCCGCACCTGGGGATCTGGCGAGGTTTCAGCCGTCTTGCCGATGAATGGCATCAGCACGCTGGCCTCGGGGAAGGACAGCAGCTCCTGATTTAGAATGACCTCGCCGAAGGCATACTGCATCACCGGTTCGGAGCCGATGGCCAGCAACTGCCGCATGTTGTCGTAGCGCGCGACAGGGGCATCGAGCAGGTTCTGGAGCATGACGCGGGCCTTGAGGTTTTCGGCGTCGGACTTCAGCACGCGCTCCACCAGCGCGCGCGCTTCCGGGCGCTGCCCGCGCAGGTTCATCCAGTCGGCCTGCGCCAGCGCCAGCTCGCTGTTGTCCGGAAACACGCGCGCATAGAGATTCAACGATTCCTGGGCTTCGTCCTTGCGTCCCATGGATTCCAGCAATTGGGCGCGGCGCACGGCGAGGCTGATCTGGCCCGGGTTGACCGCCAGGCTTTCCGTGTAATAGCGCAGCGCCTTTTCAGGATCGTCGTTGCGGCGGCAGACATCGCCCATCAGCATCAGCGCCTCGTCGCTGTTGGGGTCGAGCTGGTGCCATTGGCTCCAGAGTTCCAGGGCCTTGTTGTAGTCGCCGCCGGCGAAGGCCGCGTGACCCTCCTGGCGCAGAAGTTCGGTCTGGAGTTCGAACGAAGGCTTGGCGTTGGTCATCGCCGTGCCGGTGATCTGATAGTAGAGCGACAAACTGAGATCGCTGGGCGGCGATGGAACATTCTCGACCGCGACCATGCGGTTGGATTCGTTTCCCTGCGGCAGCGCCGGCAGCGCCGTCCCTCCGACAACGGCATGGGCGGCGGGGATGACCGCCATGACCGAGGCCAGCGTCGCGGGCTGTTCCATCGCCGAGGGGAAGCGCACGAAGAGCGACAACCCTTTGGCGGCGAAGGCCGCGGTAACGGTCTTGAGCCAAGGGATCGCGCGGGTGCTGGCGGCGGGATCGAGTTCCGCAAGATTAACGTACATGCCCGAGGCCTGGAGTTCCTGGACCTGGCTCGCAACCTTGTCCGGCTGCAGCAGGTCGAGTCCGCGTTCGTCATGCACGTACAAGCGCGGCGTCACCTGCATGTCGTAAACCTGGGCCAGACGATGCACAACATCGCCGTCCCAGGCCAGAACGGGAATGACGCCGTGCGAGGTCACGTCCATCCATGGCGGGCCAAGTTGGGTGACGCGGTAGGCGTTAAGGTTGATCCACTTGGCCAGCCAGGGTTCCCCGTTAAGCGACGAATTCCACTCCGCCAGATTGTCGATCCGGTTGCGCAGATTGAAGTCCCTCACCCGCGCCCGCGCCACTCCCGGCCGGGGGTCCCACAAATTCAGGCCCAGCATGCCGGGCCTGGGCGGGCCGCGCAACTCGGCGCCCTCCGTGAAAATGGTGACGCCGTTGAGCCGCACAAAACACTGGCGGCCGCGCAGGAACACGTCGAGCGTATTGGCTTCGTTGGGCCGCACGGCCGCGCGGGCCGATGCCAGCGTAAACGGTTCCAGGCCCGGGAACTTCTGACGCAGCCAGGCGTTGCCGGCTTCCATGCCGATATATAGATAGGATTCCTCGTCCGGCGTGGCGCGCAGAAAGACTCCGAACTGTCCTTCGATCGGCATGAATCGCAGGCGCGTCTGGAAATCCCGGCACAGATTGCTGCCCGCCAGCCACATCTTGGCGCCGGTGGTCGTGGGCGTGGAGCGCAGCAGTATGCCGTTGGTGCCGAAGGCGCTGCGCCCCCAGTCGGTGATCCATGCCGTTTCGTTGCCGAGCACGGCGACGTTCTCGAAACCGGTGACGATCGGCCAGGTGTGTTCGAGTTTGGCGACGAGTTCGTCGCCGCTCCAGCTGGGCTGGACCAGCAGACGGTTCAACCGGCGGGGGTCGCCGAAACGGGTGTTCAGAGCCATGTTGCCGGACACGAAGCCGAGCGCGTAGCGCTGTCCCACCAGATCGAGGTTGAGCCTCCGCGTCAGCACGGCACGGCTGTCGTACTGGCCGAAATCGCCGTAGGGGAAGGCGTAGGCAATCGGCTTGCGCCCGATTTCCTTGACGATCAGATCGAAGTTCGCCTTCAGATCGGCGCTCAGCCGCCTTTCGTACTCCGCCGCCGTCTCGTAACGCTGTCCTTCGGCGATCCACATGGGGGTGGTCATGAAGTTGCCCTTGTGGCCCTTGGCATCCGACGGCACCTGCACGAAACCGTTGTCGCTTTCGGCGCCTATCTCCCAGTTAGCAGAGTATGCCATGTCCTTGACGTAGGGCCAACGCAGGCTGGAAGGCTCCTCGTCCGAGATGGGCTTGGTCCAAAGGAACATCACCGCCTTCCAGCGGCGGCGGCGCAGGATGTCGCGGGTTTCGAAGTACGAACTTTTGCGGGCCTGCTCGAAGGTCACAAGCACCGCGCGGCGCGGCAGCGGCTTGCCCTGGTAGAGCAGCCCCTGCACGTCGGTCAGCCCGATCGGCACGTAGCCGTGGTCGTGCAGCGCCTTGAGATGTTCGTCGAACTGCGCGGGGCTGACCTCGTTGGTGCGGTCGGAGATGCCGGTGTAGGTCAGGGCCACGAAGGACTCGGCGTCGCGCTGGATTTGCGAGACGATCGGCGTGTACCGGTAACGCTGGTACAACACCCTGATCGGAAACCACCAGGCCACGACAATGCTGACAATCAGCAGGAAATAGAGCCAGGCCTGCACGTACTGGTCCTTCAGCGCCTGGATCGGGCGGCTCATCCAGTGGTCTTTTTTTGCCGGACGGACCGGCGGTCGGGGTGCAGGCGGTACGGCGGTGAATATGTTCATCGGGTGCCCCATTTCGTGCGACGCATTGTCAGCAGGGCATAATACGCCTGCCAACTGAAAAACAGCGTGTAAGTTATGGTGAAAAGAAAGCCGGTCCACCAATGCTTGCGGCCGGTATGCTGAAGAAAATGCAGCGACCACACCAGCGTGATCGCCATCACGCCGATGACGTAGGACGGCGTCATGGAACCGGATTGGATCGGGGCGATGATCATGGCCGACACAATTACCACCGGTTCAATGATCGGCATGATCATCATCGCGTACCATGAAAGCGCCGGCACAGGATGCTTGCGCCACATGAACCGCCCGGCCACGAACACCTCGCGCACATAGGAGCGGTTCCAGCGCGCCTGTTGCCGGATATACTGGCTCCAGTTTTCCGGCGCCAGCGTGGTGGCCAGTGCTTCGTCGTCGTAAAGAATCCGGTAGTCCTTGAAGATGAAATTGGTCATGCTGCGATCGTCTCCGAAATCGCCGTAAACACCCATGAACTTGCTGTTCAGCCAGCGGTCCAGCACATGCATCACGCAGGTGCGGCGGTAGGCCGAGAAGCATCCAGGCAGACAGCTCACGGCGCCAAAAACGCTTTCGGCGGCCTTCATGATCTTGTAGGAGAAGAAATAGCGGACGTCCTGCATCTTGGTGAGCAGATTCTTGGTGGCGTTCTCGACATCGGTATGGCCCGCGATGCCGCCCACCATGGGGTCCACAAACCCCTGCACCACCTTGCGCACGGCGCCCGGAAACAGGAAAGTGTCCGAGTCCACAAAAACCAGGAACTCTCCGCGCGCCATCAGCGTGGCCACCGCCATGCCGTGGCAGAGCCCGCGATTGGTCTCGAAGTCCACGATCACCAGCGTCGGATGGCGCGCCTGCGCCTTGAGCATTTCGGCCAGGGTCTGGTCGGTGGAACCGTCGTTCACAACCACGACCTCTTTCTTGCGCAGCGGATAGCCCTCCGAGTAGATGTGGTCGATCGTGCGCCCGATGGCGTTCTGCTCGTTGCGGCAGGGCACGATCACCGTGACCGTCGGCTCGAAGCCGGTGTCCGCGGGAGCGTGGTAGAACGCCGCCAGCAAAAAGCGCGAGACAATAAAGATGCCGGCGATCAAACTGTAAAGATTGACCAGCGGGGCATACCAGTAGCTCTCGAAATTACTGACTTGAAAATAGACGGCCGTCGCCAGCAATCCCGTGCCCAGCAGGAATAGCGCCAACATCATGCCGTGCCGGGGACGGGCGTAAAGCCGCCTCAGCTTGGCCGCCACGTCGTCGCCCGCCTCCGGCGCCACCGCGGTGGCAGGGGGCAGAACATAGGGCGCAACCGTCATCTTGGCCTGACAATAGGGACACACACTGGGCTTCGGCGAGTCGGCCACATGCATGGCGATCCGGCATGCCGCGCAGCGGCAGCGGTTGCCGTGGACGGCAGCCGGCGCGGGCAATGCACCCGCTCCGCCGGCGGCGGACAAAGACTCGGGGTTCGTTGATGCGCTCTTCGGCTCCGCCATGACATTGTCCATTTGGTGCTGTTAAGTGACGCTTGACACTAAGCTCCGCCACAACTAGCATCATGCGCAGTATAGACTGCAAATTGCGCGTTGACAACTGCCAATGTGACTGGTATTTAATAAGAATCAAAAGTTTGTGAAAGGCGAACCTATGCCGCGTAATATTCTGGTTATCGATGACGACGAAGGCGTTAGAAAGTATTTCAAACGCCTGCTGGAAGGCATGGGATACACCGTCGAACTGGCTGAAAACGGCGACACCGGCCGGGCCAGGGCGGTGGATCTCAAGGTGGACCTGGTGATCACGGACCTGATGATCCCCGGCAATCCGAGCGGCATGGATCTGGTCAAGGCACTGCGCGCCCAGCGCCCGGATTGCCCCATCGTGGTCGTTTCCGGACATCCCACCGGTGACCGCCTCAAGCTGGCGGACGAACTCGGCGTGGAGTTTTTGACCAAGCCGTTCGAGCTTTCATTCATTCGCAAGGTTCTGGAACGGCTGTTCAACAAGGAATAACGATCCGACGCGCGGCAACCTGTCATGATCGATAAAACGTAACTGCTCAGGTAGGCATCACTCAATGCCGCCTGCATGACGGATGGTTTACGCCCTTCCCGCGAGGGCTGCAAGGCTAAAAATAAAATTATTTTTTGCTGGACTCGGACGGCGGGATGCCGTAATCTGTAATCCAT
>CAIYGI010000344.1 GCA_903925685.1 uncultured bacterium
ATGGATTACAGATTACGGCATCCCGCCGTCCGAGTCCAGCAAAAAATAATTTTATTTTTAGCCTTGCAGCCCTCGCGGGAAGGGCGTAAACCATCCGTCATGCAGGCGGCATTGAGTGATGCCTACCTGAGCAGTTACCTTGCGTTCATGATGTCGCGACCTCCTTATTGATGGCGAACACTATAGTATGGAAAGTCGGGAGGGCTCAATGTTTTTGTGGAGAGCGGATACCTGCCAATCTGAAGGATGGTTTTTCACTCGACCTGTGTGGCGTTTCCGATCGTGCGGCTTTCCGCATCGGACTCCAATGAGGAGGCGTTTGTTACGCGGTTGCGGTCCCGCCGGCCCGAGCTGCGGAAGGAGAAGTGGGCCCGGCAGGGCTCGAACCTGCGACCAAAGGATTATGAGTCCTCCGCTCTGACCAACTGAGCTACGGGCCCGTCAAAGGACTAATATAGCTTGCGCAGTGTAAAAACGCAATGCAAATATTTTGCTATTTTGGCCTAAATACACAGGATTACGCGGTTATCTTGGGCGCGCCCTTCATTGCCATTGTGATTGACAGCGCAGGGGCGAGGTCATCGGCGGAGGCAGTTGAGAGCCCTTTTTAGGTCGAAAACCGGAAATGTTTGACATTTGTTTGACATTTTAGACGGATCGCAGTAGGGTGAGTTGCGTTGGATTGCTTTGGAGATCATGTGATTGCGAAACAGGCAATCTCTGCGAGAGGATGTGAAACATGGCCTTGGAAATGCGCAAGTCGAGTAAGTGGTGGTACGGTCGGTTTTCGGTCAACGGGAAGGTGCGGTGCGTCAACCTGAAGGTGAAGATTGCCGGGCAACGACCGGCAGACGGGATGGAGGAGGGCGACCGGAAGTTCGAACGGTCTAGGTATAAGGCGTTGGCGGCGTTCGAGAACTTGACCGCAGAGGTCGCCGGGAAGCGGCGGGCTACGGAGTACGTCCAGCAGTTACATCAGATCCGCACCGGGCGACGGATCGAGTCGATCCCACTCGCAGACCTCGCGAAGGAATGGGAATGCCTGCCCCGGAAGCGACGTGTGGAGGATGTTTATTTGACCACGGCAAAGGCGCGCATCCGTAGATTCGTTGTTTTCATGGCCAAAAAGCACCCAAAGGTCGTGCTGATGTCGGAGGTGACTCAGGATATGGCGCTGGGGTTCCTACGCACGGAGGAGGATCACGGGCTCGCGGGGCGGACGTGGAACGGAGTACTGGCGGTGTTGAAGTCGGCTTTCCGGATGTTGGCGACGAAGGGGGACGTGGCGGTCAACCCGTTCGACGGAATCCCTACGAAAGACATGGACACCGTCCACCGGAAACCGTTTAGTCAGTTGGAAATGAAGGCGATCCTGGATGCTGTCGCGGATGACGACTTCGTGCGGCCGATCATCATCGCCGGCATCTGCACAGCGATGCGGCGAGGCGATTGTTGCACGCTACGATGGTCAAGCGTGGACCTGAAGTCGAACTTCGTGCGGGTGAAGACAGCCAAGACGGGGGAGACGGTGGAAATCCCGCTATTCGCCCTTTTGCGACAGGAGATCGAGAAACACCTGGGGAACGGGTCGGAATACGTCTTTCCCGAGCAGGCAGAAATGTACAATCGGAATGACGATGGCGTGTCTTACCGGGTCCGTAAGGCTTTCGAACGCGCTGGGTTTTACGATGTCGATCCCGAAGCCCAGTCCGATGAAGTGCCCGCGGTCGATGAACGTCCCCTACTCCCCGTTGCGGAGTTACTTGAGCGCGTGGCGACTTTTCTGAACGCAATTCCTGCCGGCGCCCTTGATGCGGATAAACGTGTGCGGATGATTGAGGCGTGCAAGTTGTACATGGGCGGGGCGAATTTGCCGGCAGTGGCGCTGCAGATGGGAATCAGCAAGGCGTCGGTTTCAGTGTACCTGAGTGAGATTGAAAGACGGACGGGGTTGCGGGTGAAACGGTTTAACTCCGCCGCGGTGGTCCGGGTGCGGCCGAAGCAGTTGGGCGAAGTGACGACCGCGCGCGGCGCCGGACAGCGCCGGGTATCGGTCCGGGACTTCCACAGTTTCCGAGTGACCTGGATCACGCTGGCACTGGCGGCCGGCGTGCCGATGGAACTCGTGACCCGCGTGACTGGCCATCACACCGTGGATGTCGTGCTGAAGCATTACTTCCGGCCCGGTCGTGAGGATTTCCGCAAGGCGATCGAGAACGCCATGCCGGGCATGCTCGTTTCGGCCCCCACCCGGCTGTTGGCGGGCAATGTGGAGTACGCCGAAGTTCCTGGACCCAGCGAGGTTCTGGACACCGCACTGTCGGCGCTGGATGGAATGACGGCGGCCAACTGGTCGAAACGGCGCGCGGATGTTATACGGGCGGTTCGGCAGGCGAAGGAGTGGATTGACGGGCGTGTGCTGCGGGAGATGCGGTAGGCGAGAGTGAACAGTAAACAGTGAGCAGTGAACAGTGAAGACATGTCGGGCATCGGGCTGAATGGAAACGCGTGATCGTACCGCATCCGTTGCGAATGTTGCTGCGCGGCCTCCCTGGCCGCTTGCCCTTCGGGGCCGCCCAGGGGGCGGCCTCGCGGCTACAGTACGCTGACGCGTTTCCGTTCGGGTCCGCGGTGCGGACGACCCGATGCCCGACATGGCAGTCCCCCGGCGCCCCCGCGCCGGACTAACCCTGCGAGGGAGTGAAGGGGACAAGGGAAGTGACAAGGGAAGTCACAGGGGAAGTCGTGAAGTTCCTAATCCCCCTCAGCCTTGGCGATCCATTCATGCGTCAGGGGCTTCATACAACAGTCTTCCCTGTGTGGCTTCTTTGAGGAAAAAATCGTTCATGGCCAGACGGCGTTCGATATCGGCCGGCGTCCGGATGACTAAATCCACGGCAAAAGACGGGACCAATTTGCGGATCATTTCGGCAGCTTTGCTGACGCCGCTTCCTTTGAACGGCATAACCACCAGCAGATCCACGTCGGAATCCGGACGAGGCTGGCCTTTCGCATAGGATCCGAACAATACTATCCGACTGGGCCGGTATTCGACGGCCAGCCGTTGGCAGAAGGTTTTGATTTCGTTGACGCCGACCATGCTTTCAATCATGCCATAGAGCCTTTTGCAAAACTCCTAAATTGGCCTGAATTACGAGGTGTGCGGGGTTGACCTTGTCGGACGGGGGGCGGGGTGCCGCTTGATGGGCAGCGGTATTGCGCGTTGGGCGGTCAGCGGTTCAGCGGACTTCAGTCG
>CAIYGI010000345.1 GCA_903925685.1 uncultured bacterium
ATGGATTACAGATTACGGCATCCCGCCGTCCGAGTCCAGCAAAAAATAATTTTATTTTTAGCCTTGCAGCCCTCGCGGGAAGGGCGTAAACCATCCGTCATGCAGGCGGCATTGAGTGATGCCTACCTGAGCAGTTACCCGTGGTTAACTTGATTGCATCGAAATTCATGATGCGTTCGCCCTGGATTGTCGGCTGGACAGAAGCCGCCAAAAAAAGCAACATGAGGGCGGGAGAACATCATGAGGTCCGCAGATAAGACAACACGCAACACCGGCAGGATCGGCTTGGCCACGCTGCTTGTCGTGACCTCACTGATAGCGGCGGCTGTTCTGGTCTTCCTGCTCCTGCCGCGACGGCCGGCCGCCGTGTCGCGGCAAACCCTGCTGGTCTATTGCGCCGCCGGAGTCAAACCGCCGGTTGAGGCCGTCGCACGCGCCTACGGGAAGGAGTACGGCGTCAGTGTCCAGTTGCAATTCGGCGGCTCGGGAACATTGCTCAGCAACCTCCGCATCGCCAAGGCCGGCGATCTTTTTATCGCCGGCGACGCCAGTTTCATCCGGCTGGGCCGCGAGCAGGGAGTGATCGCCGAGGCGATTCCGTTGGTACAGATGCATCCGGTCATCGCCGTGCATGCCGGCAACCAGAAACACATCCAGACCATCGACGACCTGCTGCGCGAGGATGTCGCTGTTGCCCTGGCCAATCCCGAGGCCGCGTCCATCGGCAAAGTAACGCAGAAGCTTCTGGAGCCGGCCGGCATCTGGGCCGCGCTGAAACCGCGCGTCAAAGTGTTCAAACCCACGGTCAACGACATTGCCAACGACGTGAAGCTCGGCGCCGTGGATGCGGGCATCGTCTGGGACGCAACGGTCCGGCAGTATCCGGAATTGCAGTTGGTGGAATCGCCGCTTCTCAGCGGCGCCGTCGAGACGGTGACGATCGGCGTGCTCAAGGCTTCCAAACAGCCGACCGCGGCGTTGCGTTTCGCCCGCTATCTGGCGGCGCGTGACCGAGGACTGTTGGAGTTTGCGAAGAAGCAGTACACGCCGGTCGCCGGCGACGCGTGGGCGGAGACGCCTGAGCTCGTATTGTTCAGTGGCGCCATGCTGCGGCCGGGCGTCGAGAAAACGCTCCAGGAATTCGAAGCGCGTGAAGGCGTTCGCTTCACCACCGTGTACAACGGATGCGGCATTCTCTGCGCCCAGATGCGGGCCGGCGAGCGGCCGGACGCGTATTTCTCCTGCGATACGTCGTTCATGAAGAGCGTCATCGAGTTTTACCTCGATCCCGCGGACGTGGTCGACAATGACCTCATGCTGCTCGTCGCCAAGGGCAACCCGCTGAGCATCCGCACACCGCAGGATCTGTTGCGGA
This sequence comes from uncultured bacterium, assembly GCA_903925685.1. Taxonomy (GTDB): domain Bacteria; phylum Verrucomicrobiota; class Kiritimatiellia; order CAIKKV01; family CAIYGI01; genus CAIYGI01. Next base: position 1,376 of record CAIYGI010000345.1, read on the forward strand.
CGGGGGTGCGCGTCGGCCTGCCGCATCACGAAAAATCGGCCATGGGAAACATCGCATGGAAGATGCTGACCGGGATGGGACTCTACGATAAGCTCGGCGCGAACCTGAAGGTTGAATCGCCTACCGGCGACTTCCTCGTCAACCAGCTTCGGACCGGATCGCTCGACGTGATCATCGCCTGCCGCAGCAACCTGACCAGCGTCCGCGAGCATCTCGACGGGATAGCGATCGATCATCCACTGGCGCGCATGACGCAGCCGTATGCGGTCGGAAAAAACAGCCGGCATCCGCAACTACTGATGCGCCTGCGCGATGCGATTACCTCGACCGAGTCCCGGCAACGCTTCGAGTCCGCCGGCTTCGGCTGGCGGTACCCGACAAATGCGGTTCCATGATGAACCATAAAGGACAAACCAATGAACGCAGAAGTTTTGGAACACGGCATCAAAACTCGTTCACGATGCCATTCATGATCAAACGCGATATCGTGCAGATCAACCCCGGTCAATGCGTAACCTGCGCCATCTGCGTGGATGTCTGCGCCAAGGCGGCGCTCCGGCTGGGGCCGGACGACCGGGTGCCTGAGTTGCAACCGGACCGGTGCACCGGGTGCGCCGTGTGTGAACAGGAGTGTCCCACCGCCGCGATTGTCGTGGACCGTTCGTACGCCAAGGCCGCCCGATGACTGCTGCCGCCACTCCCTACCGCCCGCGCCGCGACTGGCCGTTTCTGCTGGGCCTGGCACTGTTGAGCAGCGTCTACCTCGTGTTGATTGCGGCCATGCTGGTTGCGGACATGTCGTTCACCACGCCCGGGCACATGCTGTCGGCGCTGCGCAGCCCGGAGATCCGGTTCTCGATCCGGCTGAGCCTGATCTCCTGCACCCTGACGACACTGCTGTCGCTCTGGGTCGCCGTGCCGATCGGTTATCTGCTGTCGCGGTTCGACTTCCCCGGCAAGAAACTCGTCGACGCCGTCCTAGACATCCCGATAGTGCTGCCGCCGCTGGTCATTGGCCTGAGCCTGCTGATCCTGTTTCAGACGCCGGCCGGCAAGGCCGTCGAGCGCGTGGTGCCATTCACCTACGCGGTCGGCGGCGTGGTGCTTGCGCAATTTGCCGTGGCCTGCGCGTTTGCCGTGCGGACGATGCTGGTGACATTCAGCCAGATCGACCCGCGCGGGGAGCAGGTGGCGCTGACGCTGGGCTGCAACCGCGCCGCGGCCTTCTGGCGGGTGGCACTGCCGGAGGCGCGGCGGGGCATGCTGACCGCGGCCACGCTCGCCTGGGCGCGCGCGCTGGGCGAATTCGGCCCGATCCTGGTGTTTGCCGGCGCTACGCGGATGCGTACGGAAGTGCTGCCCACCACGGTGTTTCTCGAACTCAGCGTCGGCAATATCGAAGCGGCTGTCGCGGTATCGCTGCTGATGATCGGCGCGGCGCTGAGCGTGTTGACGCTCGCCCGCATGTTCGGACTCCGACAGTCCCTGGAGCGCGTGCTGTGATAACCATTGAACAACTCACCATCCGGCAGGGCGGGTTCGCATTGCGCGACGTGTCGTTTTCCGTGCCCACCGGCCGGTATGCCGTGCTGATGGGCCGCACGGGAACGGGCAAGACCACGATCCTGGAAGCGATTGCGGGCCTGCGCCGACCGCACACCGGACGCATTCTGCTGTCGGGTGTTGATGTCACCCGCGTCCGGCCGGCCGAACGCAACGTGGGGTATGTGCCGCAGGACGCGGCGCTCTTCTCCACCATGACCGTGCGCGAACATCTGGCGTTCGCCCTCACCATCCGGCGCGAACCCCAGGCGCGCCTGGCGGCGCGCGTCTGCGAACTGGCCGAATTACTCGACCTGACGCCGCTGTTGCAGCGCCTGCCGTTCGGACTGAGCGGGGGCGAGCGTCAGCGCGTGGCCCTGGGCCGCGCACTCTCCTTCCGTCCCGGTACTCTGTTGCTGGATGAGCCGCTGAGCGCGGTGGATGAGAACACGCGCGGCGACATGCATGAACTGCTCCGGCGCGTCAGGAAGGACAGCAATGTCACCGTGCTGCACGTCACACACAACGCGGCCGAGTCGCTGGCGCTGGCAGATATCGCACTGGAACTGCGCGACGGCCGCATTTTCGCGGAGGGTCGCGCGCCATGAATATCCGCCTGAATGAACGACCGTACGACGCATCTCCTGGCGCCACGCTTTTCGCGCTGCGGGACGCCGTGAAGCCGGATGCCGACGTCGTCATCCTGAACGGCGCGGCCATGCGCGGCGATGCGTCGCTGGCCGACGGCGATGAAGTCTGCCTGATCCGGCGCGGCGAGACACCGTCCGCGGACGAACTGGAAGCCTTGATGGCGGCACGCCACACGCCTGGCGTGCATGCCCGGGTCAAGGGCGCCGCCGTCGGCATCGCGGGACTTGGCGGGCTCGGCTCCGCGATTGCAATCGCACTGGCGCGCATGGGCATCGGCAAGTTGATCCTTGCCGATTTCGATGTGGTCGAACCGAGCAACCTCAACCGGCAGCAGTATTTTGTCGATCAGCTCGGACTGCTTAAAACCGACGCGTTGGCCGCCAACCTCCGGCGCATCAATCCGTATGTCGCGCTCGAACTGCACGCCGTACGTTTGACACCCGACAACCTGACGCCGATCTTCGGCAGTGTAAACGTGATGGTCGAGGCGTTTGACCGCGCCGACCAGAAGGTCATGATCCTGCAAACATTTGCAGTGAACCGGCCGGATATCCCGCTCGTCGCAGCCTCCGGGCTGGCGGGCTTCGGATCGGAAACAACAATCGGCGTAACGTCCATCGGACGAAATATCCATGTGGTCGGCGACCTGGAAACCGCGGCCCGGCCAGGATGGGGCCTGATGGCCCCACGGGTTGGAATTGCGGCGCATATGCAGGCCAACGTGGTCCTGCGCTTGCTCGTGGAAGGGAGAACGACATGACGGTCACGCTTACCTACTTTGCCCAGATCCGTCGGAAGGCCGGCGTCGAATCTGAAACCGTGACGGCCACCGACGGTACGACGGTCCACGGCGTGCTGGCGGCGATCCAGCATGGAGCCGAATTCGGCGAACTGCTCTTCGAGAAAACCGGGGCGTTGCGACCGGTGATCCTCCTGGTCGTCAATGGCCTTCCCTCGACGCCGGAGCGAATGCTGCGCGATGGAGACAGCGTGCAAGTCTTCTCGCCCGTTGCCGGAGGCTAAGCCATGCGCATCCATACCGAAGCGTTAACCGATGAGGAGCGGACCACGTACGAGTGGCAGATGTGGATCGACGGGCTCGGCGAGGACGGCCAGCGCCGGCTGAAAGGCGCAACTGCGCTGGTCAGCCGGTGCGGCGGACTCGGCGGACCGCTCTGTTATCACCTGGCTTCGGCCGGCATCGGCGGGCTCATCCTCGCCCATGCCGGAGTGGTGCAGACCGCGGACCTTAACCGCCAGATTCTGATGACGCACGACGGCCTCGGCAAGTCCCGCGTGGAAAGCGCCAAACGCCGCCTGCTCGAACTCAACCCGCGCCTTCGGATCGAAGCCGTTCCGGAGAATGTCACCGAAGACAATGCGGGTGCGCTCGTCGGACTGGCCGACATCGTGTTTGACTGTGCCCCGGTGTTTGCCGAGCGCTTTGCGATGAACCGTGCCTGCGTGGAGCAGGGCAAGCCGATGATCGAGGCCGCCATGTTTGAAATGGAGGGGCAGGTCACCACCCTGATTCCCGGAAAAACGCCCTGCCTCGCCTGCCTGTACCCGGAGGAGCCGCCCGCATGGAAGCGCCAATTCCCGGTGCTTGGCGCGGTTTCCGCGATGGCTGCGGCCATCGCCGCCGTGGAAGGGATCAAGTTGATTGCCGGGTTTGGCCAGACGCTCGCGGGCACGCTGTTGTACTACGACTCGCGCAATATGACCTTCCAGCGCATCCCCGTGGCCCGCCGCCCTGGTTGTGAGGTGTGCGGAATGTTGTGCGACGAAGTCGGTCGTGCGGAGGACGGGGTCGGCACAACGCGGCAAAGCGATCGGCAAGAACGCAGTGCCTATATGCCTACCGCTGCCGGTAGGCCTTCAGATACGAATCGCTGTAGATCATCTTGTTGAGCAGGAGCTCAGCCGTGATCATGGCGTTCATCAGTTCCTCGTCCAGTGGATCGTGGATGCTGGCATCCAGTCCGGCCTGAATGGCCATCACGAGGAAGGCGCGGTTGATCAGGCCGCGTTCGGTTGCGCCCTGGCTGAGATTGCTCAGCCCGATTACCACGTGCGGCGCCGGGTCCGAGAGCAGTTTGAACTGGCGGATGGTTTCCAGCATGATGCCGGGCGCGTCCTGGGCGCAGTTCAGCGGCAGGGTGATGGGATCGAGATAGACCTCGTCGGTGGCGATGCCGACTTCCATGGCGGCTGCCAGCACGCGCATGCCGATTTCAACCTTCGCGTCCGCCGTGGAGGCGACGCCGTTCTCGTCGATGGACAACCCGATGATGCGGGCCTGGAATTCCTTGGCGAGCTTCATGAAGGCGCTCAGCTTGTCCGCCTGACCGGTGGTGGAATTGATCATGCCGGGACGGCCTTTGCTGCAGGCCGCCTCCAGGCCGACGCGCATCACCTCCAGATTTGGCGTGTCGATCGCCAGGCAGATGTCCGTCACCTCCCGCGTGTTCTCAACCAGCCACTTCATGACCGCGGGACGCTCGGCTTTCGGGACGCGCGTTCCCACATTGATGTCCAGCGCGTTGGCGCCGGCGGCAATCTGCTGCTCGGCCATGGCGCGGATGGGCTGGGGGTCCTTGGCCAGGATGGCGTCGCCGATGGCCGTAAACATTCCGTTGATTCGTTCTCCGATGACAAACATGAGTCTTCTCCTTGTTTTATTTTACTTTACCATTAGTTCGCTGATCGTTTTCCTGATCGCCGCGACGGCGGCGGGATGGCGCATGACCAATATGTCGCTGCCAGCCTGCAAAAATGTCGAAGCCGTACCTATCTCCCAGTAAATGCCGCGGGTCTTTTCGTCGCCCCAGGCGGGATTTTCCTGCTGGCTGGCCTTGGCTTCCTTGGTGCGCCAGGCTTCCGAGCCCACCATGCAGAGCACGGGCAGGGACATGATCTTGTCGCCGCTGAGCGCTGCCAGCCTGCCGCGTTCCTGAATCGAGTGGGCGTACTCGATGCCGTAGCCCAGCGCGCCGGTTGTCGGGTACATGACGATCCGGTTAAGCGGGAGGCCCATTTCGGAGACCAGGATGTTGATCTGCTTGGCGATGTTGATGTCGATGGGACTCAACCCGAGAATGGTATGTCCGTCGGCCAGGCAGGAGGCCACCAGGGTCTTGTAGTTGTCCTCCTTGACGGCGCCGAGCAGGCAGCGTTCGCCGGCGGCGGCCTGGCTGCAGCGGGGCAGGACCTCGTTGTCCTTTTCGTCATGATCGCAACCCCAGATGATCAGCGGCACGCCGACCGCCTTCAACACCGATTTGACCACTTCCGCTGCCTGTGCCGGCGTGGCGTCGCCGAAGTCGGGATGGGTGCCCGCCAATTTGAGGCAGAGCATCTCGGCGCCGAACTCCTCGACGCATTTGCGCGCCCAGTCGGCCGGCGATTTCAACACGGGTCCAAAGGCGTCCACCAGGGGTTGTGCCCAGTCATCCGGCTCCCGGTCCCAGATTTCCATCGCGACCACGGGCGCGCGCGGTGTCGGTCCCTCGAAGTTCATGAAAGGCAGCGCGCCGGCGCCGCCAACCGTGACAACAGAGGTGCGCGTTCCGCCGTCCTGCTTGGTGGCCCCGATGGTTACCTCGTTGATCGTCCCAGTCCATTTTTCCTTGGCATCGTCAAGAATACTCATACCGTGCTCCTTTCTAAAAGCTTTGCCACCAGATCGTCCACGGCCGCCACAGCCGGAGAGTTTGCCGGTAGATCGTTTACCGAGCGCCCACTCACATCGTAATCGGCGATGGCCGGATCGGCCGGGATCATCGCCAGGTTTTCCAGTCCGGTTCGTTCGAACTGGGCCGCCAGATCGGCGGAAAGCCGTCCTTCGCACTGGTTCATGACCAGATGGCAGCCGCCAATGTCGAGCTGCAGCGTCCGCACCAGTTCCATGATGCGCACGGCCGTCTTGGCGCCGCTGAGCGTGGGCTGGCAGATTACCAGCATGATATCCACGCGGCCGTCGGTGCGACGGCTCAAATGTTCCAGACCGGCCTCGTTGTCGATCACAACGGCCTGGTACTGCCGGCCGATCTTGCCCAGGTACTCGCGCAAAAGATTGTTGATGAAACAGTAGCAATCCGGCCCCTCCTGGCGCCCCATCGCCAGCAGATCCAGTCCCTGCGCCTCGACCAGCGATTCGTTGATCTGGCGTTCGATCCATTCGTTCTTGGAGATGGCCGCGGGCTTGGCGTTCGGGTTGGCGCGGAGTTCCTCGCGAATCGCCCCGACCGTGCGTTCGACGTTCAACCCCAGTTTGTCCGCCAGGCAGCTGTTCGGATCGGCGTCCACGGCCAGGATGGGCTTGATCTTCCTGGCCTGCAAAGAGCGGCAGAGCAGGGCGGCGATGGTGGTCTTGCCGGTGCCGCCCTTGCCCGCCAGTGCGATCCGCAAATTCATCGCGCCACCGCCGCATCGGTTTGTTTTTGGGGCGCGGGCATGAGCGATGGAAACTTTTCGATATTGGTGTGGGGAAGGAACAGGCATGAACTGTATTCGTTCATGTACTTGTGGTTGGTGCTGAGCTCCAGATAGGTCATGGCGCCGGCGATCTGATCCTGCACATTTTTCAGGGCTTCCTGCGAAAGCAGCGCCATCTTGGCCCCCTGCACGGAGCCATTGCCGATGTACTTGAACTTCGCGGGGTCCAGATCGGGAAGCAGGCCGATGCGTATCCCCTGATCGATCTTCAAATAGTTCCCGAACCCGCCCGCGATGTAAACATGCTGGAGATCGTCGAAGCTCATGCCGACATGGTCCAGCAGGCATTCCATGGCCATGTAGATCGAGCCTTTGCTATGGATCAGGTTGTTGATGTCCGCCTCGGTCAGCACCAGATCGCGGCCCAGCGCGGTCAGGGCGCTGGGAAAAAGCAGAAACTCCTGGCCGCCGCTGTCGCCTTCCCGCAGCCGCCCGCCGCAGGCCGCCGGGTCGAAACGTCCGCGCCGGTCAATGCAGCCGGCCTTGAGCAGTTCGCCGACCGCATCGATCAGCCCCGAGCCGCAGAGGCCCAGGGGTTTGCTTCCGCCGACCACATTGCATTGAACGATGTCGCCATTCCTGCCCAACTGGATATGCTCGATGGCGCCGTTGGTGGCGCGCATGCCGCAGGTGATGCCGCCGCCCTCGAAGGAGGGTCCCGCCGAGGCCGAACAGCAGACCAGCCAGTCCGAATTGCCGAGCACCAGCTCGCCGTTGGTGCCAAGGTCGATCAGGAGCGAAAGATCGGGCGAGCGCATCATGCCGCTGACCAGCACGTCGGCGACCACATCGCCCCCGACATAACTGGCCACCGAGGGCAGGGTCGCGAGCAGGCCGCGGGAGTTGATTTTGATTCCCACCTCGGCGGCGCGGATGACGGGCGGACAGCAGACGGCTGGTATGTACGGATCTTTGCGGATGTTGGCCGGATTCAGCGCGCAAAGCAGGTGAATCATGGTGGTGTTGCCGGCGCAGGCCACCATGCAGACGTCGTTTAACTTGACCTTGGCGTCCACCACCAGTCCGGCGATCAGGTCGTTGATGTCGTTGACCACGACATCGCGCAATTGTGTGCGCCGTTCGGGCGTGGCGCCGTACATGATGCGCGAGATCACGTCGTCGCCGAAGGTAATTTGCGAATTGTACTTGGCCTTGGTCGCCAGCGTCTTGGATGTGGTCAGGTCGACAAGGTGGGCCACGACCGTGGTCGTGCCGAGATCCAGCGCCACGCCGAGATTGGAGGCCGAGGTGTCACCCGCTTCCACGTCCACCACCTCCACCGTCCCGCCGCGGCAGCCCAGCAGGGCGGTGACCTTCCAGTCGCACTGCCGCAAAATGTCCGGCAGGCGCTGAAGAACGGCCAGGCCGGTCTGCATGATCGGAATGTCGCGGCTGCGGCGGATTTCCCGGTACAGGCGCTCCTGGTCGCAGATGCAGTCGCTGATGGTCGGTTTGGGCAGGTCGAGATAGATCTTTTGAAAGAGAGGGTTGTGGGGGAAGAGGGCGCCTTCGCCAACCCAGTCCGAGATCGAACCATAGCGGATGGCATCCTCGGTGGCCAGTTGGGGCACACCGCCCACGCGCGACTCGAAGGGCACATCGATTGTCACGTCGCCGTCGATGAAGGTCTGACAGGCCAGCGCCATGCCGCGCTGGATTTCGCGGCGGTCCAGAAACATGTTGGGCTTGGCGGTGACCTTGCCGGACTTGACGATCACGCGGCACTTTCCACAAACCCCATCGCCGCCGCAGACGCTGTTGACGGCAAGGCCGGCCGCCACCGCGGCGTCCAGGACGCTTTTCCCGGCCGCCGCCTGGATGGTGATGTTATCCGGCAGAAAGGTTATGGAATGGGTTTTCAAGTGTTCGTCCAGGTCGTCTTCAGGAACTTCGAGATGCCGCTGGCTTCCCGAGGTCCCACCAGCACGGTCCAACCGGAGTCCTCCTTGAGACTGCCGCTCATGACGGCAATGTATCCGGGGATAATGACCTTGCGGTGCGAAACCTTGCTCTTGACCTCGTCCGAGTTCAGGAAGGCCGCGATTTTTTCCGAAGTGAGCTTGTCCGAGGCGAAGGCGGTCAGCACGGAAGTGCCCTCGGTGTCGAGCACGCCGATGTAAGCCGGCACGCGACTGGCCTCAACTTCGCCCGCGACCGTATAGTATGTCAGGGAGAAGTTGGTGGTGATCATCAGCGGAGAGTCCGGCGTGACCGCGCCGATCGCGTTCAGTTTCGCTTCCACCTGGATCGGCTTGCGCGGATCGGTGTAGAGGTTCTGGCTGATGGTCAGCAGGGGCAGCAACTGCTCGGGCTGGTCGAGTTCGGCGAGCACGATGCCGGCATACTTGGCCACAAACATGCCGCACTCGGCGACATTGACCAGCGGATCCACGGTGCTGTTGGTCACCAGGCAGGGGTAGCCCAGCACGCGCATGTTCTTCTTGAGCGCCAGGCGCCGGATCGCGGTCAGGGCCTGCAAGGTGTCGGGAACACGGGGGCATGCGACATCCAGAACAATGTCCTGAATACCGGCGGCGCGCGCCTTTTCAACCAGCGGCACGAGTTTGTCGAGATTCGGGGCGGTGACGGCCAGGGGGCAGTTGTGCGTCTTGGCCAGGGCGATGAATGCGTCGGCGGTCGCGTCGGTGGCCGCGTGGATCAGGGGCTTCTTGTCCGCGCACATGGCCAGCACGGTGTTAAGATGGGCCGCCTGCGACGACATCAGCACCATGGGCAGATCGAGCGTGCCCGCGGCCTGCACGGCCTTGGCGAAAGGCGCCGCCTGGCCGCTGGCGTTGACGACGGCCACGACGTTGGCCTGCATCGAAAGGCCCACGCGCACGAACTTCAGCTTGCGGATCGCTTCGATCCGGGCTTTCAAGGCCGTCCCATCGAGGGCGTCGGAAACCATTACGCCGATGCCCGGCGCGTGATAGAAGGACTCTTCGTGGCGGAAGAGGACGGTTTCGTTGCCGATCTCGAGTTTGCCCGGTCCGGCGCCGATCGTCACCAGCCGGATGGGGGGTGCGGCGGCGCCGGCCAGTTCGACCTTGGAGGCTTCGCTGACATCCGGACACTGGTCCAGGCTGGTCTGCTTTTGCGCGAGCTTCATGGCAAAAGCCAGACAGGTCGGACACCCGCATTTTTTGCAATTGGTCTTGGGCAGTAACTTGAAGATATCCAGCGCTTTCAGAGCCATAGCAGCCTCCCACCTAATCTCGTTTGGTTGTAATTTACAGCAAAGCGGTCATTTCCAACGCAGGGTGCCCCACCTTCTGCAGGTGCGCCACCAGTTCCTCGCCCGACGTGGCCACCGTTTCATCGGCGATCAAGTCCAGCAGATTCGGCACGCCGACCTCCTTGGCGCGGACCCCGAATCTGTCACGGTAGAATTCCTTGAGTTCCTTGGGCATCCACAGGAGCCGTTTCAGTCCGCCGTCGGCCGCGATGAACTTCTTGCTCAGCACGTAAAGACGGCCCACGCCCAGGAAGCCCGGCGTTTGATTGCCGCCTCCGACCGAGCCGGCCAGCGTCGAGAACTTCATGCCGCAGGGGGTCATGCCGTTGAACTCGCGATTGACGATCATGAAGCCGTTGGCTTCCGGGATCAGCGCCAGGATGCACTCGAAGCAGCCGCACGAGGTCATGGGGTCCTCCATGAGCGAGTAGAGGCTGACCTTCTCGATGGTCCGGTTGGAACTCTGGTAGACGAACTCGTTGACTTCCTGCCACTGTCCCTTTTCCGCATCGATGACATGGGTCTTTTTAACCGGACGGTTGCCGCCGGTGGGGTCGATTTCGTAACCCACCTTGCCGTCCAGCCAGCTCACGGCCCCGCAGAGTCCCAGCCGTTCCGGGCTGATCACGCAGATGTGGTTCGGCGCAAAGGACTGGCAGAGCGCGCAGGAGTAGAACACGTCGACGCTTTCGTCGGTCATGCCGAGAATGCGCTCGTCGCGCTGCGCGTAGGATTTGCGGGCTTCCTGGAGCCCCGCCTCGACTTTGGCCTGGTCGGTGATGATCTTGACCTGCACCTTGTCCACGATCTTGCTGTAAAGATTGTGAATCTGGGCGTGGATCATGGTGCCGAAGTGCTTCAGGCGTAATCCGCTGGCGAAGGCGTCCTTGCTGATCCTGACCCAGATGATGTCGCGCTGGCTCATGTGGAAGACACCCATGGCGTAGTTCAGGAAGTCATGAATCTTGCGCTCGATCAGGGGCTCGAAATCGGAGTGCATGGCGCGCCCGGCGATTTCCACCACGATGCCGAGCGGCAGGGCCGCGCCGACATTGACCGTGTCGATGTCCGGGCCGATCAGTTCGATCCGTCCGTCCTCGACCTGGTCCATTTCCTTCATATGCACGAATTCGAAGGCGGTGGAATATTTGCTGCCGAATTCCACCTGTGTATCCTCGCGCCGCACCCGCTCGCCCTCGAAGGCGGCGGAGTAGGAGACCGGGATGTCGAGCTGCGATACCGAGACCTTGACGCCGCGCACCTCGATGCAGCGCGGGACCAGGCTGTCATGGTCCAGCTCGTGGACGACGTGCTCATAGGTGCAGATGCCGGTGGGCTTGATTTCGGGGATGTTGGTATCGGCGATGATGGGGAAGCCCATGTTGATGGCGCCGGCGCCGGTGGCGTACTTCTCGTCGTCAACCTCGCCCAGGGTCACGCCGAAGGCGAAGACGCGGTTTTTGCAGTACTCCAGGCACTTGCGGGCCTGTCCGGCCTTCAGGCCGCCGAAGGTCAGCGCGCCGCGGATGGCCCAGCTGAGCGGGTAAATGGCGCTGACGGTGTCGCGTCCATAGGGCACGATGTAGGAATCCCAGCCCATCTGGACCTTTTTCTCCATGAGCTGGTCGATGATGCTGACCCCGTTCGTGGATGAACCCACGAAGACCATGATGCTGCGTTTCTGGAATTCACGGACAATCTTGACCGCCGTGTCGCTGTCGGGCGCGGCCCCGAGTATCGCCGCGAATCCCGGCATGCGCCCGTCCACCAGTTGGATGCCCAGCGTGCGCAGGATCGTATCCGAGAAAAAGCCGTTGCATTCCTTTTGCGGTTCCTGCGCATAGAGGTAGCGCAGGACCATGATGATTTCCTCGCAGAGCAGGGTGGCGATGCCCGCATCCAAAGCCGTTCCCAGGTAGGGGAACCACAGGGCGCCGCTGGGCTCCGGCCCCAGCAGTTCCCTGGCGTGGTCCAGCACCGGACGCATCTGTCCGACGGTTTCGATGTTCAGGCCCAGCAGCGCGTGCGCCATCGGCAGATAGTAGGCCGTATCGGGGAAAGCGGCGGCCGTCTGCGCGCCCTTCTCCTTGCAAGCCTTTGCGTAAAACTCCTCAGCCTGGCCGTAGATCTTGCGCGCTCCGCGAATGGCGGCGCTGGCGATGATTTTTGACATGTTATACGTGCTCCTTGGTCGCGCCGCAATCCGCACAATTGGTTCCAGCAGGAACGCTGTCGACCGCTATGGCTTTTCCGCCGCAGCCCCTTCTGATCCCCGCCGCATGATCTCCGCCCGGAGCGGGCGCCGGCGCTACCGCGTCGTTCACTGAGGCCGCTTCGGTTTCGGAGAGGAAACTCTTGGAATACATCAGTGGACGCAGTTTCAGGGCCGCCCGCTTCTTGTCCATATGCGCCATCATCAGGTGCGCGGCCTTGACGGGATCGTCCTCGAAATTGAATTTGCCGCCGGTGATCTTCTCGACATCCTCGGTCAACCACTTGGTGACTTCCTTGCTGCCCAGCACGCGCATGGCGGGGCTGTAATTGACGTAGGCCCCCGAGGCCACGCAATAGAAACCGATCGCGATGGCTTTTTCGCACATCGCCTCCGGCGCCGCGCCCGCGATCGGCAGATCGGACAGTTTGTCGCCGAGGCCGCCCTCCCTGCTCATCTCGCACAAGGCCACCAGGATGCGGCTGTTGTCGACGCACGACCCGAAATGCAGCACCGGCGGAATGCCCACCGTCTCGCAGATCTCCTGCAGCCCCTTGCCCGCCCATTGCTTTGCGGCCTCCGGCTGGAGCAGGCCGACTTTGGCGCAGGCGGTGGCCGCGCAGCCGGTCATGACAACCAGCACATCGTTCGCGATCAGCTCGCGCACCATGGCCTGGTGGCTCTCGTCCTGCCGTTTCTTGACCGTGTTGCAGCCGATGACCGCCGCCACGCCGCGCAGGCGGCCGGAGATGATGGCGTCGTTGAGCGGACGGAACGAGGCGCGGTAGCGCCCGCCCAGGTGCGTGAAGGTGTTTTGCACCGTGAATCCGGCCACCAGGTCGGTCTTGTTCTCGGGAATGTCCACCGCGCGGCGATTGGGGTAATTCTCGATCGCCTGGCGCACAATATCCTTGGCGATATCCAGGGCGTGCGTTTCATCGAACTGGATATGAATGGCGCCGCGGATGTGAGCCTTCTTGCTGGTGGTGATCAGCTTGGTGTGAAAACGGGCGGCATGCTCAACCAGCGCCGGCATGACGCACTGCACGTCCACCAGCATGACCTCGACCGCCCCGGTCGCAACCGCCAGTTCCTGGTGCAGGAAGTTCCCGACCACCGGCGCGCCCTGGCGCATGAGGACCTCGTTGGCCGTGCAGCAGATGCCGCCCACCATGATCCCCTTGGCGCCCTTCGACTTGGCGAGCGCGATCAGTTCCGGGTCGCGGCTGGCCATGACCACCATTTCCGAGAGGGTGGGCTCGTGGCCATGCACGACGATGTTCACCTCGTCGCGCTTGAGCACGCCGAGGTTGACCTGGCTGCGCACGGGCTGGGGCGTGCCGAAAAGAATATCGCTGAAATCCGTGGCCAGCATGGCGCCGGCCCAGCCGTCGCCCATCGAGGTGCGCAAACCGTGCATGAGCAGGTTCACGTAGTCGGCGTCGACGCCCTCGTGCGTGCGGTGCAGGGTTTCCACGATTTCGTGTTCGACCCCGACGGGGATCAAATTGTGGGCGCGCCAGTTCTGCACGGTCGCCGCCGGAGCGCGCAGCGCGGGGTAGCGGATTTCGCCCTCCTGGTTGTTGAACTCGGCCAGACCCAGCGTCGCCACCTCCAGCGCGATGGCGTTGATCTCGCGATTTTCGGTGGCCACACCCCATTCCTTGGCCAGGGCGATCAGGCGTTCGGGACTCTTGATGGAGTATCCCTGGACCTCGTTCTTGGCCACCTGCTTGAGCGTCTTGACGATGTCATGGCCATGATCCGAATGGGCGGACGCGCCCGCCGCCACCTGCCGGATCAGGTGCCGGGCGGCCACGGTGGCGGCATCGGCCCCGCAGATGCCGCGCTTGGTCCCGGTGATGCGGCAGGGACCCATATCGCAAATGCGGCAGCAGGTTCCCTGATCGCCGAAAGGACAGCGTTTGCCCTGTTCGTCATGCCGGTCGAAAGCCGTGCCCATGGAGGCGGCCTTCATCTTGTCGATCATGGCGCGCGCGGCCGGATCGGCGCTCTGCTTGATTGTGTCTGTCATGCCCATGTTCCTCTATTAAACTAAGAAAGCTTTGCCGTTTTCGCCTCAATCGCCGTTACCACGTCATGAATGGCCTTGCGCATTTGTTCGCTTGCCGATGCCACCGGGCGTCCGGCAATTTCCGCCTCGCGAATATGGACATCGAAGGGAAGAAAACCCACCAACTCTATGTCCTGCATGGCCTTGCGAATAAAACCAACGTCATATTCATTTTGGATCTTGTTGCCAAGCGCGATTACTCGTTTCAGGCCAAGATCGATGGCCAGATCCCTCACGCGGATCGCGGTTTCCACGCTGCGCAGCCCGGGTTCCACAACGATCAGCAAAGCGTCCACCGTGCGGATCGTGCCGCGGCTGAGATGCTCCACGCCGGCCTCCATGTCCAGCACGAGATCCGACTTCTCGTCCACCAGCAGGTGTGAAATCAGCGCCCGGATCAGGCTGTTCTCGGGGCAGTAGCAGCCGGCCCCGCCTTTCTTCACCGCCCCGGCCACCAGCACGCGGATACCGTCGATCTCGACGGCATAGCGGTCCGGGATGTCCTCGACGAACGGGTTGAGACGGAACATGCCGCCGGTTGTGCCCGGCTTGACGCCCATCTTTTCCTCGATCAGGGCATGCAACTCGACCAACGGCTTGACGTTTTCGGGGTGGGGGTAGCCCATGCAGGCCAGCAGGTTGGAGTCGGGATCGCAGTCGATCGCCACAACGGAATGTCCGGCCGACTTGAAGGCATGGGCCAGCAATGCGCTGACGGTGGTCTTGCCCACGCCGCCTTTTCCGGTTACGGCCAATTTCACGGTTTCTTTTCCTCCGGAGTTTCGCTCTGCACCGGCGCGGCGTGATCGCGATTCAGGAAATAGTTGGCCCAGGCCGAGGTGTAGGCCAGTTCCATTTTGCGCGGCGGGACATAGCCGGTCCGCATTTCGGCCACCTTTCCGGCGCCCTTCAGCCTTGGATAGACCAGCGTCCATACGCAGTGCTTCTGGTCGGGATAAACCTCGCACATGCCGCGCGTGCTGCCGCCGCACGGTCCGTTGCGCTGTTGCTTGGCGCACTTGCCCTGGGGACAGCAATAGGCCATGTCCGGCAAGGCGCAATCGCCGCAGTCGCGACAGTGGAAACACAGCAGCTTGATCAAATTTTCGTTGAAGTGGGAAAATCTGGCCAGGACGGAGCGATCGCCAACCAGTTTGTAGTAGCCTGTCAGGAGACGGCAACCGAGACTGCCGCGCTCAAAGGCCAGGCGGTGCATGGCCATCGCCAGCCCATATCCGAGGAGACGGCGGCCCGGCGGCAGATGCTTGACGGGATCATCGTCCGTTTCGCCTGGACGGTAGCTCTTGGGCGGCGGGAACGCGTAAAATTCGTCTTTTCTTCCGAAAGCGACCTCGGGAACGAATTCTTCCCACTGCGGCGCAAGTTCGACCGCCCGGTCGACGATATAACGGAAATCGTCGGTCTTGAGGGCAAAACCGCCGATATGGACGCCGTTGAAACCCATGCCTTTGAACATGGCCACCATTTTGGCGGCGCGCTCCAGGCGTTTCTTTTTACCTTTGTCCGGATCTTTGGACTCGGCTTCGAGGACTTTCAGCAACTCGTCCGTGACCACGCATCCCGGCACCAGGCCCGCATGCATCGTCTTGGCCGCGCCGTAACTCAACACGTAGACGTTGCCGATCAGCGGCACCTTGAGTCCGCGGCTGGCCATGTAGCGTTTGACTTCGAGGGACTTGCGCATGTCATACCCTAATTGGGTGATGACAAAGTCCGCGCCGGCCGCGATCTTCTTTTCGAGCTTGAAGAACTGCGGCAGCAGTTCCTCCTCCTTGAGTTTGAAGGGGGATACGGCGGCGGCGACGAAGAAATCCGTTTTGGGCAGGCGAACCGTGGCGCCCTTTTTGGGTCCGGGAATTTCGAGGCCGTCATTCATCGCCTTCATGTACTTGATGGCCTGGACGGAATCCAGATCGAATACCCCCGCGGCATTGCCCTCGAACCCGCTGGCAGGGTAGTCGCCGGTCACGACCAAAAGATTTCCGATGCCCGCCCTGGCGAGCGCCATCACGCGCGATTCGAAGGCGTTGCGGTTCATATCCCGGCAGGAAAAATGCACCAGCGCCGTCAACCCGGTCTTCTGAATCTCCGGCGCCAGCGCATCCGGAATCATGGCGGAATTGCCGCCGGGGTTGTCGGTCAGACTGACGGCGTGGATCTTGGTCGCCGCCCCCGCCATGGCTTTGGCGAAATCGATGGCGGCCTCCACGCCCGGACCGTCCTTGCCGCGTGCGGGCACGAACTCGCAGGTGATGGTAAACTCGCCATTCTTCAGCGCTTCACGCAGCATAATAACGGCTCGCTTTCGTATTGAACATTGACTGTCTTCTAGAATAGACCCGTAACCTTGCCTGTTTCGAGATCCACATCGATATTCCTAAACGACGGATTGGATGCGGTGCCCGGCATCAGTTTGATGGCGCCCGCCACCGGTACGAGGAACCCGGCGCCCCTGTAGATCAGCACGTCGCTGATCGGCAGCAACCAGCCTTTGGGGCGGCCCTTCAGATTCGGATCGTGCGAAAGGCTCAAATGGGTCTTGACCATGCAGGTCCCCATGCCGCGCGTGGTGGGGTCCTGCTCATACAGTTTCAGTTTCGCCAGCGCCGCGTCGGTATAGGTGACGCCGTCGGCGCCGTAGATTTCCCGGGCGATCAGCTCGATGCGTTCGCGGTGCGGAGTGTCCAACTCGTACAAGTAGTGAAAACGGTTCGGCTTCTCGCAGGCCGTCACCACCGCCTCGGCCAATTCCACGGCTCCCTCGCCGCCCTTGAGCCAATGCTTGGACAGGGCGCAGAGCGCTCCGGCTTGTTCCGCCACCTTCCTGACAAGTTTGATTTCGTCCGCCGTGTCCGTGTAGAAATGGTTGATGCAGACCACCGGGGTGACGCCGCTCTTCCTGACCGTTTCAATGTGGGCGACCAGGTTCTGACAGCCCGCTTCCACCAGCGCCAGATTCTCCTTGCTGTAGGCCTCGTCCAGTGCCAGGCCGGGTTTTACCGAAGGGCCGCCGCCATGCATCTTGAGCGCGCGAATCGTGGCGACAATCACCACCGCATTGGGCTTGAGTCCCGAGGCGCGGCATTTCAGGTTCCAGAATTTTTCGAAGCCGATGTCGGCGGCGAATCCGCTTTCGGTGACCAGGTAGTCGCTCAAGCGGGTACCCAACTCGTCGGCAATGATGGAGCTTTGCCCGATCGCAATGTTGGCGAACGGTCCGGCATGGACGAATACCGGGCGCCCCTCGATCGTCTGCAGCAGGTTGGGATTCAGCGCCCTGACCATCCAGGCGGTCATGGCGCCGTCCACTTCCAGATCGCGGGTCGTGATCTCGCGCCCGGATTTGTCGAGCGCCACGACAATGCGCGCAATCCTCTGGCGGAAGTCCCGCAGATCCTTTGAGACGGCCAGGATGGCCATGACTTCGCTGGAAACCGTGATCTGAAATCCGGAATCCATCTCGAAACCGTCCATCTTCCCGCCCTTGCCGATCGTGATGTTTCTGAGCGCCTGCGCGCAATAATCCATCACCCACTTCATCTGAATCCGCGCGGGATCGATGTTGAGCCGCCGCATGTTGCTGCCGGCCAGCTTTGCGTCGTCGTAGTTGGCCTCGTGCTGCATGCGCGCGGTCAGGGCCACCATGGCCAGGTTGTGCGCGTTGGCGATGGCGTCAATGTCGCCCGTCAGTCCGAGTGAAAGTTCCGTCAATGGCAGGCACTGCGCCAGTCCGCCGCCGGCGGCCGAGCCCTTGACATTGAAGGTGGGCCCGCCGCTGGGTTGCCGGATTGCGCCCACAACCTTCTTGCCGATCCTGCCCAATCCATCCACCAGGCCGATCGTCGTGGTGGTCTTGCCTTCGCCGAGCGGCGTCGGGGTGATTGCGGTCACGTCAATATACTTGCCCTGCGGCTGATCGTGCAGCCGCGCCATCGCCTTGGCGAAATCCACCTTGCCCAAACGCTGCCCCATGGGAATCAACTCGTCGTCGCGCAAGCCGAGTTCGCGCCCCAGGGTCAGGAAGGGCTTCATGTATGCTTCGGCCGCCCCGGCAATCTGCCAGTCCTTCATGGAGGTGGGGTCGAGCACACACTTCACTGTAGCGGACGTGACTTTCGCCTTCTTCCGAACGTTCTTACCCGTCATTGTGTATTCCTCCCGGCGTCGTACGCCGTCAGCCGACCGGTCGCATGGCAGATGATGCTGGACGAACAGTCGTTGGGTTTGCTAACCTCATGCAACTATACAACTACCACCGTGTGGTATGCAACATAAATTAAACACGCCAAACACCGCTAGAGAGGGGGGTGCCCACCCCCGCCCCGGCGGCCCCCATCGCCAAGGGGGTAGACCTAATGTGCGTCCTGTCGGATAGGAGAATACAAACACCACCATGAGCAGTCAAGGCAAGGCACCGCAATGCACGCCGGCAGGAGCGCGGCCGGAGGATTCGTTACGCAAAAACCGTGACCGGGCGACATCGGTCAAAGATATCCGGGGTATGCTGGGTAGGACGCAGTTGGAACTGGCCACGGCGCTGGGCGTCTCCGTGAAAGCGGTTCAAAGTTACGAGCAGGGGTGGCGGGATGTTCCCGTGCGGGTGATGATTCAGCTCCTGGTGCTTCTGGCTCTGTACCGCAAGCACACGATGGACGATGTTCCCTGCTGGGAAATTCGGAAATGCACGGTGGCCCAAAGGGAGCGCTGCGCCAGTTTCACCATGGGCCGTGGTCAATTCTGCTGGTTTGTCGGTTCGACCGACGCACGACCATCCGCATCCTGCACCACGGACGCCATTCTTCCATGCATGGGCTGTCCCGTGATTCAGCGCCTCCTGAAGGGTCACACTTCCTGATCCCGTGCTGTAATTACGCATGTTTTTGCGAACTGCCCGGAAAATGACATGGCACTTTTTGACGCGTGACAAGTAAAGCGGCGTGGTGAATTCTTTGGGGCGAACAAACGGTCCCACAAAGGATCGA
>CAIYGI010000346.1 GCA_903925685.1 uncultured bacterium
ATGGATTACAGATTACGGCATCCCGCCGTCCGAGTCCAGCAAAAAATAATTTTATTTTTAGCCTTGCAGCCCTCGCGGGAAGGGCGTAAACCATCCGTCATGCAGGCGGCATTGAGTGATGCCTACCTGAGCAGTTACCCGCAAAGAAGGAATAAAGGATGCCTGCCCATGCGTATTCTGATCGCTGAAGACGACTTAACCTCGCGCACCATCCTGGCGGAGGTGCTGAAGAAATGCGGCCACGAAGTGGTGACGACGGTCAACGGAGCCGAAGCCTGGCGGGTCATGCAGCAGCCCGATGCGCCACGGCTGACGATCCTCGACTGGCTCATGCCCGAAATTAACGGCGTGGAAATTTGCCGCCGTGTACACGCCTCGAAACTCTGCCAGCCGCCCTACATCATCATGCTGACCACCAAGGGCGAAAAAGTCGACATCATCGCCGGACTCGATGCCGGGGCCAACGATTATCTGGTCAAGCCGTTCGACGCCGTGGAAATCCGCGCCCGGGTCGACGTCGGCCGGCGCATGATCGAGATGCAGGCCGCGTCGCTCGACGACAACACCGAACGCAAACGGACCGAGGCGGAACGCGAAAGACTCGCCGTGGCCATCGAACAGCTGGCGGAGATCGTGGTCATCACGGACAAGAACGGTACGATTCAGTACGTCAACCCGGCCTTCGAGAGCGTGACCGGCTTCACCCGCGCGGAGGCCGTCGGCCGGAATTCGCGGATTTTACAAAGCGGCAGGCAGGACGAGGCGTTCTATCGCGGAATGTGGGAAACCATTTCCGGCGGAAACACCTGGCAGGGCCACTTCGTAAACCGGAAGAAAAACGGCTCGCTCTACACCGAGGAGGCGACGATCTCGCCCGTGCGCGACGCCGCGGGCGTGGTCGCGCACTACGTCGCCGTCAAGCGCGACATCACCGAGCAGTTGGGGCTGGAGACGCAGTTGGCGCAGGCGCAGAAGATGGAATCCGTCGGGCAACTGGCGGGCGGCGTGGCCCGCGACTTCAACAACATTTTGCAGACCATCCTGGGCAACGCGCAGCTGGCCGCCGAACAGACGAAACCGACCGATCCGCTCCGGCTCGATCTCGAGGAGATTCAAAACGCGACCAGACACGCCGCCGATCTCACCCGTCAATTGCTCGCCTTCGCCAGCAAAGAAGTGATCGCGCCCATGACGCTCGACCTGAACGAAACCGTGGAAAGCATGATCAAGTTGTTGCGCCGACTGATCGGCGAAAATATCGAGCTGATCTGGTCGCCACTCACGAAACTGTGGCCGGTCAAGATGGATCCCAGCCAGGTCGAACAGATTCTGGCCAACCTGTGCGTCAACGCGCGCGATGCCATCAACGGCGTAGGGGCCTTGCACATCGCGACGGAAAACGTCCATGTGGACGAACTCCAGGCGGCGCGCTACGAAAATTTCCTTCCCGGCGACTATGTCTTGCTCCTGGTCAGCGATACCGGCTGCGGCATGGAAAAGGAGATGCAGGGCCGGATTTTCGAGCCGTTTTTTACGACCAAGGATGCGGGCAAGGGCACCGGTTTGGGACTGGCCACCGTGTACGGCATCGTCCGTCAAAACCGCGGCCATATCGGCGTTTACAGCGAGCCGGGCAAGGGCACGACCTTCCGCATACATTTGCCGCGGCACCTGGGCTCGGATGCGGCGCAACTCGCGGAAAGTCCGGCCATGAAACCGGACGTGCGCGGGTCCGAGACGGTGCTGCTGGTGGAGGACAATACCACCGTTCTGAACATGATCGAACGCATGCTGCTGGGATTGGGCTATACCGTGCTGGCGGCCGGCACGCCCGAGGCGGCCCTGCGCATTACGGAAGAACACGCAGGCGAAATTCAACTGCTGGTGACCGACGTCATCATGCCCCATATGAACGGTCGCGAACTGGCAGCGCGCCTCAAGGCCGACAATCCCCGGCTCAAATGTCTGTTCATGTCCGGCTTCACGGCGGACATCATCGCGCGCCACGGCGTGCTGGAAAAAGGCGTCCCTTTCATCCAGAAGCCGTTTGTGCTGTCGGTGCTGGCCGTCAAGATACGGGAAGCGCTGGCGAATACGTGAGACGATTCCGGCTTGAAATCCGCCGCCTCCCCTGCTATCCTTGATGTTTTGACCAAACCACTTCGCAAACGCCGGACGCATGGGCGGCGCGGGGTTGAAACGGATACAAGCAGTCAAGGAGCACACGATGTCCAAGAAGATGATCATGGTCGACGGCAACACGGCGGCGGGAACCGTAGCGCATGCCACAAACGAAATTTGCGCGATTTACCCGATTACACCCTCTTCTCCGATGGGCGAGCTGGCGGACGAACGCAGCGCCAACGGCATCAAAAACATCTGGGGCTCCGTGCCGGCGGTCATCGAACTGCAGTCGGAAGGCGGAGCGGCGGGCGCCCTGCACGGATCGCTGGCGGCTGGCGCCCTGACGACGACCTTCACGGCGTCCCAGGGTCTGCTGCTGATGATTCCAAACATGTACAAGATCGCCGGCGAACTCACCAGCACGGTTTTTCACGTCACCGCCCGCGCGCTGGCCTGCCAGGGCTTGTCCATCTTCGGCGATCACTCGGATATCATGGCCTGCCGCCAAACGGGTTTCGCCATGCTGGCCGCCAACAGCGTCCAAGAGGCCATGGACATGGCGCTCGTCGCCCAGGCTGCAACGCTGAACAGCCGCGTTCCGTTCCTGCATTTCTTCGACGGCTTCCGCACCTCGCACGAGGTGCAGAAGATCGAGGAGGTGGATTTCGATACCATCAGGGCGATGATTGACGATGAACTCGTGCGCGCCCACCGCGCCCGCGGACTTTCTCCCGATCACCCGGTCATCCGCGGCACCGCCCAGAATCCGGACGTTTACTTCCAGGGCCGCGAAACGGTCAACCGCTATGTCGCCGCGACGCCCGGAATTGTCCAGGCGCAGATGGACAAGTTCGCCAAGCTCACCGGCCGCGCCTACAAACTCTTCGAATATGTCGGCGCCCCGGATGCCGAACGCGTGATCGTGATCATGGGCTCGGGCGCCGAAACGACGCACGAGTCCGTGGAGGCCATGGTGTCCCAGGGCCAGAAGGTCGGCTTGCTCAAGGTGCGCCTCTATCGTCCCTTCGACGTCAGGGCCTTTGTCGCCGCGCTGCCACCGACGGTGCGCGAGATCGCCGTGCTCGATCGCACCAAGGAGCCCGGCGCGATCGGCGAGCCGCTCTATACCGACGTCCGCACGGCGATCGGCGAAGCCCAGTCGGAAGGCTGGATGCAGAACAAGTTCTACCCCGTCGTCATCGGCGGACGCTACGGCCTCGGCTCGAAGGAATTCACCCCCGCCATGTGCAAGGGGGTCTTCGACAATCTGGCCTCGAAAAACCGCAAGAACCACTTCACGGTGGGCATTGAGGACGACGTGACGCACACCTCGATCGCCTACGATCCCGCCTGGCAGACGGCCCACAAGGATCGCGTCGAGTGCATGTTCTACGGTCTGGGCTCGGACGGCACCGTCGGCGCCAACAAGAACTCCATCAAGATCATCGGCGACGACACGGCCAACTACGCGCAGGGTTATTTTGTCTACGATTCGAAAAAGGCCGGCGCGCTGACCGTTTCGCATCTGCGCTTCGGGCCGCAACTGATCCGCAGCCCGTATCTCTGCACGCAGGCCGATTTTATCGCCTGCCACAACTTCTCGTTCATCTCGAAATACGACATGCTCAGCAGCGCCAAACCCGGCGCGGTCTTTCTGCTGGCCAGCCCGTACAACGCGCGGGACGTCTGGTCGCACCTGCCCGACGAGTTCGCCGCCCAGATGATCGCCAAGCGCATCCGTTTCTACGTGATCGACGCCAATCATCTGGCCCAGGACTTGGGCCTCGGGGCGCGCATCAACACCATCATGCAGACCTGTTTCTTCGCGATTTCCGGCGTCCTGCCGCAAAGCGAGGCCATCGCGGGACTCAAGAAGGCCATCAAGAAAACCTACGGACGCAAGGGCGAGGATGTCGTCAAACAAAACTTCCAGGCCGTGGACGCCGCCGTCGCCGCGATGGAGGAAGTGAAATATCCCGCCAAGCCCGCCGGCTTGAGCAAAATGCCGCCGGTGGTTCCGGCCTCCGCGCCGGAATTCGTGCGCACCGTGACCGCCACCTTGATGCGTCAAAAGGGCGACACGCTGCCCGTCAGCAGCATACCCGAGGACGGCACCTGGCCGACCGGCACCACGCAGTTCGAAAAGCGCGACATCGCCGTGGAAATCCCCTACTGGAGTCCGGAACTCTGCATCCAGTGCGGCCAGTGCTCGCTGGTCTGCCCGCATGCCGCGATCCGCATCAAGGCCTATGAAGCCAAGGCGCTCGCCGCGGCGCCCGGCGGTTTCCGCTCGGTGGACGCCAAGGGCAAGGAATTTGCCGGCATGAAGTTCACCGTGCAGGCCGCCCCCGAGGATTGCACCGGCTGCGGCGTTTGCGTCGCCGCCTGCCCGGCCCGCGAAAAAGACCCCGCCACCAAGCAGGAAACCGGACGCCGTGCGATCAACATGGGTGCGCAGATCGATGTCCGCGAACATGAGGCGGAAAACTTCGCCTTCTTCCTGGGCCTGCCGGAGACGGACCGCAAGCTGGTCAATACGGCCACGGTCAAGGGCAGCCAGCTCTGCCGCCCGCTCTTCGAGTTCTCCGGCGCCTGCGCGGGCTGCGGCGAGACGCCCTACGTCAAGCTGCTCACCCAGCTTTTCGGCGACCACATGCTGATCGCCAACGCCACCGGCTGCTCTTCGATCTACGGCGCCAATCTGCCGACCACGCCCTATACCAAGCGGGCCGACGGACGCGGCCCGGCCTGGAGCAATTCGCTTTTCGAGGACAACGCCGAGTATGGGTACGGCATGCGCCTGGCCGTGGACAAGTTCCACGCGCAGGCCGTCGAACTACTCGACCGCCTGATCGAAGGCGCCTGCCATGCCTGCAAGGACCAGGGAGATTTCTTCAAGGCCGTGCGCAACGCCGACCAGTCCACACAGTCCGGCATCGAGGAACAGCGCGGACGGGTGGCGGAACTGAAGCAGAAGCTCGCCGCCTGCGGCGATGAAGTCTGCAAGCAGCTCATGCCCCTCGCGGACTACCTGGTGCGCAAGTCGGTCTGGGTCCTCGGCGGCGACGGCTGGGCCTACGATATCGGCTACGGCGGACTGGATCATGTGCTGGCTTCCGGGCGCCGCATCAAACTGCTGGTGCTCGACACCGAGGTCTACTCCAACACCGGCGGGCAGGCTTCCAAGTCCACCCCCATGGGCGCCGTCGCACGCTTCGCGGCGGGCGGCAAGCAATCCATGAAGAAGGACCTGGGCATGATCAGCATGACCTACGGCAACATCTACGTGGCCCAGATCGCCATGGGCGCCAATCCGGCGCAGGCCGTCAAGGCCTTCACGGAAGCCGAGGCTTACGACGGGCCGGCCTTGATCATCGCCTACTCGCACTGCATCGCCCACGGTTTCGATCTGGTGGACGGCATGCAGCATCAGCGCGACGCGGTGGCCTCCGGTCACTTCCCGCTCTACCGTTTCAATCCGGAACTTACCAAGACCGGCAAGAACCCGCTCACCATCGACAGCAAGGCGCCCACGATGCTCTACAGCGAGCATGCGATGAAGGAAAACCGCTTCCGCGAACTGAAGAAGTCCAACGCCGCCGAGTCCGACCGTTTGATGGCGCAGGCCAACATTATGGTCGCGGCCAAGTACGACCTGCTGACCAAGCTGGCCGCCCTGCCCCTCTGCAAGGGCCCGGCGCCGGCCGAGCCCGCGGCCAAGTAAGGTGGAAGGTTGAGGGTGGAGGGTGGGCAGGGCAGACGCATCTAAATTTCTCTATTCTCTGTCCTTTTCGGGGTCAAAGTCTGGTTTGGTGGACATGAACGGTCGTAAATTCTTGCTTGGGGCCGGTCGTGAAGTGATCTGCACGAGGCAATGGCAGACTCTGGGGA
>CAIYGI010000347.1 GCA_903925685.1 uncultured bacterium
ATGGATTACAGATTACGGCATCCCGCCGTCCGAGTCCAGCAAAAAATAATTTTATTTTTAGCCTTGCAGCCCTCGCGGGAAGGGCGTAAACCATCCGTCATGCAGGCGGCATTGAGTGATGCCTACCTGAGCAGTTACCATCGGACAAACGTCCGGCGCGCACGAACTGTTGGACCTTTCGGATATTTGCCGACAGAATCTGGACATATTGAGCGCCGGAATGCCGAAAACCATGGTTCTGGAAACCGACCTGCCTTCCCCCGGTCCAAGCATCAGCGGCAATGCGAATCAGATTCGGCAGGTACTGACCAACCTGTTCTCGAATGCCTGGGAGGCCGGCGGCGGCGGCGTCCGTCTGACCGTCAAAACGGCATCGCGGGCGGACATTCCCGTGGCGAACCGTTTTCCTTTCGGCTGGCAACCCGCTGAACAGTCCTACGCCTGCCTGGAAATAGCGGACACCGGTTGCGGCATCGCGGGCGGGGATATCGAAAAACTATTCGACCCGTTTTTCTCGACCAAGTTCACCGGCCGGGGACTGGGCCTGGCCGCGGCGCTTGGCATTGTACGGGCGCACGACGGGGGCATTGTGGTCAAGAGCAACCCGGGACACGGCAGCGTCTTCCAGGTCTTCCTGCCTTTGTCCAAGCAGGCGCAGGCTGTCACGGCGACCCCGGCCGCGGAAATCGCGGCAAGCGGTCCGTCCGCGCTCCCCGCACGGGCGGGCGCGGTGTTGCTGGCCGAAGACGACGCGTCTGTGCGTACTTTGACCAGGAGCATGCTCGCGCAACTGGGCTTTGCGGCGATTGAAGCGAAAGACGGCGTCGAGGCGCTGGATCTTTTCCGGCGACGGAAGACCGAAATCGGCTGCCTGCTTTGCGACCTGAACATGCAGCGCATGGACGGCTGGGAGACCCTGACGGCGATCAGGGCGTTGCGCCCCGGCCTGCCGGCGATTCTGACCAGCGGTTACAACGAAGCGCAGGTCATGCTCGGCGACCATCTCGAACGCCCCCAGGCATTTCTCGGAAAACCGTACAATATGAATTCGCTGCGTGACGCGATCGAGCGCGCTACAGGCCGGAGCGCGCAGGCCAACCGGCCGAATACCGGGAGTGAACGCACTGGCGGAATTTCTGGTGCGTGAGCCATGAAAATTCTGGCCATTGACGACAACCGGGACAACCTGACGGCACTTCATGCGGTCATTTCGGACCACTTGCCCGGCACCGGATTCCTGACGGCTCTGAACGGGCAGCAGGGCATTGAACTGGCGCGGGCAGAAGATCCGGACGTGATCCTGCTCGACAGCTTCATGCCCGGCATGGACGGCTATGCGGTCTGCCGGAAACGAAAGGAGGACGTCAGCCTGGGCGCGCTGGTCGAGGAGATCGTGAATTTCGACTTGTCCGGTAGCAATACCAGGCCGGTTTATCGCCGGGCCGAAGCTCTGTGGATGGCTGTGGCGGACAAAGGGCAGATCCAGCAGGTCATCTCCAACCTGACCATCAATGCCCGCCAGGCCATGCCCAAGGGCGGGCGCCTGTACATCGCCCTGGAGAACGCGGAGATCGAGGAAGAGGTTGTCCCCGGTCTCCGTCGGGGGAAATATGTCAGGATCTCCGTGCGGGATGAGGGGACCGGCATTGATCACAAGCATCTCGATCGGATATTCGACCCCTATTTCACCACCAAGCAGGCCGGCAACGGCTTGGGTCTGGCAACGGTCTATTCCATCGTTAAAAAACACGGCGGTCACATCGGCGTCGTTTCGGAACCGGGCAAGGGAACAACCTTTACGCTGCACCTCCCGGCTTCCGAGTCCACCCATGCGGAAACGGCAAGACACCCAGCGGCGGCAAGCCCGTCCGCCACCCGGCAAGGCAGAATTCTTGTGATGGACGACGAACATGCCATCCGCGTGCTTGCCGAAAAAATACTGACGCGCAGCGGCTTCTCGGTCGCAACCGCCCCCGGCGGCCAAGAGGCCGTCGAGATATACAAACAGGCGATGGATGCCGGCACGCCTTTCGATCTGGTCATCATGGACCTGACCATCCCCGGCGGCATCGGCGGCAAAGAAGCGATTAAGAGCCTGATGGCGATCGACCCCCAGGTCAAGTCCATCGTGTCCAGCGGATACGCCGACGATCCGGTGATGGCAAACCATGCCGAATACGGATTCAAGGGCATCGTCGCCAAGCCCTACACCAAGAGCGAACTGCTGGAGGCGATTTTGAAAGTCATCGATTTGTGATGGGTATTTGCCGGGAATCAAGCTAAAATGTCGAGACAATGAAGGGAACTTTCCGTGCATGATGCGAACGTAGCGCGTATTCCCGAAGGGGATAATCCGCGCCGCAGGCCAGCGGCGCTGCTCCTGACGCTCTTCGCCGTTGGCACCTGCTTCGCCTGGTGGACTTTCGTGCAGGCCGACCATGAGTTGCGCGCCGCCCTGCTTCAACAGTCGCGCATGGTGGCGCAGGCAGTACACATCGAGAGCGTCCAGGCGCTCTCCGGCACCAAGGCCGATCTGAATTCCCCGGCCTATCTGCGGCTGAAGGGACAATTCGCCGCCATCCGTTCATCCGATCCGCGCTGCCGTTTCGTCTACCTGATGGGCCGCAAAGCCGACGGCAGAGTGTTTTTCTTCATGGACAGCGAGCCTTCCAGATCGAAGGACTACTCCCCGCCCGGGCAGATCTACGAGGAAATCCTGGCCGGATGCCGCCGCGTCTTCGACACCAAAACCGCGGTCGTCGTGGATCCGGTCACCGACCGCTGGGGCACGTGGGTCTCGGCGCTGATTCCGATAACCGCCCAGCCCAGCGGCGCCGTGGTTGCCGTGCTGGGCATGGACATCGACACCCACACCTGGAAATGGGATGTGGCCGCGAAGGCGGCGCTGCCGATTGGGCTGATGCTGATGCTGCTGATTGCCACGGCCACGGTCTTTGCCGCCACCCGCCACGCCGACGCCGCGCCCAAGCCTGTCATGCGGCGGCTCCTGCCTCCCCTGGCGGCCATGGTGCTGCTTATGACATCCGGTGCGGTGGCGCTTCTGTATCAACAGCATCGGCAGAGACTGGCGGTGGAGATCGCCACCGATATTTCCGATGTTTCCTACAACCTGCGGGTGGCCATGGACCAGCAAGCCGCCGGCCTGGCCGCGATCGCGCAGCCCATTGCTGCCAATCCGGGCATGCAAAAAGCGCTGCGCGAAGGCGATGCCGACCGTCTGGCGGCCGTCTGGCGGCCCGTTTTCGAGACCCTGCACAGGGAACACCGGATCACGCATTTTAAATTTCTGACCACCAATCGTGTCTGCCTGCTGCGGGTCCACAAGCCGGAATTGCGCGGCGATCAGGATGACCGCTTTGTCGCAATGGAGGCTGAACGCACCGGCAAAACCGCTTCCGGCATCGAGTTGGGGCAAGCCGGTGTCTTCAACGGGGATGTCTTCGCCCTGCGGGTGCTGCAGCCGGTCGTCGAAAAAGGCGCGCTGATCGGCTATCTGGAACTGGGCAAGGAGATTGATGACGTACTGCAAACTTTGCATCCCCGGTCCGACATCCAACTGGCCGTGGTCATTCGCAAAGAACATCTCAGCCGGCAGTGGTGGGAACAGGGCATGCACCTGCTCGGCCGGAGGGCCGAATGGAACCGCATGACGCGGAGCGTGGTGATCTACGCCGCCCAAGGACGTCTGCCGGACGACTTCGCGTCCTGGGCCGACCATTTTGCGGGCGAGCGCTCCCATGGCGAAACAGACCGTGAGATCGATTTCGATGGGAAGTTCTGGCGGATGTCCGCGGCGCCCATCAAGGAGGCTTCCGGCAAGGAGGTTGGCGACCTGCTGGTCATGCGCGACGTATCGGCCGCCAAAGCGGCCTTCACGCGCCTGATGGTTCTGGGCGGAACCGTCGGCGCGGTGGTGCTGGCGCTGTTGCTGGGTTTCATCTATGTCCTGCTTCGCCGCACCGATGTGGGCATCCGGGCCCAGCAGGCCGAGCTGAGGAAAAGCGAGGAAAAGTTCCGCAGCCTCTTCGAGAGCTCGCGCGACGCCCTGATGACCCTTGAGCCGCCTGTCTGGACATTCACCTCGGGAAATCCCGCGACGCTGGAGATGTTCAGGGCGAAAAGCCTGGAGGAGTTTATTTCCCATACGCCGGGGGAACTGTCGTCGGAGCGGCAGCCTGACGGGTCTGTTTCCTCCGAAAAGTCCATGGCGATGATCGAAAAGGCGATGCGCGAAGGATCGCTCAGCTTTGAGTGGACGCACAAAAGCCTATCTGGCGAGGAGTTTCCCGCCACCGTATTACTGACCCGCATCGAGTCCGCGGGCAAGCGCTTCTTGCAGGCGACCGTACGGGACATCACCGAACGCAAGCGGGTCGAGGACGCGCTTTTGAAAACCAACCGCGAGCTTGAAAAAGTCACCGCCCGCGCCAACGAGATGGCCGTGCAGGCCGGAATGGCCAACGCCGCCAAGAGCGAATTTCTGGCCAACATGAGCCATGAGATCCGCACCCCCATGAACGGGGTGATCGGCATGACGGGACTGCTGTTGGACACCGAACTCAGCGACGAGCAACGAAAGTACGCCGAGACCGTGCGCGCCAGCGGCGAGTCGCTGCTGACGATCATCAACGACATCCTGGACTTTTCGAAGCTCGAGGCGGGCAAGCTCGAATTGGAAATGCTGGACTTCGATCTGCGCGAAATGCTGGACGATTTTGCCGCCCCGCTGGCCCTGCAAGCCCAGGAAAAGGGGCTCGAATTCATCTGCGCCCTCGCGCCGGAAGTGCCGGCACGCCTTCGCGGTGCGCCCAGCCGCCTACGCCAGGTGCTCTGCAACCTGGCGGGCAATGCCATAAAGTTCACCCAAAAAGGCGAGATCGCCGTGCTGGCCAGCCTGGTGTCGGAGCGTGACGACCAGGTCGTGGTGCGGTTTTCGGTGCGCGACACGGGCATCGGCATCCCGCTGGACAAGCGGGACATCCTCTTTCAGAAGTTCACCCAGGCGGACGCCTCGATCTCGCGCAAATACGGCGGAACCGGACTGGGACTGGCCATCTCCAAGCAAATCGTCAAGTTGATGGGTGGCGAGATCGGTTTGCAGAGCGAGGAAGGCCGGGGCTCGGAATTCTGGTTCACGGCGTGTTTTACGAAACTAGCCGGGCGGGAACCAAAGAGCGCGGCTCCGGCGGATATTCGCGGCACGCGCATTCTGGTGGCGGATGACAACGCCACCAGCCGCGATGTGCTGACGGCGCAGTTCCACTCTTGGGGCGCGCGGCCGGAAGCGGTCCAGGACGGTCCGGCGGCGCTGCAGGCTCTGCGCGGGGCGCGGGATTCGGGCGATCCCTTCCGTTTGGCAATTCTCGACCTGCAGATGCCGGGCATGGACGGCGTTGCGCTGGCCCGCGCCATCAAGGCCGACGCAACCTTGCGGAACATCAAACTGGTGGCGCTGACTTCTATGGGCCAGCAAGGTTTTTCCGAGCAAACGGAGGCAGCCGGATTTTCCGCCTGCCTGACCAAGCCGCTGCGGCAATCCGGCCTCTTCGATAGTCTGGCCGCGATCCTGGCCGGCAAAAAATTACGGCAGGCGAAGCGGCCCGTTGCCGCGCGCCGGGAGATTCGCGAGACGCCCCATGGCGCGGCGCGCATCCTGCTGGCCGAAGACAACATCGTCAACCAGCAGGTGGCGCTGAGCATGCTGAAAAAGCTGGGGCTGTATGCGGACGCCGTGGCCGACGGCACGGAAGTCGTCAAAGCCCTCGAAACGATCCCCTACAATCTGGTGCTGATGGATGTGCAAATGCCCGTCATGGACGGTCTGGAGGCCACGCGCCGAATACGCGATCCCCGCTCTGCGGTCCTGAATCGCCGGATTCCCATCATCGCCATGACCGCCGACGCCATGCAGGGAGACCGGGAAAAATGCCTGAAAACCGGCATGAACGACTATCTTTCCAAGCCGGTCGATCCCCAGGTATTGGCGTCCGTGCTGGAAAAATGGCTACCCAAGGCGAACGATGAACGCGGAATGACGAATGCGGAACGGGTGACTTCGCATTCATCGTTCATCGTTCATCGTTCATCGTTGATCTTCGACCGGGCCGGCTTGCTCGCCCGCCTGATGAACGACGAAACACTGGCGCGCGAGATCGTCGAAAAGTTTCTGGTGGACATTCCCGCGCAAATCGAGATGCTGAAGGTCTATCTCGATGCCGGCGATGCCTCAAGCGCCGAGCGCCAGGCCCACTCCATCAAGGGCGCGTCCGCAAACCTGGGCGCGGAGCTCTTGCGCGGGGTGGCCTTCGAAATGGAGAATTCGGCCAGGGCCGGCGACTTGAACGCCGTCAAGGCCCGCATGGCCGGATTGGAAGCAGCGTTCCACCTGCTGAAGGAAACCGCAAAGGTAACTGCTCAGGTAGCCGCCCCAAAGCGGGCGGCCACCTGAGAGTGAATGGCGGTGCGTCCGAACCCGGCGCGTGGGCGAGGCTCACGAGGTGTTGACCGCCGGCACAAAGGGGTTGCCGAGGAACACGCGTTGCA